>JBDKSN010000163.1:0-19715 GCA_039680625.1 Anaerolineales bacterium | reverse complement strand
CATAGACCGTGGCCACGCCCACGATCTGGCCGGCCACATAAGCCAGGTCGGTATAGCACGCGTCGTCGGGTGTGGCGCGGCGCGCCAGCACCGCCCCCTCGGCCGATAGCTGCAGCAGCTCGCCCGGCGCACAGCGGCTGGCATACAGCGCACCCTCGGACGAGACGGCCACCGCGCGCACCGGCACGGGCACCGCCACCGACCGCAGCGGCGCGAGGGTCGCGCCATCGAGCGCCAACAGCGCGCCAGCGTCGGCGCCTCCGAGCGCCAGCCACACGGCATCGGGGCCAGCGGCCATGCCGCCCGGCGCATAGCCGGGGGCCAGGGGCAACGCCACCGCGTCGCTCACGCCATAGTCGCTCAGCGCCACCCGCGCCACAAAGGCACCGTCGTCGGCCTCGCGCAGGCCAGCCAGATAGAGCCAGTCGCCCGCCACGGCCAGCCCTACGGGATAGCCCTCGGCGAACATCACCGGCCGGCTGCCAGCCAGGGTCAAGGGCGGCTCGACAGCGCCGGCCTGTTCCACGGGCGCCGCGGTCGCCGCCGCGGTGGGCGCAATAGAGGCCGTCGCCTCAACGAGCGTCGTTGGCTCGATGCTGGCCGTTGCGACGATCGTCGCCTGCCCCTCACTCGTAATCAGGCGTCGGGCAAAGGCCTGCCGGATCGCCAGTGCCAGCACGACGACGACGATCCCCAGCAGGATGAGCTGCACGAGACACGACCTCTTGCGCATGCGCCCCCTTTGCGCTGCTAGCTGTGTGGATTGTAGCATAGCGGCGACGGCCGACCAATGAGAGGCGCGGCCAATACGAGCCTTGACCGCCTCCACGGCCCCCGCTATCATGCCGCCATCTCACCGAACGCAAGGAGGCGCAGGATGTCGCCGCAGACTCCGCTCGTTCCCCTGGTCGCCCGTGCCGCTCCGTTGCTGCACATCGACGGCCTCACCTTCAAGGACCTCAACAAGAACGGCGTGCTCGACCCCTATGAGGATTGGCGCCGGCCCGTGGCCGAGCGCGTGGCCGACCTCATCGCGCGGCTCACTGTCGAGGAAAAGGTCGGCTTGATGCACTATGCCTCGAACCACGGCGCCTACATCGGCCCCGAGGGCGAGCTGCTCGACGAACCCGCGCAGCCGCTGCCCGACGCCGGCCGCCCGTTCGAGCCGCGCTTTGTGGGCCACCTGCCCCAGCCCGCGATGCTCTCGCCGCAGCAGATGGTGCTCGAACGACACATGCGTTATGTCAACAATTTTGGCGGCTGGCCGCCGGTGATCGAGGCGCGCTGGAACAACGCCCTGCAAGAGCTGGCCGAGGGCTCGCGGCTGGGCATCCCCATCGTGTTCGGCACCGACCCGCGCAATGGCAACCCGCGCGCGGGCTTTGCTCCGTGGCCGCCGCAGCTCGGCCAGGCCGCCACGCGAGATGCCGGCCTGGTGCGCGAGCTGGCCCGCCTGGCCAACGAGCAGCAGCGCGCCATCGGCGTGCGCTATCACATCGCGCCCATGGCCGACGTGGCCACCGAGCCGCGCTGGCCGCGTATCCCGGGCACCTTTGGCGAAGACGGTCCGCTGTGCGCCACGTTGGTGCGCGCTTACATCGAGGGGATGCAGGCGGGTACGGGCGTCAACACCGAGAGCGTGCTCTGCTCGGTCAAGCACTTTCCCGGAGACGGCCCCGTGGTCGACGGCACCGACCCTCACAACTATTACGGGCGCTTTGCCGCCTACCCCGGCGGACAGTTCGAGTATCACCTGCAGCCGTTCCGCGCGGCGTTCGAGGCGGGCGCCGCCGCGGTGATGACCTGCTATGCGATCCCCCTCGGCATCGACACGGTGGGTGCGGGCTTTTCGGCCAAGCTGATCCAGGGCCTTTTACGCAGCGAACTGGGCTATGACGGCCAGGTTGTCACCGACTGGGGCATCACTCGCACCATGCCCTGGGGCGTGGAGGACCAGCCCCTCGCCGAGCGCGTGCGCCTCATCGTCGCCTCGGGGCACGATCACCTCGGTGGTGAGACCGACAGCGAGGTGCTATTGAGCCTGGTGCAGACCGGCGTCGTTACCGAAGAGCGGCTCGACGAGTCGATGCGGCGCATCCTCACGCCCATGTACCAGATGGGCCTGTTCGAGAACCCCTATGTCGACGCCGAGCGCGCCGGCGAGGTGGTGGGCGGGCCTCGCGCCACGGCGGCGGGTCGCGCGGCCACGCGTCGCTCGTTCACCCTGCTCAAGAACGCCCAGAACCTGCTGCCGCTCGGGCCTGGGCGCAAGGTCTATGCCGAGAACCTCTCGCCCGAGGCGGTGGCCACTCTGGGCACGCCGGTCGACACGCCCGAGCAGGCCGACGTAGCCATCATCGCCGTCGAGGCGCCCTATCAGCTGGTGGGCCAGCCCACTTTCTTTGTGCCCATCGGCCCGGCGGCGGGCGAGGGCGGCGCGGGCGGTCGGCGGCCCGGCGGCGGCCCGTTGCGGCACGAGGGCACGCTGGCCTATGCCGACGCGGCGAACGCTGAGGAGCTGGCCGCGATCCAGCGGCTGGCAGCCACGGGCGTGCCCGTGGTGGTGGTCATCGAGCTCGACCGGCCCGCAGTGCTCAGCGAGTTCATCGACCAGGTGGCGGCAGTGCTGGCGCACTATGGCGCTGACGACCTGGCCGTGGCCGACGTGCTCGCCGGCCGCGCGCGCCCAGAGGGCAAGCTGCCCTTCAACCTGCCGCGCAGCATGGCGGCGGTTCTTGCCCGGCGCACCGACGTGGCGCACGACGATCCCGATCCGCTCTTCCCCTTTGGCTTTGGGCTGAGCTATCGCTAGCGTCGGCGCTGGGGCCTAGGCAGAGGCGCGGTCCAGGTGGGCCGCGCCTCTGGCGTACGAACCTCACACTAGAGGGCGAGCCTTGGTCTCGCCCTCCCTATCCCCGCTCAGGGCGAGATCAGACTTCTCCCCGCCTGGGCGGCGATGGCGTTCTTCCAGCCACCCATACCGGGCCGATCTGGCCGCCCGATGTGCCTGGCGCGCTGCTGCTGATAGCCCACGCCCTCATAGAGCACGCCGACGCCCTCCATCCAGTCATAGACGCCCGCCATGCCGATGGCCGCATCGTCGACGGCATAGCCGAACTCTTCGCCCGCGGCCGTATACCAGTAGCCATCGACCAGCGTGGCGTCGGCAGGCACGGCGGCCACCATCGAGTAGGTGTTATAGGCTTGCCCGGCAAAGGTGCCCCGCACCTGATTGGTGTACCAGGCGCCCGTGCCGATATAGGTCTCGGCGCCCGCGTGGCGGTCAAACCAGCCATCGCCATCGCAATCGGTGCGTGAGCGATAGGCCTCGTTCCAAGTGATCACCAGGGTCAGGTCTTTGAGCGCCCAGTAGCTGTTGGGATCGGCTGGGTCGCCGAGCGCGGCGGCGTCGGGGTTGGCGGCGATATAGGCCGCATAGTCCCCTTTGTAGGGTGGAAAGCCCCAAAAGCCCAGGTTGCTGTTTACGAATGGCCCGGTAAAGTACTGGAGGTGATAGCTGAACCCATAGTCGTCAAAGCCGTTCTTGACGCGTGTGCCCGCCCAATAGTGCCCCTCGGGATAGACGATCTGCCCCGACGAGATCGTGGCGCAGATCTTGGGCTTGGGCCTGGAAGCTGCCGTTCCGGTAAAGACCAGCGAGAGCAACAGCACGAACACGAGCACAGTGCGACGTTTCATCCGCCAAGACCCTCCCCAAAGTGAAGAGAGCGATGCCCAATCCGACTATGGCCATTGTAACTGATTATAGGGACAAAAGGAAGAAGAAAAGCGACGTGTAGAATAGACGATTCCTGTCGTAATGACAGGAATGCAGTGCTTGTGAATTGCGCCAAGTGCACATCCACAGTAGCCTTGACGTTGCCCGTGCCCGCCTCTAGAATGTGCCGCGTGTCTCTCATCCGAACCGTGGCGGTGCGGCATCGAGTGTCTGCCGCCGCAAGATGCGTGGTGCCCTAGGAGGCTGCTCATGAACCCAAACGAGTGCTCACTTTGGCCCGCTGGCCCCACCTACGCTTTCAAGCCCGGCGGCGTTGAGACCTGGACCGATGACGATGTGATGCCACGGCCCGGTGTGGTCAACCGGATCGTGCGCTATGTGAGCGAGCCGACGCTGACCGTGTTCCCCGCGCCCGCCGACCGAGCCACCGGCGCCGCCATGATCGTCGCCCCGGGTGGCGGCATGATGCTGCTGGCCATCGACAAGGAGGGCTATGACGTCGCGCAGTGGCTCAACACGCTGGGCGTGACGGCCGTGGTACTCAAGTACCGCGTGCGGCCAGATGCGCACCGCGACATGGCCACGCCGATCCATCCTGCGGTGTGGGGCGCTATCTTGAGCGACGGCCAGCGTGCCGTGCGCACAGTGCGCGCTCGTGCGGCCGAGTGGGGCGTCGACCCGCAACGCGTCGGCATGATGGGCTTTTCAGCCGGCAGTCGCTTGACGGCGCAGACTACGCTGCACAGCGACGCCGGCGACTCGACAGCGGCCGACCCCATCGAGCGCGTCAGCTGCCGGCCGGATTTCGTCGGGCTGATCTATGGCGCGCGCGGCGACTGGCCCGAGGAAGTACCACCCCTGCCGCCCGCGTTCATCGTCGAGGCTGACGACGACCGCCTCTTTGCCGACGCCGACACCACTTTTCTGCGCTTTGTCCGCGGCTGGCGCGCCCAGGGCGTGCCCGTTGAGTTGCACCACTATGCCAAGGGCGGCCACGGCTTTGGCCTGGGCGTCTATGGCGGCGCGGTGTCGGGCTGGCCCATGGCGATGGCCGCGTGGTTGAGGGACTTGGGCATCATCGCCTAGGGCGAGCGGCCCTGGCGCATTCCCAACATAAAGGAGATCGCGATGGAGCCATTCGAGGTCTTGCTCTGGCCCGACGGGCCAACCTACGTCTTTCGCAATGACGCCGCGGAGGCGTGGACCGACGACGATGTGATGCCCCGGCCCGGCGTGGTCAACCGCGTGGTGCGCAATGTGACCACGCCCACGCTCAAGGTGTTCCCCGCGCCCGCCGACCGAGCGACCGGCGCGGCGATGATCGTCGCCCCGGGCGGCGGCTTTAGCCTGCTCGCCATCGACAAGGAAGGCTATGACGTCGCCCAGTGGCTCAACACGCTGGGCGTGACGGCGGTAGTGCTCAAGTATCGCGTGCGGCCCACACCCACCGCCGACAACGGCCCCGCGCTCGAGCTACACCCGGGCATCTGGGGGGCCATCTTGAGCGATGGCCAGCGCGCTGTGCGCACGGTGCGCGCTCGCGCCGCCGAGTGGGGCGTCGACCCGCAGCGCATCGGCATGTGCGGCTTTTCAGCGGGGAGCGTGCTCACGGCGCAGACGCTCCTCGACAGCGACGAGGGCGACTCGACGGCCGCCGACCCCATCGAGCGTGTGAGCAGCCGGCCGGATTTCGTCGGCTTGCTCTATGGGCCACGCGCCCAGTGGCCCGAGAAGCTGCCCGCGCTGCCGCCGCTCTTTATGATGCAGGCCGTCGACGACCCCTTCTTTGGCGAACCCGACGGCTGGGCCGCGTTCGTCCACACGTGGAAGGCCGCGGGCGTGCCCGTGGAGGTGCATTTCTATGCCAAGGGCGGCCATGGCTTTGGCCTGGGCGTCTATGGCGGCGCGGTGTCGGGCTGGCCCACGGCCATGGCCGCGTGGCTCAAGGATCTGGGCATCATCGGCTGAGCAGCGGCGCTGCGCGCGCCCGTTCGTCTCACCATTGGGCCAAGGGATGATCATCAGGAGATCGAGGAGACAACATGGAACCCTATGAGCTGCCGTTGTGGCCCGCCGGGCCTACCTATTCGTTCAAGAAGGGCGGCGTCGAGAGCTGGGAAGAGGACACCAACATGCCCCTGCCGGGCAGGCTCAACCGCGTCGTGCGCTATGTGATCGACCCCACATTGACCGTCTACCCCGCCGACAAGCCCAACGGCACAGCCATGGTTGTGGCGCCCGGCGGCGGCTATGTGCTCTTGGCCATCGACAAAGAGGGCTATGACGTGGCCAAGTGGCTCAACTCGTTCGGCGTCACCGCCTTTGTGCTCAAATACCGCGTGCGCCCCGACCCCGAGAAGGGCATGGGTTTGGAGATGAACCCCGCCGTGTGGGGCGCCATCTTGAGCGACGGCCAGCGCGCCGTGCGCACGGTGCGCGCTCGCGCGGCCGAGTGGGGCATCGACCCACAGCGCATCGGCATGTGCGGCTTTTCGGCAGGGAGCCACCTCACCGCGTCGACCACGCTCAACAGCGACGAGGGTGATGCCAAGGCGATCGACCCGATCGAGCGGGTCAGTTGCCGGCCAGATTTCATCGGCCTGTTCTATGGCGCCTTTGCCGTCTGGCCCGAGAAGCTGCCCGCCCTGCCGCCGCTCTTTATGATGCAGGCCAACGACGACGGCCTGTTCGCCGACCCCGACGCCACCTGGATCAAGTTTGCGCGCACGTGGAAGGCCGCGGGCGTGCCCTTTGAGGTCCATCACTATGCCAAGGGCGGCCACGGCTTTGGCCTGGGCGTCTATGGCGGCGCCTGCGCCGGTTGGCCCAAGGCCTTTGAGGCCTGGATGCAAGACCTGGGCCTGCTCGGCTGACCCGAGCGCCCCAACACCCGCCACGCCTCGAGGGGCGAGAGATGATCCTGCTAGTCGTGTGGGATGGGCTGCGGCCCGACATGATCGGCGATGACCTCACGCCCTACCTGGCGCGCATGGGCCGCGAGGGCGTGTTTTGCCGCTCGAGCCACGCCGTGTGGCCCAGCGCCACGCGCATCAACGCGGCGGCGCTGACCACGGGCTGCTATCCGGCCAAGCATGGCTTGGTCGACAACGAGCTGTATGTGCCCGCCGTCGACCCAGCCAAGCCGTTCTCGTGCGCCGATTGGCGCCTGCTACAGGCCATGGCCGACGCCGAGGGCGGCCCGCTGCTCACCGCGCCCACCCTGGGCCAGGTGCTTCAACAACATGGCCGCCGCATGGCCTCGGGCGGGTCGGGCTCGCCCGGCACTACCTACCTCACCAACCCGACGGTCACCGGCCCGATCGTCAACTGGGCGGTGGCCTGGCCAGCGGCCTTTGCCGCTGAGCTACGGGCACGCTATCGCGCCTTTGGCGACGACCAGGCCGATTCGGTGACGCGCAACCGCCTCGTCATCGACGCGCTGCGCGAGGTGCTGCTGCCAGCGACCGCGCCCGACGTGGTCACCCTCTGGCTCACCGAGCCGGATCACGCGCAACACGGCTATGGCCTGCGCTCTGCCGAGGCCGTGGCTATGCTGCGCCACGTGGATGCCGAGGTCGAGGCGCTGGTGATCGAGCTGAGCGCCACGCTCGACGAGCCGCTCACGGTCTTTTGCCTGTCGGATCACGGGTTCGACACCATCGGCTATGAGCACCCCGTGCAGGCGGCGCTCATCGAGGCGGGCTTCAAGGCCACGCCCGACTCGACCGATGTGGTGCGCGCCAGCAACAGCCTGTACCTCGACGCCGCCACCCTGCCCCGTGTGGGCGAGCTGGCCAGCTGGTTGCTCGAACAGCCCTGGGTCAGCGCCGTGTTCGTGCGCGATGACCTGTGGTGCGCTCCGGGCGTGGCTTGCTCGGGGGCGCTGCCGCAGAGCGCCGCGGGAGGAGGGCACCGGCGAGCGGCGCCGCTCATGTACTCGCCGCGCTGGTCGGATGGCGTCAACGGCGAGGGAGTGCCCGGGCTGGTGGCCGGGCGCAGCGGCGGCAACGTGGCCACGCACGGCTCGACGAGCCCCTATGCGCTGCACAACACCCTTGTGGCCTGGGGTGCGGGGATCAAGCGGCAGACGGTGTCTGACGTGCCCTGCGGCATCGTCGACCTAGCGCCGACGGTGCTCCACCTGCTGGGCATTGTCCCACCAGCGACGATGGATGGCCGCGTGCTGTACGAGCTACTGGCCGAGGGGCCGGCGCCCGAGACGGTGCCCGTCTCGGCATCGACGCGCGAGGGCGTGGGCGCGACGCGGCGCCAGGTAGCGCGCTACGCCGAGGCCTGCGGCAAGGCGTACCTGGAGCAGGTGGCGATCGAGGCCTAAGCCAAGGGCCACAAACACCACGCCCCTCGCGGCGCAAACCGTGAGGGGCGTGATGTGGATGTCGGCTCTCACGCGCGGCCGAGCGTCACCTCCAGCTCAGCCACGCCCGTGCGGGCCACGCGCCGCTCGCAGAGGCCGGTGACGATGCGCCCCTGCGCCTCGCCCACGCGCTCGGTCGCCGCGCAGTGCAGGGTGGCCGCATCCCACAGATCGAGGTCGACGCGCAAGGGGATCGTCGCCTCATCGGCGCGCCAGCCCAGCGCCGCCAGGGCCAGCTCGCGGTCGCGCACGGTGGCGGCCATGGTTGTATCCAGGCCGATCCGCTCGTCGTGCAACGCCTCGGTGAGCCGCAGGCCCAGCGCCCAGGCGTCGGCGATGGCCTCGCCCTCGGCATAGGCCCCGCCCGAGCTGATGCGCACGTTGGTGGCTGGGCGCAGGCCCCCAGCGCCCAGCACCTGCAGGCCGAACGCGCCGCGTCGCACTTCGCCGTTTGCGCCGATAGTCATCGTCGGCGAGGCGCCCTGCGGCCAGGGCAGCGGTTGCAGGGCGCCATCGGGGTGCACGCGAGCCACGCAGCCGCCCAAGCGCAACAGAGCGAGCACGCCGTCGAGCGCCGCCTGCCCGGCGGGCAGGGCAAAGAGCGGCACGGTGCGCCCCAGCGCCGCCTCGCCCGCATCGCGGTAGCGCAAGCCCACCCGCGCGCACAGCTCGGCCAGCAGCCAGCGGATGGCGCGTCCCTTCCACAACAGCGCCTCGGGCGCGCGCCACAGCGCCAGCAGGCCCAGCGCGTCGGTGCAGGTCAACCGCACCCAGCCGCCCTCTTGGCCCTCGGTGCGCTGCACGCGGGTGACATAGAACGGCGGCAGGGCGACCGTCTCACGGCCAGCGGCGGTGTCATAGCCGCGTTCGAGGGTGACCTCGGCCAGCGGGCAGAGCGGCGCCTCGGCATAGCGATAGACGCCTAGATAGGGCCACTCTCCCTCGCGGTCGGCGAGCGCCACGGTGAGCGTCGCCGGCTGGTTGGCCCGCTGCGAGAGTGTGTACTCGGGCACCTCTTCGGGTCCAAAGCGCATACACCAGACGGGGTCTTCGCTATAGGTGCGCGCCGTCAACACCAGGCGGTCGTTGCCCAGGTAAACGGTCTGTTCGGTGGCATCGAACAGCGCGGCCATGCGCGCGATCGTCTCTCCGGGCGCAGCCAGGGGCACCTCACTGCCGAGATGGGCCTCGTCGCCCGCGCTGGCGCCGCCGAGGCTGATGCGCGCCACCGGATAGCGCCAACTGGCCGACTCGCCCGTGAGGCTGGCGTCGTGCCGCTCGATCCAGGTGGCCACGAGCTGCCCCGGCGACACGCAACACAGCGCGGGATAGCGATAGTCGGCGGCGCCGGCAGGCTCTTGGTCGGCGCCCGGGGCCACGCGACGAGCGGCGCCATAGGCCCGCGCGACGGGGTCGAAGGTCACCGCCCAGACGTCGCCCTTGACGGTGAACAGCAGGCGCAGCGGCGCCGCCGGATTGCTGTCGCCCGGGGCAGCGTCGCGGGTAGCGGCCAGGCCGTGCCCGCCATTGGTCGTCGGCGAGACCTGGGTGAAAGGGCCGCTCAACGCGCTCGTATTCGGATCGCTCACATAGGCGTGCACCTGGTGCTCTTGGCAAAAGACCCAGTTGCCCGCCGCGGCGACAAAGCCCGCCCGGCTGCACGCGCGCACCAGCGTGGGCGCGCTCCAGGTGAGGCCATTGTCGGTGGAGACGAGCCGATACACGCGGTTGATACTGTTGATATAATAAGTATACCATTTGCCCTGCCAGGTGGCGATGGCGCAGTCGCCATCTGCCGCGGCCACACCGCTGGCGATGCGCACCCAGGTGTTTCACGCGTCGCCCGGATCACGGGCCGACTCGATGCGCGCCAGCCAGAGGTCGCCGGCGGCGTCGGTCTTGACGCGGAGCATCCACACGCCCGAGCTGGCCTGGGCCACATAGGGCGTGTCGCGGTTGGCGGGATAGGCCAGGCGCGGCCGCCAGCGCAGGCGACGGTCGCGCACGGTGACGCGGGCCACTGGCCGGCCGTTCCAGTCCAGGCCGGCGGCTCGCAGCGTTGCCGAGACGGTGCGCATCTCCCTCCTCCTTTCCCTACACAGCCGCCTCAGGCGGGCAGCGCCATCACGCTCAACGTGGTCGATGTGGTATAGGTGCTGTCGCCCGCAAAGTAAAAGTGATAGCGCGGTCGAAAGACATAGTTCCCCGGCGGATACGCTTGTGCTGTGCGAAAGCACAGCGGCAGCGGGTACCACTTGCCCTGCGAGGCGTAGCCCAACAGAGACATCGGCGGCAGCGGCGCGCCGTTCAGCTCGGTCTGCACATAGCCCAGCGGGGCACGCAGCGTGGCGGTGTTCCAGTTGGTCATCTGCCATACCCAAAAGTAGCTGGTGACCACGGTGATTAGCGTCACGGCCACGCCCGGGTGGGCGATCTCTTGGTTGGCCTCCGTGGAGACGAGCGGCGTGTTGCCCAGCTCGTGGGCGGCGCCGCTGGTCGGCCAGATGGCCAGGCCCGCATAGGGCGCGAGGGCCAGCGCCGACCCATCGTCCCACAGGGCCACGGCCAGGGCCTGGCCGGGCTGGGCCAGCTCGGCGGGGCAGTCTCGGGCGAGGGGCACCTCGGTGAACAACGCGCCCGGGTGCCGCGCGGGGCGCACGGCCACGGTGTGGGTGGCCGCATCATAGGCCTCGACGGTCGCGCGGAGGATCTCCATGCTACACCGCCTCTGGCCAGCAGGCGCGGGGGTCGCCAGACGGCGCCCGCCCGGCGGCGAGGCGCGCCAGCCCCGCCTCGAACCGCGCCCGACGCGACCGCGCCCAGGCCGCCAACTGCTCGGGAGTAGCCGTCGTGACGGTGATGGCGCCCGTGCGCGCCAAAGCGAGTTGCTCGGCGGCCGCAGCCGTGGCGCCCAGCACCAGCAGATCCTCGCCATAGCGATCGAGCGTAGTGAGATTGGCGCCGTCGAGGCCGTCGACCGTGTACGGCGCGCCATAGAGCACGCGCGCCTGCCGCACGCCGTCGGGCGGCTCGTCCAGCTCGAGCCAGAGGGTGTCGGCGGTGAGCCAGCGCCAGGCTATGCGCGGCGGCGGCTGCTCTGCCTCGGCGGCGGCGTAGGGATACCACACATCGAACAGGGCGACGATGGCGCCCAGCGAGGCCAGGCTCAGCTCGCGCGAACCAGCCGTGGGCGTGAGCACGGCGGCGGTGGGCACGGGCGCGGCCAGGTCGAGCTGATGCAGCGTCTGCCGCAGGTGCGCGGTCAGCTCATCGGTCGACCAGGTGGCGTGGGCCGCATCCGAGAGGTCGGCGGCGGCGCGGGCGAGCAGCGTGGTGAGGGTAGACATGGGCGACTCCTTTCCCAAGCCAGCTGGGCGCGCCATTCGGGCGCACCCTCTCTAGATAGACGTGCCCGCCGCGCCGAGACATGCCCCTCTTTACGCCTCGTCCCACCCGCTTTGACGGCCCGCGCGCCCTGTGGCAAGCTCACCCTGACGATTTCCCTCTCAGGAGGCAACATGTCGACCCTTACCCTCACCTTTGACCCAGCCAAGACCCCCTTCAGCCGCTATGGCGCCTATGTGGCGGTGACCCACAACCCCGCCGAGCACACCTTGACCATCCACAACGACCGCCGCCGCTTTGGCGAGGATCGCGCCTACATCGCCCGCTTCACGCGCGCGGGGCAGCCGGTGGCCATCACCGCCACGGCCACGCCCGCCGAGCTGACCGTCTCGGCCGAGGGCGGCGGCGCCTGTCACATTGCCGTGCTCGACGACAACACGTTGCTCTGGAGCGTCGACGGCCTGGAGGTGCACCTGGATCACGCCCGGGTGCTGCCCTCGGGCGTAACCGAAGAGCTGCTCGCCACGCTAGCCACCACTGGCATCGTCGGCGGGCCGGCCATGCAGGGCGAGATGGGCTATGGCGTCGAGAACGCCGACGGCACCCTCGAAGTGCTCTCGGTGCGCTGCCACTTTTATGCCCAGGTGCAGGTGTTGCAGGGGCGCGGCTGGCTCGATGGCCCCGTGCGCCCTTGGGAGTCGAACCCGGCCGTCAACCGCAACACGAGCATCCACGTCGCGCCCTGCGGCGCGGGCGACGAACAGGCCACGCTCTTTGCGCTGCGCATCGCCCCCGTCGAGACCAAGCGCGACCTCACCGGCACCCGCTTTGAGGATGTGGCCGCCGCGGCCCAGGCCGAGTGGGAGGCCTGGCGCGAGCAGATGCCCCCCGCGCCCGAGCGTTATCGCGAGATGGCCCTCACCTGCTGGTATAACCTCTGGTCGTGCGTGGTGCGCGCCGAGGATGTGTATGTGCACGACGCCATGATCATGTCGAAAAAGACCATGAGCGCCATGTGGTCGTGGGACCATTGCTTCAACGCCCTGGCCATCGCCCGCGCCGACGGCGAGTTTGCGCTGCACCAGTTCCTGGCCCCCTTCTACTTGCAGGCCGAGACGGGCGCGCTGCCCGACGTGTGGACGCCGAATCAAGAGACCTACTGGGCCGTCACCAAGCCCCCCATCCACGGCTGGGCGCTCAACAAGCTGCTCGACACGCAGACCTACCCGACCGAGGTGCTCCAGCAGGCCTATGACGGCCTGGCCAAACAGGCGCGCTGGTGGCAGTTCTATCGCGACTCGGATGGCGACGGTATCCCCGAGTATCCGCAGGGCTGTGACAGCGGCTGGGATAACGCGACGACCTTTGACGCCGGCTTTTTCCTCGAATCGCCTGACCTGGCCGCCCATCTGGTGCTGCAGCTGCGCTGCCTGGCGCGGCTGGCGCGGCTGTTGGGCCGGCCCGGCGATGGCGACCGTTGGGAGGCCGAGGCTCAGCAGATGCTGGCGCGGCTCTACGCCCACAGCTGGGAGCCCGGCGCGGGCGTGGGCGGCGGCTTTGTGGCGCGGCTCACCCGCACCCACGAGACGCCTCACCCGCAGCGCTCGTTGCTCAACCTCATCCCCCTCGTGCTGGGAGACCTGCTCGACGCCGACAAGCGCGCCGCCCTGGTGCGCGACCTGCGCGAGAACTATATGACGCCCTTTGGCCCGGCCACCGAGCAGCCCACTAGCCCGCTGTATGAGTCTGACGGGTACTGGCGAGGCCCCATCTGGGCGCCGAGCACCTACTTGATCGTCGACGGGCTGGCGCGCGCGGGCGAGGTCGAGCTGGCCCGCGACATCGCGCAGCGCTTTTGCGACATGCTGGCCTTTACCGCCGGCGGCGCGTACGAGAACTTTGACGCGCTCACGGGCAAGGGCTGGCGCGCCCCGGGCTATACGTGGACGGCCAGCGTGTTCTTGCTGCTGCTGTGGGAGTATCTGGCGTAGCGGTCGAGGGCGAGGCGGCCTTGGGCATCGCGCGCCCCCTCGTATAATGGGGGGCATCGTGGGCCGAGGGCGGCCTCGCCTTGGGTTTTGTAGGAGGCAACGATCGTGGAGCACCCGTTCCTGGCCAGGCTGCGACGTGGCCCTTTGCTGGCCGATGGCGCGATGGGCACCGAGCTCTATGCGCGGGGCGTCGCTCCGGCACAGTGCTTTGAGGCCACCAACCTCGACAACGCCGAGCTGGTGCAGCGCATCCATCTGGATTACCTCGCGGCCGGGGCCGAGCTGATCGAGACCAACACCTTCGGCGCCAACGGCGCGGTGCTGGGGCCTTTCGCCATCGCCGAGCGCGTGCGCGAGATCAACCGGCGCGGCGCACGCCTGGCGCGCTATGCCCGCGACATCGCCGGTAGCACCGCCTGGATCGCCGGCGCCATCGGCCCGCTCGGCGTGGCGCTGCACCCCCTGGGCGAGATCACCGCCGAGCGCGCCCGCGACCTCTATCGCGAGCAGATCGAGGGCCTGCTCGACGGCGGCGTCGACCTGTTCATCCTCGAGACCTTTGGCGATCTGAACATGCTCTGCCTGGCGCTGCAAACCGTGCGCGAGCTGAGCGAGCTGCCCGTGATCGCCCAGGCCACCTTCGCCGAAGACGGCCGCACGCCACTGGGCCAGTCGGCGCTCAAGGTGGCCAACGCGCTGCTCGAGCTCCACGCCGACGTGATCGGCGTCAACTGCGGCGCCGGACCCGAGGGCGTGTTGGGCGTGGCCGAACAGCTGGTAGCCGCTGGCGCAACCTTGGTCTCGGCGATGCCCAACGCTGGCCTGCCGTCGCGTGCGGGCGGGCGGCTCATCTATCGCGCCACGCCGGCCTACCTGGCCGCGCGCGTGGGCGAGTTCCTGCAGGCGGGGGTGACGGTGCTCGGCGGCTGTTGCGGCACCACACCCGCGCACATCGCCGCGATGCGCCAGGCGCTCGACGCGGCGCTGGGCCAGCCCGCCGCGGCCGCGCCTACCGCCACGGCCCTGTGGCCCGCCGCGCCTGCGGCTGCGACCAGCCCTAGCTCAGAGGGCGTGCCCGCGCCCACCCGGCTCAAGGTCAAGCTTGCCGAGGGCGCCTTTGTGGTCGCCGTGGAGCTCTCGCCGCCACGCAGCCTCAACGCCGACGCGCTGTTGCGCCACGCCCGCGCCCTCGCGGCCAGCGGCGTGGTCGACGCGATCAACATCACCGACAGCCCCATGGCCCGCGTGCGCATGGATGCGCTGGCCGCCTGTCAGCTCATCCAGGCCCAGACGGGCAGCGAGACCATCTTGCACCTGACCACGCGCGACCGGAACCTGATGGGCCTGCAGGCGCACCTGATCGGCGCCCACGCGCTGGGTGTGCGCAACATCCTTGCCCTCACGGGAGACCCGCCCTCGCTGGGCGACGTCACCGGCGCCACCGGCGTGTATGACATCGACTCGATCGGCCTGGTGCGCATCATCCAGCAGATGAACCAGGGGCACGACCTAGCCGGCGGCGAGATGGGCAGCCCGGCGGGCTTTTGCGTGGGCGTGGCTGTGGACCCCACCAAGCCCGACCTGGCCACCGAGGCGCGCCGCCTCAAAGACAAGCTCGCCGCGGGCGCCGAGTTCGTCATGACGCAGCCCATGTATGACCTCGCCGTGTGGGAGCACTTCCTCGAGGTCTATGGCGAGCCGATCGCCGCGCCCGTGCTCCTGGGCCTCTTGCCGTTGCTCAGCCAGCGGCACGCCGAGTTCTTGCACAACGAGGTGCCCGGCATCACCGTGAGCGACGAGGCGCTGGCGAGGATGCGCGCCGCCGGCGGCGATGGCCACCGCGAGGGCGTGCGCCTAGCCCAAGAGCTACTGCTCGCGGCCAGGGATCGCTTCGCTGGCGTATACCTCATGCCCTCGTACAACCGCCACGAGACGGCGCTCGAAGTGCTGTCTGTGCTCGACGATCCCGCCACCAAGGAGCGCCCATGACGACGAACGCGGTCGAGACCACCGTCTGCTCAGCGATGCGCACCGTGACCATCGGCGCCGAGCGCCCGCTGGTCGTCATCGGCGAGCGCCTCAACCCCACCGGCCGCGCGCGGCTCACGGCCGCGTGGAGCCGCGGCGACATGGCCCTGGCCCTGCGCGACGCCGCCGCTCAAGAGGCCGCCGGCGCCGACTTGCTCGACATCAACGTGGGCGTGCCCGGGCTCGACCAGGCCGCGCTCATGCGCGCCGCAGTGACCGCGCTCCAGGAGGCCACCACCCTGCCCCTCTGCCTCGACAGCGCCGATCCCGCGGTGTTGCAGGCTGGGCTCGAGGTGGTTCGCGGCAAGGCGCTGGTCAACTCGGTCAACGGCGAGGCCGCCCGGCTCGACCGCGTGTTGCCGCTGGTCAAGGACTATGGCGCCGCCGTGATCGCCCTGACCATGGACGACGACGGCATCCCCGCCAGCGCCGAGGGCCGGCTGCGCGTGGCCGAGCGCATCCTCGCCCGGGCGACGGCCACGGGCATCGCGGCCAACGACGTAGTCGTCGACCCCATCACCCTGGCCGTGGGCGCCGACAGCGCCGCTGCGCGCGTCACCCTCGACGCCATCGCGCTGATCCGCGCCGAGCTGGGCGTCAACATCCTGTTGGGCACGAGCAACGTCTCGTTTGGGCTGCCCGCCAGGCCAGCGCTGAACGCCACCTACCTCGCCCTGGGCATGGCTCGCGGCGTCACCTGCGCCATTGCCAACCCGCTCGACGCGCGCACGATGGAGACCATCCGCGCCGCCGACCTGTGCCTGGGCCACGATGAGTGGGCCACGCGCTGGATCCGCGCCTGCCGCCGCGCCGCGCAAGCGCGCTCTTCGGCCCAAGGCTGAACCACCGCCACGAAAGGAGCGCTTTGCAGCGCAAACAACTGGCCATAGGCTACGCTGGCTATGCGCTCGTGGGCGTGGGCGCCTCGCTGGTGCCCGCGCTGATGCCCTCGATCGCCGGCGAGTTCGCCGCACTGGGCCTCACGGCCATGGGTTTGCTCACGCCGGCCTCGAGCGCCGGGCGCATCATCGGCACGTTGCTGGCTGGCGTCGGCTCCGATGCGCTGGGCCGTCAACGGCTGGTGTGGTTGTCGGCGCTACTGCTGAGCGTAGCCATGGCCCTGGCGGCGGGCGCGCACCTGTGGGCGGTGTTCCTGCTGGGCTATGTGGTCATCGGGCTGGTGCAAGGGGCGCTGTCGACGAGCATCAACGCCATGATCTCGGATGCGGCTCAAGAGGCCCGCGCTCGCGCGCTCAACCTGCTCCACGGCGTGTATGGCGCCGGCGCGGCCGTGTCGCCGCTGCTCATCGGCGCGCTGGTGACTGCGGGCCTGCCCTGGCGCACGCTGCTGGCGGGCACGGGCGCGCTGTGGCTGGCCTATGGCCTGGTCTGCGCGCTGGCCGACCGCCGCCACGGCAACGACGCCCTCGCCAGCGTCGCGCCCGAGCGGGAGTCCAAACCCCCTCGCCAGGCAGCCAGCAACCTCGCCGTGGTGCGCCAGGGACCGGTGTTGGCGCTCCTGGCCATCGCCTTTATCTACAATGGCGTGGCCACCAGTATGCTGACCTGGGTGGCTATCTTTACGCAAGACTCGGCCGGCCTGTCGACCTTTGGCGCAGTGTCACTCGTGGCCGTGTTCTATGTGGCCCTCACTGTGGGGCGCTTTGTCTGCGCCGCCCTGGCCGAGCGGTTGGGCTATGGGCGGCTGCTGCTGGTGCTGGGCGCCGCGCTGCTGGTGACCTATCCGCCCGTGGTGCTGGGTCGCCATGCGCTGGCGGTCATCCTGGGCGTGTTTGGCACGGGGCTGGCGCTCTCGGGGCTGTTCCCCACAGCGCTCGCCGAGGGCGCGCGGCGCTTTCCCGTGCAGACGGGCGCGGTGACGAGCGCGCTCACCGTGTCGCTGACCCTCGGCTCGCTGGTGCCACCGTTATGGACCGGCGCCCTGGCCGACGTTACCAGCCTGCAAGTGGCGCTGGGCGTCAACTATGTGCTGGCGCTGGCGCTCGTACCTCTGGCGCGCTATCTGCGTCGGTCGGAGGCGCAACCCGCCCCTGGTGCGTGAGCGCGGTCCTAGGCCAGGGCCACCTTGAGCACCCAGGCGTGCTCGCCAGAGCACCGCTCGGGCAGGGCCACGTGCAGGCCGTCGGCCTCCTGACGGAAGGCGAGCGGCCGCCCATCGCCCAGCAGAGTCACCTGGCGGATGCGCCCGGCGACGCTCGACGCCGTGCCCAGCGAGCGCACCCACGCCTCGCCCTTGGGCCAGCCCAGCAGCGTGGCATAGAGGGCGCCCGGCCGCGTGGTAAAGCGAATGTCCTCGGCGGTAAAGGGCACGTTCTGCTGCTCGGTGAGGTGCCCCACCACCACGGGCGTGCTCCCCTCGCCAAAGCGCTCCCACGGGCGCGTGCCATAGATCGCCTCGCCGTTCACGCGCAGCCAGCGACCCAGCCCGCGCAGCCGCGCCTGCGCCTCCTCGGGGATCGTGCCGTCGGGCGCCGGGCCGACGTTCAGCAAGAGGTTGCCGTTCTTGCTGACGATGTCGACCAGGTCGTGCACCAGCGTGGTGACCGACTTGAACTCGTCATCGGCGACATAGCCCCACGATTTGTACGAGACGGACGTATCGGTCTGCCAGGGGATGGGGCGAATGTCGGCCAGCTTGCCCCGCTCCATATCGAACACGGCCACGCCATCGGGCAGTTTGTCCTTGTATTGCAGCACCGGCTCATAGCCGCGTTCCTCGGCGCGGTTATAGTAATAGGCCAGCACTTGGGGGCGATAGGGGTCGAACTCGGGTTCGTGCCAGCCAAAGTCGAACCAGAGCACATCGGGGTCGAAGCGATCGATCAGCTCCTTGACGCGGCCAAACCAGTCGGCCAAGAAGCGCGCATCGGCGGGCAGGCCCTCGGCGTGGGGGCGGCCATAGAGCCGCACGTTCTCGGGCCGATCGGTGTCCATGCCGCGGCCAAAGGTATAGTAGCGCCAGTTGAACGCCCGATGAGACGACACGCCGACCTTCATCCCCGCCTCTCTCGTGGCGCGAGCCACCTCGGCCACCACGTCGCGGCAGGGGCCGAGGTTGGCGGCGTTCCACGGCGTAAAGGCGCTGGCGAACATGGGAAAGCCGTCGTGATGCTCGCCTACGGGCACTATATAGCGCGCGCCCGCCTCGCGGAACAGGTCGACCCAACCCTCGGGGTCGAACCGCGCGCCGGTAAAGAGCGGGATAAAGTCCTTGTAGCCAAAGCGATCTTGCGGACCCCACGTCTCGCGATGATGGGCGAACTCGGGCGTGCCCTCGCGGTACATGTTGCGCGGGTACCACTCGTTGCCAAAGGCGGGCACGCTATACACGCCCCAGTGCACAAAGATGCCCAGCTTGGCATCTTGGAACCACTGCGGCACAGTATAGCGCGAGAGGGAATCCCAGTTGGGGTAGAACGGCATGGCGGGCGCCTCCTCGATCGAGTAACTGCGTCGAGTGTAGCGCCACTGGGCCAGGCGCGCCAGCGCTGGCGACGGGCCCCAGTCTCGCCTACAATAGAGCCAACCTGCTGCGCGGAGGCCCGCGATGACCGACCATGACGCCTGGCTCGCCCAAGTGAGCGAGGAGCCGCTTGACCCCGAGCTGCCCATCTGCGACCCGCACCATCACCTGTGGGCACGCCCCGGCCAGCGCTACCTGTTGCCCGACCTGCAAGCCGACCTCGCCTGCGGGCATCACATCGTCAGCACCGTGTTCGTCGAGTGCTCGGCCTTTTACCGCGACAGCGGCCCCGAGGCGCTGCGGCCAGTGGGCGAGGTCGAGTTCGTCGAGCGCGAGGTAGCACCGGCGGCGGGCGGGCCGGTGGCCATCGCCGCGGGCATCGTCGCCCATGCCGACCTGCGCCTGGGCGCCGCCGTGGCTGAGGTACTCGAGGCGCTGCGCGCCGCCAGCCCCTCGCGCCTGCGCGGCATCCGCCATTCGGTGGCTTGGGATGCATCTCCCGACATCGACGGCTACATGAACATGCCCCCCGGCCTGCTGCTCGACGAGCGCTTTCGCGAGGGGTTCGCCCAGCTCGCGCCACAGGGCCTGTCGTTCGACGTCTGGCTCTATCATCCCCAGCTCGCCGAGCTGGTCGACCTGGCGCGCACCTTCCCCGAGACGACCATCGTGCTCGACCATGTGGGCGGCCCGCTGCATCTGGGCGTGTATGGCACCTTTCGCGAAGACGCCTATCGGCATTGGCGCGCAGCG
>JBDKSN010000162.1:0-7529 GCA_039680625.1 Anaerolineales bacterium | reverse complement strand
CGCATCTGCGCAATGGCCGCGTCGTCTGGGTAGCCATCGCTGGTTTTCTCGGTGGCCTGGGTGTGTGGTTCAAGTACCCGACCATAGTGCTGCTCGGCGTACTGGCCATCGGCTTGTGGGCGGGTGTTTGGCAACGGCATCTGGGTTGGCGGGCGATCATCGGTCAGACGGCGCTGCTCGTGGGCGCCGCGCTCGTGCCCGTGGCGGTCGCTGTCCTTGCGTACGACCCCGCAGCGCAGTGGGACCAGATCGTGGGTACGCTGATCCGGGCGCAAGGCTATTACCATCTCAAGTTGCTGGACAACGTCGGCAAGCTAGCCGGTTACATGGAGAGCAACAATGCTGCCCTGCCGCTGTTGGCGCTGCTGGGCACGCTCCACCTCGCCCGCCGCGACAGGGCACAAGCCTGGCTGCTCGGATCGTGGCTCTGGCTGTACCTGCTCTCGATGGAGTTCAGCACTCCGCTCGCCCCGCACCATATGTTCCTCTTTGTTGCGCCGATGGCCATCCTGGCTGCGGGTGCGCTCCGCGCCCTGCCCGAGACGGTGCAAGCGATCCGGCGCCATGCCCTCGCCGGTGGGCAACGCGTTGGCTCTGGCGTGCTCTTGGCCAGCACGCTGCTCTTGCTTGCGCTTTGGCCCGAGTGTATCGAGAGCCTCGGCAGTCTACACCGCGATGACACGCACAAACGCGAGGACTGGTACGAGGCGAGCACGATCGTGGCCAAGAACAGCGCCCCGGGGGACTATGTGATCTGCGACTTTCCCATGATCACGTTCCGCGCCGGCCGCGCGGCGCCGCCTTGGCTCACCAACCTCTCGGGCATGCGCTTCCGCACCAAGGGCATCACCGAGGAGCAGATCCGCGAGGCGACCGAGACCTATGCGCCCGCGCTCATCGTGTTCTGGGAGAGCAAGTTCGCCAACAGCACGCCGGACTATATCGCCGACATCCAAAAGACCTACCGTGAGATCTACCGCGAAGAGGAAAAGATGGAAGACGGCACCCTGCGGCTGCACGGCATCTATCAACGCCCCGATCTCTACGAGGCGACACACCGCTAGCGGAGCGATTGCCCCTCTCCGACACGAGACCGTCTGGGCACTGCGCAGAGACTCTCTAGGCCCGCAGGATCTCGGTGAGCCGTTGAGCGAGGTCGGCGCCAGGCTGGTCTTCTGTGAGCAGGCTGATCTCTTCGGGGCCAGACACGCCCAAGCCCAATTCCACCGCCCGCGCCAGCTGCTCTTGCGCGAACACGCTGCCCCGGCTGACCTCGGGCGTAGTGCCCAACAGGCGCAACAGCGCCACACCCACCGCATCCAGCGCGACTCGGTCGGTGGCAGCGAGCACCACGCCCGCATCGGCGATGGTGCCTCGGTCAGGGCCACCGTCGGTAAAGGCCTGCACCCCGTCGAGCACAATCAGCGTCGGCTTGTAGGCCAAGTTGATCTCGGCGATCATCCGCCGCTGGTCGGGCGAGCCGTGCAGCTCGCTCATGTAGCTATGCCCGCGCCACGTATCGGCATTGAGGCCTACGCTGTTCTTGAGCGAAAGGGTAAAGTGCCCGCCATAGCGATGCGTCTTGAGGTTGCAGGTCTGCACGACGGCATCGACCTCATTCAATAGACGCGGCACAGGAAAGCCCTCTCGCCAGTGAAGGCCATCGGCGGTGAACAACATCCACTCATCCTCGGCAAGCGCGTCGTACGCGATGGGCGTGATGCCGTACTCGGCCAAGACGTCATCCACGCCAAGAGCCGTCATGACCTGGCGCGTGTTGCCCATGCCTGACCGGTCGCCGACGATGACCTCCCCGACGCCCCCGGCCAACAGACGATCGAGAAGAGCGCGCAGTGTATCGAGGTGCGTCGAGCCAGGGCTCGGATCGGCGCTGTTGAAATTGGGCTTGAGTAACACGCGCTGACCGGCTAGGCCGTCGACCCCCAGTAGGTCAATGACGCGTCGCACTCCCTCAGCCCGATCTTCGGTCTTGATCAAGGCGACTGCACCGGCCGCTCGGGCAGTAGCCGGGGTAGGCGCGGGCGTGTCGGCGGGCAGCGACGACGCTCCACGAGGCGGGCTGCTGGACGGGCGGGCACTGGGCGCGGCAGTGGGCACCTCGGGCGTGGGCGAAGGCGGCCCTTGCGTTGGGGCCTGATCCGCATCAGCAGCGGAGCCAGACGGCTCTTGCGTGACGCCACAAGCCGCGAGCAGCGGGTGGACCAAGAGCGAGCTGGCGAATATCGCGAACCGCGAGATGAGCTCTCGTCTGCGCATGCGATGACTCCTTCGTTGGTGTTCCATCTCATTCTACCACACGCGCCCAGTGCCGCCTCTACATGAGACAGCCATCGAGTCTTCACAACGCCTGCACAAAGTGGCCCTATCCTAGCGGCAGAGTCAATGAGACTCGACCGCATAGATAGTGATTTCGTTCATGGGAGGACTATCAGCATGAAGAGAATCTGGAAAGCCGCGGGTACGGCTGCCCTCGCCGCCTCACTTGCCTTGACGGGCACCCTGGCCGTCGCAGCCGACGAGCCCACCTCTACACCTCAGGAGGCGCCACTGCGGCTGGGAGGTCGCCTCGGCGACCGGCGCGGCGGCCCGCAGTCCGACGGTGTAGTCTGCGAGTCCGTGGCCAAGGCCCTGGGCATGACCGTCGATGAGCTGAGAACCCAACTCAGAGACGGTGTCACCCTCGCTGACCTGGCGGAAGACCAGAACGTCGATCTGGCCAAGCTACGCGAGCTCGCGCAGAGCGACCGCAAGGCGGGCCTGCTCGAGCGGATCCAAGAGGCGCTGGATGACGGATCCATCGACCAAGACGTGGCCGATTGGTACCAGACAGGCATCGATGAGGGTTGGATCGGGGCTAGCCGAACTGGCCAGAGCCGTGACGTAATCTATGAGGCTGCGGCCAAGGCGCTGGACATGACCGCCGAAGAGGTCGAGCTACAGCTGTGGGCTGGTCGCACTCTGGCTGATCTGGCCGACAAGGCGGGCGTAGATCTTGCAGATGTGCAAGTGGCGATCGAGAACGCCCAACAAGCGGAGCGCCAACAGCGCATCGAGCAGGCAGTCAAGGATGGCGACATCACCCAAGAGCAGGCCGATTGGCTGCTCACCGGAATCAAGACCGGCTACGAAGGACTACATGGCTTGGGCCTTGGCCCGAAACTGGGCCTGGGGGCTGAAGGCCAGCGCAATCCCCGCCCGTGAACCGCATGGCACGGGGTTGACATAGATCCGCCCTCCTGGGTGTGCTGACGTCTGCCACGCGTCACCACTCAGCGGCGGGCCGGGCGGCCAACCGTCACCATCATCCGCAATGAAAGGAGGCGATCACAGACAGTACGAGCGGCAGGCGAAACGAGGGCGAGCCTGCCAGGACGCAACAGGCCCTCCAACATCTCCTCCTCAGCATCGAGCCCCCGCATCACCCCTGCGGGGGCTCGATGTTTGCGAGGCAACACTCTTACTATCGATTGTTCACAATCCCTTCATCACACGTCGATATAGTCCCAGTTGATGTATTCCGTCACAGTCCTGTTTCGAGTCCAGTTTCAGGAGCGAAATCATGGCGAAACCCTCCAGGCAAGGCAAGAGATGGTGGCTCACCATCCCCATTGCCGCAATCATCATCGGCGGTGGCTACTACTATTCCCTGCATCGCACCCAGCCCCAGGCGAGCACCGAAGCGACCATGCAGACGACCAAGGCCCGCATCGGCGACTTGGTCATCTCAGCGACAGCCGCCGGCACGGCCATTGCGAGTAGCGAGGTGTCGTTAGGGTTCCCCACCGACGGCGAGCTGCTCGAGCTGTACGTTGAAGAGGGCGACGTCGTCCATGAAGGCGACAAGCTGGCCCGCATCGACGACCTGTCTGCCCGCATGGCGGTAGCCGCCGCAGAGAAGGCTCTGACCTCGGCTGAGACAGCGCTCAGTCAAGCGCAAGACGATCTGGCCGATTTATCTGATCCCTCGAACGCCAACCTGCTCGAGGCACAGGCGGCGGTCACCACGGCGCAAGAGGCACTCAACGAGTTACAGCGCGGCGCATCCGCAGCCGAACTGGCTGCAGCGCAAGCCGCTGTGGTCTCTGCGCAAGAGGCGTACGATGAGCTGGCAGCCCAGCCCGACGCCGACACCGTCGACAATGCTCGGCTGAACCTCGAAAAGGCCAAGAACAGCCTCTGGTCGGCCCAGTCGCAACGCGATGCGCAGGGTGTGGGCGCCAACGCCTACGATCCCGCGCAGATCAGCGTGCTCAACGCCGAGATCAGCGTCGAGCAGGCCGAGAAGGAATATGCAGCCGCCCAAGAGCCCGCCACCGATGCAGAGCTCAAGAACGCTTACGCTACACTGCTCAAGGCCCAAGAGACGCTGGCCGACCTGCAGGCTGGCCCCAGCGCGGCCGAGCTCTCTTCGGCCCAGGCTACCCTAGCCCGCGCTCAAGAGACCCTCGATGACCTCACGGGTGGCGACGGCTCTACACAACTGGCGGCAGCGCAGGCGACCGTCAAACAAGCCGAGCTGACCGTCGAAGAGGCGCAGCTCTCGCTCGAGTCCGCGCAGAGCGACCTCGAGAACACCACGCTTGTGGCGCCCATGGATGGCACCGTGACCGAGGTGCTGGCCGATGTGAACGACCTGTTGGTCGACGGCTCGGCCATCATCACCCTGGTCGACGTGAGTGAGCCACAGGTCGAGGTGTACATCGACGAGAGCGATATGGACAGCCTCGAGCTGGGCTATGAGGCGGAGGTTGTCTTCGATGCCCTGCCCGACGACGTCTACACAGGCACCGTCACGTATGTTGCCCCGTTGCTCGAATATGTGAGTGGCGTTAGCGTCATCCGGGGCATCATCACCCTCGACCCCGAGTCGTGGTCCAAGCCGCAGGGCCTGATGGTCGGTATGAACGCCACGGTGGATGTGATCGGCGGCCGCGCTGAAGATGCCGTGTTGGTGCCCGTCGAGGCCCTGCGCGACCTCGGCGATGGCCAGTATGGGGTGTTTGTGATCGAGAACGGTGAGCCAGTCTTTCGCGAGGTCACCGTCTGGCTACAGGACTATACCTACGCTGAGATCACGTCGGGCCTGAGCGCTGGCGAGACCGTGAGCACCGGCATCACCCAGGTGAGCAAATGAGCGCGTTACAGCCTACTCTGCCAGCAATCGAGATCTCGGGTATGACCAAGACCTATCAGGTGGGCGATGCCGAAGTGCACGCGCTGCACGGCGTCGACCTGCGCATCGAGCCAGGCGAGTTCGTGTCGATCATGGGGCCGTCTGGCTCGGGGAAGAGCACGTTGATGAACATCATTGGCTGCCTCGACCATCCCACGAGTGGCACCTATCTGCTAGACGGCGAGGATGTGAGCACACTGCCCAAGAACGAGCTGGCGCATATCCGCAACAAACGCATTGGCTTTGTCTTTCAGTCATTCAACCTCTTACCGCGCATGACCGCACTGAAGAACGTCATCGTGCCGATGATGTATGACCCAGACAACCACATGACCAAAGAGGAGCGCGAGGAGCACGCGATCAAGGCGCTCCAGTCGGTCGGCCTGGGCGATCGCATCCATCACGTCCCCACGGAGCTTTCGGGCGGTCAACGTCAGCGTGTAGCCATCGCCAGGGCGCTCATCAATGATCCGGTGATCGTCCTCGCCGATGAACCCACGGGTAACCTAGATACCCGCTCAGGGGAAGAGGTCATGGCCATCCTCGATGACTTGAACGCTCGGGGGCGCACGATCGTCATGGTGACCCACGAGGCAGACATCGCCGCGCATGCGCACCGCACGATCCACCTGCGCGACGGTGTGGTCGAGTCAGTGGTGCTCAACTCGTCGAGCCTGCGCGAACCGGGACCAGAGGGAGAGGAGATGGCCCATGAAGCCAAGTGAGACCCTCTCCGTGGCTTGGGAGGGACTGACCGCGAACAAGCTGCGCGCCTTGCTGACCATGCTGGGCGTGATCATCGGCGTGGCGGCGGTCATCATCATGATGGCGGTGAGCGCAGGCACAGAGGCGACGATCGCCGAGCAGATCAACAGCCTCGGCTCGAATCTGATCTTTGTGAACAGCGCCATGACGCAGATGGTGCCGGGGCGAGAGTCATCGGGCGGCCTGGTCTATGAAGACGCTGAGGCCATCGTCGATCAGGTTCCCACCGTGGTGGGCTTTGCCGTCGAGCAGCAGACGACAGCTAGCATCAAGTATGGCAACGTCACCCTCGACGATGTGACCATTCTGGGCACCACGCCGGACTTTCCCTCGGTGCGCGATGTCCAGGTGGCCAGTGGGCGCTTCTTGAACCAGAACGATTTGGATCACACGGCCAAAATCGCCGTGCTCGGCTCGACCGTGGCAGAAGAGCTCTTTGGCAACGCAGACCCCATCGGCGAAAAGATCACCGTGGGATCGACCAAGCTGACGGTCGTGGGCGTGATGGCGCCCAAAGGCACAGTCTCGGGTATGGACTGGGATACCCGCATCTACACGCCCATCACGGTAGTCTTCGAAAAGTTCCTGCCCTCGCGGTTCGCCCGTATGACGGGTGACAGAGTGCGCACCATCTATCTACAGGCCGAGAGCCAAGATGTGATCGACTCGACCATCCTTCAGGTGCAGCTCGTACTGGCTCGCCGACACAATGTCTCTTTGGACAACGCCGACTTTACCGTTCGGACGCAGCAAGACATCATCGAGACCCAAGAGGCCACCACCGCGGCGTTTCGCAACTTGCTTGGTTGGGTGGCGGGCGTATCGCTTGTGGTGGGCGGCATCGGCATCATGAACATCATGATCGCCAATGTCACCGAGCGCACCCGTGAGATCGGCATTCGGCAGTCGGTAGGCGCCACCGAGGGCGATATTCGCCGACAGTTCCTGGCCGAGGCTCTGATGCTCAGTTTGGTGGGCGGCCTCATCGGCGTGATCTCTGGCGTGGGCGGGTCGTGGTTGTTTGGGCATCTTGGCGACATGCGCACGGTGGTGGTGCCCAACTCGATCGGGCTTGCCTTCTTCTCGGCTGCGCTCACGGGTATCTTCTTCGGCTACTATCCCGCCAACCGCGCCGCGCAGCTCGATCCTATCGAGGCGTTGCGTCATGAATAGGCAATTGAGGTACGGAGAAATGAAAAGACTGCTAGGTCCTGCCTTGGCCCTACTCTTGTCACTGCCGCTGGTTGCCTGCAACGGCCAGGCCAGTACTCTGGCCACATCGACGGCGAGCAACTCGCGTCTCTCATCGGACTATGAGGCCGCGCTATCGCCTATCGCACAGCTCGCCGTGGGCACGTTTCGGCTCGAAGAGCAAGAGCTGGCCGTCACTGCCGAGCAAGCCCAGCAGTTGGCTGTCCTTTGGCGTGCCTACCGGAGCGTGAGCAACAACTCGTCGGCCTCGCGACAAGAAGTCGTCGCCCTGGAGAAGCAGATCGAGGAGGCCATGACCGACGAGCAGCTCGCGGCGATCAAGGCCATGAAGCTCACGAATGCTGACTTGATGGAGGTG
>JBDKSN010000161.1:0-3062 GCA_039680625.1 Anaerolineales bacterium | reverse complement strand
CCGACCGACCAGTCTGCCGGAGCCTTGCGCCAGGCGCGCGATCTGCAACAGCTCATCGAGCGCACGGTGGATGGCGCTCAGCTGGGCGACCGTATCGAGGCCCAGATCGCCTATCCGGTCTCCAGTGCGGATCAGGCCCTCGTGCTCGCCAGTGATCGGCGGGCCAGTGTGGTAGTATGGTCGCAAGAGACCACCTATCACGGCCAGGTGACCGCGGCCTATCACCTGACCAGCCCGGGCGTAGCCACAGCCAACATCAGCGCCGAGCCGCTCGATCTCTTGTTGGTGTTGCTCACTCAGGGCACCTTTGATCTAGAGCGCACCTATGAGCAGGATGCATCGGGCATCCAGTCACTGGCCCGCGAGACCATCGTGCCCATGGCCATCGGCATGGCCTTTTGGGCCGCCGACGATCCCCTGATGGCCGCTACTCTGTTCGACAAGGCCCTGTTAGCCCAAGGCCTCACAGAGGAGGAGCGCCAGGCGATTCACCGTTACCTGGCCGGCGCCATGTTGGCCCTGAGCCGCGATGACCTGGCCGAACAGCAACTGCAACAAGCCGGAGACGGAGCTGCCGTGGCCGTCGGTCAGGGAGCAGTAGCCATCCTGCGCCGTGAGTGGGACGATGCCGAAGACGCCTTCTTGCACGCCCTCGAGATCGAGCCGGGCAACATAGCCGCCTATTGCGGCCTGAGCAGTGTCTATGCCACCAAGCTCCAGGCAGAGCGCGCCGTACAGGCCGCGCAAAAGGCTATTGCCCTCAACAACGAGCTCGCCGCGCCCTATGCGTTCCTCGGCATGGCCCTGGAACGCACCGGTGATATCGAGGGCGCCCAGCAAGCCTATCAGCGCGCCGCGGTATTCTCTGGGGGGAATATCGGCCTATACAATGCTACTACCGCCCGGTCACAGACGGTGCAAAAGAACCCGCCCACGCCCGTGCCCACAGCGACGATGCGACCTACGCCCTCGATCACGCCTTACCCGACATCTGCCCTCTATACGGTAGAGAGCGGCGATACCCTCGCCAAGATCGCAGACAAGTTCGGCGTTACGGTGGACGAGATCATGGAGCTCAACAAGATCTCGAACCGCAACGCCATCGCGGTGGGCGAGGTGCTCAAGATTCCGGCGAGCATCGACTAGGCACTGACGAGAGCCTGTGGCTGGCTGGCGCGACGTTGCGCCTGGTGAGATGAGCACATATGGTTTTCAGCCGACATAGTCAGAGCCACTTGGTTGGCCTGGTGCTGGTGGGGCTGGTGTCGCTGTGCATGACGGTCGGCGCCCAGGCCCCCCAGTCCGTAACGCTCCCTGGTGGGCAAGCGCCAGGTACTTGGGCGTTCTCGGTCGACGCTGCGGGTGTTCCGCAAGCCCTCTGGTGGTCGCCTGAGAGCACTGGCTTGGCCCTTCAGCATACGTCGCTGCCGTCGGCCCAGCCGGAGACCGTCGCGCTCGTACCTCTCACCGGGCAGAGCGCCGACACCTTGCCCCTGGCCCAGAGTGCAGATGGCGCCATAGCTTGGGCGGCGCCCGACGGCGATAGGGCTATCCTCCATGTCCGCTCTGCCACCGGTCGAGCGACGCAAGATGTGCTGCCAGCCATGCCCCTGGCGTTGGCTTTTGCCCCCGACGGCACCCTACACTGGCTCGCTCGCGTGGGCAATGAGCTCTTGCTGAGAAACGATGGTCTAGGCGATTCCGCCCAGCTGGGCACCTTCGACGCGCTCCAGTCCGCTGCCCTGTGCGTCTGCCCTGAGGGACAGGCGTATGTCGCTGTCGCGGGGAGTGCACAGGGTGAGGCCGGCGTCTATCTGCTCGCGCCGGGTGCCGAGCCAGTGCGGCTTGCGGCCGGTGCAAGTGCGCCGCGCATCGCTTGTGGCTCCACGGGCACCGTGCATGTCGCCTGGCGAGAGGCCGACGGGCTGGGCCATGCTTCTAGCGCCGACTGGTCGGCGGTGAACGTGCTTCGCATCCCGACGGGTGCCGCTTGGGCGTTCACTGTCGATGCGTGGGGCCAGGCCTTGTTGGGCTGGGCCGAGGGCGCTACAGTGCAGGTGGCGAGCTCCCGCGATTGGGACGCTGCCCCACGGCGCGTCGAGCTCGAGGCGGCGCCTCGTGCGTTCGAGATGGCCGTGCTGCCCACCGGCATGATTGGCCTCTTGTGGCAGGGTGCCCAGAAGGAGGGCGCATTCGCCCTCCATTACCTCGTCGAAACTCCCGCCCTGCGGCAGTTGGAGATCGTGCCCGCTGAGCAAGGCGCTACGTTGCGCCCGGGCACCCGCTGGCTGGCGATCAGCAACCTGCCCCAGAGCGCGCTACAGGGAGTGCGCTTCTATGTGGCGGCGCGGAATGGCCTCGCAGCCGAGGCCTGGCAGTTCATCGCGGAGGATGCTGAGGGCGACGATGGCTACGCGGTGCAAGTGCCCGACACGCTCACCCCCGGAGCCGAGTATCACCTCATCGCCCAGGCCGAGTTGGCCGATGGCAGTGCGCTGGTGGCCCAGAGCGACTGGTTGATCGCAGAGTCGAACCTGCCCCTGATTCTGGCCGGTCCAACGGTCAGCCCCTGGCGTGGCAGCGCCGACGTGCGCATCCTCCCCTTTGAGGAGCGCACCGAGGACTTGGCTTTTGAGCTGTGGCTTGCGCCGCAAGGCGACCCTTCCTCTACGCAGCCGCCCTTCTACTTGGGTGTGCAGACCTTGCCCGCGAGTGCCCCCGGTGGCGCGTGGTTCAGCTGGTCAGTCGACTCGCGGCGGGCTCCAGATGGCCGATATGCGCTGTATGCCACCACCAACCACGAGGGCATACCGGCGATGATTCGCGCGGCTGGCCAAGTGCAGATCGACAATGCCTGTGCGCCCCACATCGACGACCTGAGCGCCGAGATCGTGGGGCAGGCGGCCGACCGTTTGCGGGTCGAGGCCAAGGCTGCCGATGACAACGGTACGATTGCGCGCGTTGACTTTTACCTCTCCTCGCATCCGGCGCTCGGCCATGGCGCCGAGACAACGGTCTGGCTGGGCAGCGACGCCGATGTCAGTGGCGGCTGGGCCATCGAA
>JBDKSN010000160.1:0-6808 GCA_039680625.1 Anaerolineales bacterium | reverse complement strand
GATAGGAGCGGAGGGGGTACACCCGGTCCCATACCGAACCCGGCAGTTAAGCCCTCCAGCGCCGATGGTACTTGCCTGGCAACGGGCTGGGAGAGTAGGTCATCGCCAAGAAACCTGTCCTCTTTGCGTGTGAGATGGCCCCGCGCGCACGAGTTTGGCCCCCTGCTCTTGCTGTGCTAGAATCTGCCCGCGATGGGGTGTCGCCAAGCGGTAAGGCAGCGGCCTTTGGAGCCGCTATTCGGGGGTTCGAATCCCTCCACCCCAGCCTGTGCCGCCGGTGGACAGTCAACCTGCCTGCGGCTAAAATGTGCCAGACCCTCGCGGTCTGGCCTTTTTCGTTTAGGGGGTGCGGTGTACGAACTTGCGGTTGCCATCCTCGCCGCCGGGCAGGGCACGCGCATGCGCTCGGCGCTCAACAAGGTGCTCCATCCGATACTGGGCAAGCCCATGATCCTCTGGTCGGTAGACCTGGCACGCGCCCTGGGCGCCGAGTTGATCACGTTGGTCATCGGCAATAACGCCGAGGCCGTGGTCGAACAGGTCGGCTCGGGGGTGCAATATGCCTTGCAGGCCGAACGCCTGGGCACCGGCCACGCCGTGTTGCAGGCCCGCGAGTCGCTCCAGGGTCGTGCACGCACCGTCTTGGTGCTCTATGGCGACATGCCCACGATCCGCCTCGAGACTTTGCGCGCTTTGGTCGCGCTGCATCGTGAACACCGCCCCGCCGTCACTCTGCTCAGCGTGCTTTCAGACGACTCGATGGGCTTTGGCCGCGTAGTCCGCGATGCGCAAGGCCGCGCCCAGGCCATCGTCGAAGAGGCTGTGGCTACTCCCGAGATCATGGCCATCCAAGAGCTCAACTGTGGCGTCTATTGCTTTGATGCCGAGTGGCTCTGGCGGCGGCTGCCCGACGTGCCCCGGACCATGCCCAAGGGCGAGTATTATCTCACCGATATGGTCGCCTTGGCCATCGCAGACGGGCGCCCAGTGCAAGTGTTGCAGATCACCGACGTCAGCGAGGTGCAGGGGATCAATAACCGCGTCCAGCTCGCTGAGGGCGAGCGCATCCTCCGGCAGCGCATCAATGAGCAACATTTGCTGAACGGTGTCACCCTGGTCGACCCGGCTACCACCTTTATCGAGCCTGATGTCGAGATCGGACAAGACACAGTGATCTATCCCAACACGGCGTTGCACGGCCACACCCGCATCGGCGCCAACGCTCATATTGGCCCCAACAGCGTCATTCGTGACAGCGTCATCGGTGACGAGTGCAGGGTCGAGGCCTCGCACCTGGAGGGCGCCACGATGGAGCGCGGGGCGAACATCGGGCCTTTTGGCCATCTGCGTCCGGGAGCGCACCTGGCCGAGGGCGTCCACTTGGGCGACTATGGTGAGGTCAAGCAGGCCTATCTGGGCCCTGGCACCAAGATGGGGCACTTTAGCTTCGTGGGCGATGCCCGCGTGGGTGCCCGAGTGAATATCGGCGCAGGGGTCATCACCTGCAACTATGATGGGCGCCAGCACCAAGAGACCGTCATCGAGGATGACGCCTTCATCGGCTCAGGCGCCATGTTGGTGGCGCCGGTGCATATCGGCAAGGCAGCGCGCATCGGCGCAGGCGCCGTGGTGACGCACGATGTGCCCGCCGGCGGGCTGGTCTACGGGGTGCCGGCACGCGCACAGCCCAACAAGGAGCATGGAGAGCAGGATGAACGCTAAGGCCCTCCCGCAGAGCGCGCTCTCGCCCGACTGGCGCGCCTTGGTCGACGCCGCCCTAGAGGCGCGCACCCACGCCTATGCGCCCTACTCGGGCTTTGCTGTGGGCGCTGCCGTGCGCACGGCGCAAGGGGCCATCTATACCGGCTGTAACATCGAGAACGCCTCTAGCGGCTTGACGGTGTGTGCCGAGCGCGTGGCCGTGTGGAAGGCCGTCTCGGCCGGAGACACCGCGCTGATCGCCCTAGCGGTGGTCACCGAGCCGGGGGCCACCCCCTGTGGCGCCTGTCGCCAGGTGCTGAGCGAGTTCACCGCCAACCTGCCCATTCTCGTGGCCGACACCGCCGGCCACGCCTGGCTGACCGACCTGGCGACGTTGTTGCCAGACGCCTTTCCCCGCCAGCTCTATGGCGCCAGCTCTATGGCACCGACGACGAGTGGCGAGCAAGAGACCCCTCAAGGAGCCAACCATGAACACCTTTGACGTCCCCTGGTTCAGCGACACGGCCCGTAAGGCCGAAGAGTTGGTGCAAGCTTTTGAGCGCACCTATGTGGAGCCGACGCCAGCACCCATCAGCGCGGCCAGGCTGGCCCCCATGATCGACCATACGCTGCTCAAGCCCGAGGCCACGCCCAACGACATCGAGGTCGTCTGTGGAGAGGCCATTCAGTATGGCTTTGCCTCGGTGTGCGTCAACCCGGCCAATGTCAATCAGTGTGCGCGCCTGTTGGGAGACCGTGGCCCTGTGGCTGGCGCGACGGTGGGCTTTCCACTGGGCGCGACCCTGACGGAGGTCAAAGCGTATGAGGCCGACCTGGCGATCGGTGAGGGCGCCCGCGAGGTCGACATGGTGCTCAACGTGGGGATGTTGAAGGCGCGCGAGTACGCCTATGTTCTGGATGACATCGCTGCCGTGGTCGGTGTGTGCCACGAGGCGGGCATCCTGCTCAAGGTGATCATCGAGGCTGGACTGCTGACCAACGTAGAGAAAGCGACGGCTTGCCTGCTCCTCGTCGCCGCGGGCGCCGACTATGCCAAGACCTCGACCGGATTCAGCACGGGAGGCGCCACCGCCCACGATGTGGCCCTCTTGCGCGCCGCGGTGGGGCCCAAGCTTGGCGTCAAAGCCGCGGGCGGCATACGCACCTATGAGGCCGCGGCCTTGATGGTGGCCGCCGGTGCAACGCGCATCGGCGCCTCAGCGAGCGTCAAGATCATCCAGGGCGCGCCCGCCTAGTAGGTCCGTCGATGGCCCAGCCGCGGCTCTATCGCGTCGAGGCGATCGTCCTGCACCAGCAAGACTATGGTGAGGCCGACCGCATTCTGACGTTGCTTACCGCTGGGGGCAAGGTGACGGCGATTGCGCGCGGCATCCGCCGCAGCACCAGCCACCAGGCGGGGCAGCTGGGCCTCTACGCCCGTGCCAATCTGCAGTTGGCCCGCGGCCGCAATATGGAGACGGTCACTCAGGCCGAGGGCCTCGATCCGCATGAAGAGCTTCATCGCGACCTGTTGCGCTTTACCTACGCCTCGTACCTGGTCGAGCTGTGCGACCGCTTTGCCCAGCCCGAAGAGGACACTCGCGAGCTCTATGGCCTGCTGGCGAACGGCTTGCATTGGATGTCCACCGAGCCTCACCTATGGCTCTGGGCACGCTACTTTGAGTTACAACTGTTGGCGTTGGTAGGCTATCGCCCCGAACTCTATCGTTGTGTGCGCTGCGGGCGTACCATTGAGCCGGTAGACAACTGCTTTTCGCCCAGCGAGGGCGGCATCGTTTGCGCACAATGTGGCCCGGGCGAGCCGCCGGCGGTAAGCGTGTCTCTGAGTGCGCAGAAGGTGTTGCGCTACCTGGCCGGCCATGACGCGAGCCAGATCGCGCAGTTGCGGCTGAGGCCGGCCACGGCTCGCGAACTCGAGGCCCTGCTTTGGCGCTACCTCGAGTACACCCTCGAACGCGAGCTACCCACCACCCAGTTCCTCCGCCGAATGCGGCGCGAGCTGGGCCTCTCGGGCATGGACGAGGCCGCGATGACGACCGCCGACGCAGCAGACACGCTCTGACTATTTGACAACCGGGCGGCCTGACCCTAGATTTGGGGCTCTAGCCTTGATGCTGCAACAGGGGGTCTCATGGACCTGCAAGAAGCAATCATGCGGTTGAACGAGTTCTGGGTCGCCCACGGCTGTCTACTATGGCAACCCTATAACGTCGAAGTGGGCGCTGGCACCATGAACCCCGCTACGGTGTTGCGCGTGTTGGGTCCCGAGCCTTGGAATGTCGCCTATGTCGAGCCGTCGGTCCGCCCCGATGATGGCCGCTATGGCGAGAACCCTAATCGTATGCAGCAGTTCTACCAGTACCAGGTGATCTTGAAGCCCGACCCAGGCAACCCGCTGGAGCTCTATCTCGACAGCCTGCGCGCGCTGGGCATCGACACGGCCCAGCACGACGTGCGCTTTGTCGAAGACAACTGGGAATCGCCCGTGGTAGGCGCTTGGGGCCTGGGCTGGGAGGTCTGGCTAGACGGTCAAGAGATCACGCAATACACCTACTTTCAACAGTCGGGAGGCATGGATCTGGATCCCGTGTCGGTTGAGATCACCTATGGCCTCGAGCGCATCGTGATGGTGCTGCAGGGCGTGCGCAGTTTCAGCGAGATCGCCTGGGGCGGCAAGGTGACCTATGGCGATATCCTGCTGCGCTCAGAGATCGAGCACTGCATCTACAACTTTGAGACCGCCGACGTCAACAACCTACGCACCATGTACGATCTCTGCGAGGCCGAGTCCAAGAACGCTCTGGCCCGCGAGCTGGCTCTGCCGGCGCACGACTATATGCTCAAGTGTTCGCACCTGTTCAACGTGCTCGATGCCCGCGGCGCGGTCGGCGTCACCGAGCGAGCGCGCTATTTCCAACGCATGCGCGACCTGGCGCGGCCCATCGCTGCGCTGGTCCTGCGCCAACGCGAGGAGATGGGCTATCCGCTGATGGGCAAGGTGGATGTGCAGGCCGTGCCCCTGGGCGAGATGGCCCCTCTCACTCAACCGCACGGCGAGCCGCCGCATACGCTGCTGTTCGAGATCGGCACCGAAGAATTGCCTGTGGGCGACCTCGATGACGCGCTGGCTCAGCTCGGGCAGAGCGTGCCGGCCGCCTTGGTTGAGGCGCGCCTGGACTACCAATCTGTGGAGGTGCAGGGGACGCCGCGCCGCCTGGTGGTGCAGGTCACGGGTCTGCCGGCGCGTCAGCTCGACCGCGAGACGGTGGTGCGCGGCCCGGCCGCGGCCATCGCCTATGATGCGAACGGGCAGCCCACGCGCGCGGCTTCTGGCTTTGCGAATAGCAAGGGCGTGGCGGTGACCGATCTCCAGCGCCGCACGATCGACGGCAAGGACTATGTCGTCGCCGTGCTCGTCGAGCAGGGGCGCAGCACCAGCGAGGTGCTGGCCGACATGCTGCCCGGCGTGGTCGGAGGTCTGCACTTTGGCAAGAGTATGCGCTGGAACGCCAGCAACGTGGCCTTCTCGCGGCCTATCCGCTGGCTGGTGGCCCTGCTCGACGAGGCGATCGTGCCTCTGCGCTATGCCGGCGTGCCCAGCGGGCGCGTGAGCCGCGGTATTCGCTCGCTAGGCTCGCCCGACATCCCCATCGCAACGGCGTCGGCCTATGTTGCGGCCATGGCCGAGGCGGGCATCCTCCTCGATGTGGCCGCGCGCGAACAGTCGATCTTGAGCCAGGCACGACCCCTGGCGCAAGAGGTGGGCGGCGAGCTGGTGGACGATGCCGCACTGCTGCGCGAGGTGGCCAACCTGGTCGAAGATCCACTGGCGATCCGCGGCACCTTTGACGAGGCTTATCTGCGCCTGCCCGATGCAGTGCTGTTGGCCGTGATGCGCAAGCATCAGCGCTACCTGCCCATCGTCGAGGGCGGCAAATTGCTGCCCTATTTCGTGGCCATTGCCAACGGGCGCACCCTCGATGTCGAATCGGTGCGCTTGGGCAATGAAGAGGTCTTGCGAGCGCGCTATGCCGATGCGGCCTTCTTCTACGACGCCGACACGGCCAAAACGCTCGACGAGTTCACCGCGGCGCTGAGCACGCTGGCGTTTCAAGAACAGCTCGGCTCGATGCTCGACAAAGTCGTGCGCCTGCAACGGCTGACCCCCGACCTCTGCGAGCTGTTGGGCATGGATGAGGCGGCGACAGCCGCAGCCACCCGTGCGGCGGCGCTATGCAAGAGCGACCTGGCCACCCAGCTCGTGGTCGAGCTGACCTCGCTCCAGGGGGTCATGGGCCGGCACTATGCCGAGCGTTCGGGCGAGCCGGCAGAGGTGGCGCTGGCTATCGAAGAGCACTATCTGCCACGCTTTGTGGGCGACCGCTTGCCGAGCAGCCTGCCCGGCGTGGCCGTCGGCCTGGCCGACCGGCTCGACACGTTGGTGGCCCTGTTTGCGGTGGGCATCCGGCCCTCGGGCGCGGCCGATCCGTGGGGGCTGCGGCGAGCGGCGCTGGGCCTGTTGCAGCTGTTGGTAGAGAAGCACATCCATCTGCCGCTGCCCGAGGCGCTCTCGCTGGCCGCCGAGCAGCTGCCAGTCGAGGTGTCGGAAGAGGCGCTCCGCGACGTGACCGACTTCATCAACCGGCGCCTACAGGGCTATCTGCGCGACCTGGGTTATCGTTACGACCTCGTCGACGCGGTCCTGGCCGAGCTGAGCTATGACCCCTACGCTGCCTTGGTAGCGCTGCAAGCGCTCGCCGCGCGCGCGGAGGCGCCCGGCTGGGAGCAGCTCCTCGACGCCTATGCGCGCTGTGTGCGTATCACCCGTGACCAGCCGGTACGCTATGCGGTGGAGCGGCGCACCTTGGTGCACCCCAGTGAGTTGGCATTGTACGATGCCTATCTCTCCGCCTATCAGCAGTTGGTGGCGCAGCCCGATATGCCCACCCTGCTCGCGGTGCTCGAAAGCCTCACGCCAGTCATCACCCAGTTCTTTGCAGATGTGTTGGTGATGGATCCCGATGAGGTCGTTCGCCACAACCGCCTCGGCCTGCTCCAGGCGATCAGTGCCCTGGCCGACGGGATC
>JBDKSN010000159.1:0-8245 GCA_039680625.1 Anaerolineales bacterium | reverse complement strand
TCGGCGGCATAGGGTTCGGGCACGTCGGCGCCCGACTCGAACAGGGCTTGTAGCGCGGTGAACTCGTACATCAGCCACGAGGTATGCCGCAGCGACTCGCCAAACCGGGTGCGCCCGGCGATGGCACGCATCTCGCGCTGATCGCGTTCGGTCAACGGCTTGCCCGAAAGGGTGAGGGGAGCGCGCCCCTCACGATAGATGGCGTCGTTGCGCAGGTTGCGGAACTGCCGCGGTCGGTAGACTTTGACGGCCGCCAGCGGCGCGGGGATAGGCCCCGCTGTTGCACAGCGATAGACGCAGGCCTCTTTGCCGCCCTTGATCAGGGCGAGTACATCGGCGATCAGCTCGCGGTCGAACAGGCCGCGCAGGGCATCTTCGAGCCAGCCACGCTCAAAGCGACTGGGGGTATACGTCATCGTCAGCCCCGCTTCGAGAGCCGTAGGCTCGGCCAGCTCACGAACCTGGGCGTCCACGGGTGGGCGCTTCTTGCGGCGCACCTTTCTAGGGCGTTCGTCTTCGAGATCCAGGCCGTAGCGCCGTTCATAGTCGTCCATCAGATCGATCGGTTCGCGCAAGGTGATTGTCCTTTGTGTTCATGATGGGCATCGGAATGATCAGTGGATTGCGGGACCAGCGTGGAGCGCGGGCGCCGGCGACAAGAGCGTACTCTTCTTGGACCATCTCTTCGCCTCCCTGAAAAAAACAACGAGCCGCGGGATAGCCCCCACGGCTCGCTGTGCGGCGAATGCGCCAACACGAAAAAAGCCGCGGGGTGTGTGCCCGCGGCAGCTATGACCAGTCAGTCAGCGTTCGTCAACGCTAAGGCTCGCGGCGCACAACACAAACACAACGCAAGACGACCGATGCGCTTCTCATGCAGTGCGCCTCCTTTCCGGGTACGAACTGCCGACAGCATAGCACGGCGGGTGCCCGGTTGTCAAGCTCGATTGCTGGCCGGTGGAGTACTCGCCACAGCAAGTTGACCAGTGCACTCAACTACTTGCACTGCGCGGCGATGTGGATATAATCCAGATAGATTTGCTAAACAATTGGGGAGCACCACCCCTGCCAGGAGCGATCATGGCGCAACAGACAGTCTATCTGGACAATGCGGCCGCTACGCGGCTCGACGAGCGGGTGCTAGAGGCGATGACGCCCTATTACCTGGATGTCTATGCGGTCGCGACTTCGCAATTCGGCTACTCGCTCGGCCTCCAGGCCAAAGAGGCCCTCGAGACGGCGCGGGCGACGATCGCGCAACGCCTCAACGCCTCGCCCGACGAGTTCGTCTTTACCTCGGGAGACACCGAGTCGAGCAATATGGCGATCAAGGGTGTGGCTCTGGCTCTCGGCGAGAAAAAGGGCCGCCACATCGTGACCACGGCCATCGAGGACTTCCCCGTCTTGTATAGTGTGCGCAGCCTCGAACGCCTGGGCTTTACGGTGACGAACGTGGCGCTGGACGAGTACGGCCGGGTCGACCTCGATGCCTTGCGGGCAGCGATTCGCCCGGACACGATTCTGGTGTCGATCCAGGCTGCCAATCAAGAGATCGGCACGCTCCAAGACCTGCCGGCGATCGCGGCCATCACTCGCGAGCGCGGCGTGTTGTTGCACACAGACGCCAGTCATAGCTTTCCGCGGGTGCCCCTCGATGTCCAGCGGGTGCCCGTCGATCTGGTGACGGTGACCGCGCATCTGATCCACGGGCCGCGAGGCGTCGGCGGTTTGTATATCCGCGACAAGACGCCCTTCGTCAAGTGGATGGATGGCGGTTTTCAAGAGAACAACCGCCGTGGTGGCGTAGAGAACATCCCCGGCGCCGTGGGCTTTGCCCGAGCCGTCGAGTTGGTCACCGCCGAAGAGACCCAGCGTCTGCAGCGCTACCGCGATCGTCTGACCGCGCAGTTGTTGCAGATCGCCGACTCGCGGGTGAACGGCCATCCCACTGAGCGGCTGCCGCAGAACGCCAACGTCTCTTTCCGTTTTGTCGAGGGGGAGTCGGTGTTGTTGCATCTCGACCTCCGCGGATTCGCCGTGAGCACAGGCTCGGCTTGTTTTAGCCGTTCCTTGGAGGGCAGCCACGTCATTCTCGGGATCGGTGGCGACCACGAGCGCGCGCACGGCTCGGTACGCTTCACTTTTGGGCGCTACAACCGAGACGAAGACGTCCCGGCTGTCGCTACTGCGATGGCCGAGGTAGTGACCAAGTTGCGGGCGATCAGCCCTTTGGGTAAGGAGTAGGACCATGTCGACATTGCCCTATAGCGAACTCGTCATGAAGCATTTCAAGGATCCGCACAACGTTGGGCGCATCGAAGACGCCGATGCCAAGGCCATCGAGGGCAGCCCGGCCTGCGGCGATATGGTGGCCGTGTATCTGAAGGTCGATGAGGCTGAGCAGCGCATCACCGATATCAAGTTCGAGTCTTACGGCTGCGCCTCGAATATCGCCACGGGCTCGATCATCACCGATCTGGCCAAGGGCAAGACGCTCGATGAAGCCCGCGAGATCTCGTGGCAACAGGCGTCAGACGCGCTGGGCGGGCTGCCGCCCATCAAAGTGCACTGCTCAGTGCTGGCGGTCGATGCCTTGAAGTCGGCCATTCAAAACTATGAGGAGCGTCACGGCCTGGTCAAAGAGCAGGTGCCTACCACGCTGGAGGAGGTCCATCGTCGGCTCAAGCACGTGGTCAACCCGGCCGTGGGCTTGGACATCATCCGCACCAAGGTCGTGGCCGACGTCAAGCTCGAAGACGGCGTGGTGCAGATCGATCTCGACCTGCCAAGCGATCACCAGTTCGCCAATGCCATTCGCGACGAGATCATCGAAAAGATCGAGCCGCTGTGGGATATCCGCCAAGTGAACGTGACCTTTCGGGGTGACTGAGCATGGGTAAGGGGCGGCTGTTCGCCAAGGCCAAGGCCCGGGGCCTGATCGGCGATGGGCCGATGGTCTGTGGCCGGTGTGGCGCCGAGTTTTCTGCCGCGCACATGCCGGTCGACCGTTGGGGTGGCGTTGTCTGCGCTCGATGTGGGAGCGCCGACGTTCGGCACCGGCCCACGCGCCAAGAGCGACTGCGCTCATTCCTGATCGACTACCACACTTGTTGAAAGCCGTTCCCATGGTAGCTCTGGTCAGAGCGCTTGAGGGTCCGTAACGCCATCAGTATAATAGAAGCGATTCTAGTTGATGACGATTATCGGAAAGGAGGATGACATGGCGTCTCACGGCAAACGCGTCGCGATCCTTGTCGAAGACACCTACGAGGATCCCGAGCTCTGGTATCCATACTATCGTCTACAAGAAGCCGGAGTCATCGTAACGTTGGTTGGCCCCCAGAGGGCCACTTACGTCAGCAAACATGGCTATCCTGCCACGGCCGATGCGGCCGCTGACGAGGTCTCGGCCGACGAGTTCGATGGCATCGTCATCCCCGGCGGCTATGCCCCCGATCGGCTTCGCCGGAATCCCGCGGTGCTCGCCCTGGTACGGGGCATCAACGCCAAAGGGGGAGTGGTGGCCACCATCTGTCACGCCGCGTGGGTCGCGATCTCGGCTCAAGTCGTTGCGGGCAAGCGCGCCACCTGTGTCAGCGCTATCCAAGACGATCTGCGCAACGCGGGGGCCATCTACGTTGACGAGGCTGTCGTGGTCGATGGCAACCTAGTCACTTCGCGCACGCCAGCCGATCTGCCGGCCTTTATGCCTGCGATCCTCAAACAGCTTGGCTAGACGCGTGCCCGGGTGGATCGATTGTGGGTGATGGCGCAGGGCGGTTCTGCGCATGTAGATCGTAGCTGAGGGCATCTAGAAGGTAGGAGGACACAAACATGTCTCTCGGACAGTTGCTACAATCGGCGGACTGGAAACAGGAAAAGCACGTCCCTATCATCGAATGTGCTGACGTGGTCAAGGCTGGCGAGTTCTTTGATGTGACCGTCAGTGTGGGCAAAGAAGTGGCTCACCCCAACACAACCGAACATCACATCAGCTACATCACGGTCTTTTTCAAGCCCGAGAGCGGAAAGAACCCGTATCAGGTGGGGCACTTTGAGTTCTCGGCTCACGGCGAGTCTGTGGCCGGCCCCAACCAGGGTCCGGTGTACACCTTCCACGGCGTGACCACGCGGATGAAGACGACCGAGTCGGGCACGCTCTATGCCGTGGCGTTCTGCAACATCCATGGCTTGTGGGAAGCGAGCAAAGAGATCAAGGTTAGCTGACCCTATCTCGAGCAGAAAGGACACATTCTGATGCATCCGATGACCGAGACCAACCTCAAGAGCGCCTTTGCGGGCGAGAGCCAGGCACACATGCGCTATCTTGTCTGGGCCGATAAGGCGGAGAGAGACGGTTTCCCCTCGGTGGCGCGGCTCTTCCGCGCGATCGCCTTTGCCGAGCAGGTCCACGCCACCAACCACTTTATGGTGCTGCGTAACCAGGTGGGCGACGCGCAGACCGTCGCTGGTGCAGTGTTCGGCTATGGGCCGACGGCGCAGAACCTAGCGGGCGCCATCGGCGGCGAGGAATTCGAAGTGGCGGAGATGTACCCGGCGTACATTGCCGTGGCCAAGATGCAAGACGAGGCGAACGCGGTGCGCAGCTTTGAGTGGGCACTTGCTGCTGAAAAGACTCATGCGGCGCTCTATAGCGAGGCCAAGACGTCGGTAGAGGCCGGCAAAGACCCGGACATAACGGTGGTGAACATCTGCTCACGCTGCGGGCATACGGTCGTGGGTGATGCGCCCGACGTCTGCCCCGTGTGCGGGGCCAAGAAGGAGGCTTTCAAGGCCTTCTAGTCCATCCATCAAGCCAATAGGCCGGCAGTGCATCCGTGCTGCCGGTCTGTTTATGCCTGGCGGAGGTGAGGCGCCCCGAGGATCGCTCGATCATTGACCGCGCGTATCGGCTCGCCCGCCCACACTCAGCACCAACAAGGCCAGAAGGAGCAGCCCAATCGTCAGCCCTGTGCTCATCGCGCCACCCTCTAGATCGAGTTCGTCAATAATGACAACGCCTCGCGCGGCGAAAGGGTTCCGGTAGATAGAGGTTTCCGGGAAAATGGGCGCTTTGACGGCAACCGGTACATCGGGCGATAATGCGGCGAACCTTTTCCGGTTGCCGGAATCTAGCACAGGGCTATAGGCGCCGCTGAGCATGACAAGGGGAATAGATGCGCATCGTCGCCATCAAGGGAGTGCGCCAGACCCGCCCAGAAAAGCGCCGTCGCGCAAAGGAGCGAGCACGTGAAGTACATTGCAGCCATTGACCAGGGCACCACGGGTACCCGCTGCATCCTCTTTGACCGCGAGGGTCGTGCGACGGCCATGGCTTACAAAGAGCACCAGCAGATCTTTCCGCAACCGGGTTGGGTCGAGCACGACCCGCTCGAGATCTGGCACGCCGTCATCGAGGTGTTGCAGGGCGCGCTCGCCCAGGCGGGCGTCGAAGCCAGCTCGGTACAGGCGTTGGGCATCACCAATCAGCGCGAAACTACGCTGGTGTGGAACCGCCATACCGGGCGGCCCTATTACAATGCCATCGTCTGGCAGTGCATGCGCACGCAGGCCATCTGCGAGCAGTTGCAGGCCGATGGCCTGGCCGGCCTCTTTCAGGAACGCACCGGCCTGCTCATCGCCACCTACTTCGCGGGACCCAAGCTCAAGTGGCTGCTCGATAACGTGCCGGGCCTGCGCAGCGCCGCTGAGCGGGGCGATGCGCTCTTTGGCACGGTGGATAGCTGGCTGGTCTGGAACCTCACGGGCGGTGTGCATGGCGGGGTACACCTCACAGACGTGACCAACGCCTCGCGCACGATGTTGATGAACCTGCGCACTCTCGATTGGGATCCAGAGCTGCTTGCTGCGCTGGACATTCCGCGGCAGATGCTGCCCGAGATTCGCCCTTCTTGTGAGGTGCGCACCTTTGGCTCGACGCCAGCCGAGTTGTTAGGCACGAGCGTGCCACTAGGGGGCGTGTTGGGCGATCAGCAAGGAGCCCTGGTCGGGCAAGCATGCTTTGACCCCGGCGAGGCCAAGAACACCTACGGCACCGGCTCGTTCTTGTTGATGAACACTGGCGTGCAACCCGTGCCCTCGCGCCATGGCCTGTTGACGACAGTGGCCTATGGTTTGGCGCCCAACCAATGCGCCTATGCCCTCGAGGGCTCGGTGGCGGTCACGGGCGCTGCGGTACAGTGGCTGCGCGATAGCCTGGGGCTGATCACGAGCGCCGCCGAGACCGAGACGATCGCCGCTACCGTGCCCGATACGGGCGGCGCCTATTTCGTGCCCGCCTTCTCAGGACTGTTTGCACCGCACTGGGACATGTATGCGCGCGGGGCCATTGTCGGGCTGACCCGCTATGTGACCAAGGCGCACCTGGTGCGCGCCACGTTGGAGGCCATCTGCTATCAGTCGCGCGAGGTGCTGGAGGCGATGGAGGCCGACGCCGGTATCGAACTGCTCAAGCTCAAAGTGGATGGCGGCGCTGCCGTGAACAACCTGCTGATGCAGCTCCAGGCTGACATCCTGGCCAAGGAGGTTATCCGCCCGGTAGTCCGCGAGACCACCGCCCTAGGCTCGGCCTACATGGCCGGCCTGGCCACGGGCTACTGGTCGAATCTGGACGACTTGCGGGCGAACTGGCAGGTCGATCGCTCTTTCACCCCGAGCTGGGATGAAGAGCGTCGCGCAAAGGGCTATGCTGGCTGGCAAAAGGCCGTGTCGAGGGCCAAGAACTGGGTCGAGGGTTAGGCGATAGTGAATAGCAGCGAGCGCGTGTACGACGTCATCGTCATTGGCGCCGGTGTAGTGGGCAGCCTGTGCGCCCGCGAGTTGGCGCGCTATCAACTCGATGTCTTGTTGCTCGACAAATATGCCGACGTGGGCGAGGGCACCACCAAAGCCAACACGGCCATCGTTCACGCCGGGTATGATGCGAAGCCAGGCAGTCTCAAGGCACGGCTCAACGTGGCGGGCAACGCCCTGTATGATGAGGTGTGCGGCGAGCTGGATGTGGCCTTCGAGCGCTGTGGCAGCTACGTCGTGGGGTTGAGTGAGCAAGACCGCCTCACCCTGGACAACCTGCTCGATCGCGGGCGCGAGAACGGCGTGTCGGGCCTGGAGATTATCTCGAGCGCCGAGATGCGACGACGAGAGCCGACGCTGTCGCCAGACATGACCGGCGCCCTCTTTGCTGCCACCGGTGGTCTGGTGGATCCCTTTCAGCTGTGCTATGCGGCCGCCGAGAATGCCGTGGTCAACGGCGTCGAGCTGCGGCTGAGTACCATGGTGACGGGCTTTCTGCGGGATGGCGGCCGAATCTGTGGCATCACAACGACGCAGGGAGAGTATCGCGGGCGTCGCATCGTCATCGCGGCGGGCCTGTGGGCCGATGAGCTCAAGCATGCCGCCGGACTCGATGGGTTTGCCATCCGCCCGCGCAAGGGCGAGTATTTCCTGCTCGACAAAGCGGCCTCTAGCCTGGTGCACAACGTGCTCTTTCCCTGCCCGACGCCGGTGAGCAAGGGCATCTTGGTGACGCGCACGATCCACGGCAACGTCATGTTAGGGCCGAACGCCTGCGACATCGACGACAAGCATGACTTGTCAACGACAGCGGCCGGGCTCAACGAGGTGATGGCCGGTGCGCTCAAGCTCGTGCCGAGCCTCGATAGCCGGCAGGTCATCCGCACGTTTGCTGGTCTGCGGGCCAGTGGCAACACGGGCGATTTCGAGATCGAGGCGCCTACCGAATCGCCTGGCCTGATCGTGCTGGCCGGCATCGAGTCGCCGGGCCTCACGGCAGCGCCGGCTATCGCTCGCTATGTGGTCGACCTGTTGCGCGAGAGTGGCCTCCGGCTCGTGGCCAAGCCCACGTTCGACCCAATACGCCATGGCATTCCCCGCTTCAGCGAGCTCGACATGGCTGCGCGCGAGGCGCTCATTCAGCAAGACCCACGTTGGGGGCATATTGTCTGCCGCTGCGAGATGGTGAGCGAGGCCGAGATCGTCGCGGCCTGCCACGCACCGGTGCCGGCGCGCACGTATGACGCGCTCAAGCGCCGTGTACGCGTGGGGGCGGGCCGGTGCCAGGGAGGCTTTGATCAGCCCTATGTCCTCGAGATCATGGCTCGCGAACTGGGCCTATCGCCGCTCGAGATCACGCAAAAGGGCGGCGCGTCACACCTGGTGGTTCGTCACACCAAGGAGGTGAGCGCGTGAAAGAGCTCACCTGTGA
>JBDKSN010000158.1:0-13055 GCA_039680625.1 Anaerolineales bacterium | reverse complement strand
CGTGCGCAGGCCATCGCCAAGATCGAGGGCGCCATCGACGAGGCGGTCGAGCTTGGCTGTCAGAGATTAGCGGTGCTCGCCGGGCGCGATCCGGGCGATGCCCAGCGTGAGCGCGCCCTCGACCTCTTGGTCGACTCGCTGAACCGGCTCTGCGCCTATGGCGAGGCGCGGGGCGTCATGGTGATCCTCGAGACGTTCGATCGCGCCATCGACAAAAAGAGCCTCATTGGGCCATCGCCGCTGGCGGCGCAGCTTGCCGCGCGCGTGCGGGCCGACCACCCGAGCTTTGGGCTGCTCTATGATCTCTCGCACATGCCGCTGCTCTATGAGGAGGTGGACACCTCGCTGCCGGTGCTCAAGGACTATCTCGTGCACGTCCACGTGGGCAATGGCGTGCTGGTGCCCGAGGCGCCCGGCTATGGCGACCTGCACCCGCGCTTTGGCTTTCCCCACGGCAGCAACGACGTGCCCCAATTGACGGCCTTCCTCAAGGGCTTGTTCGACATCGGCTACCTCCGGGCGGGTGCGGCCACTCGGCCATGGGTCGGCTTTGAGGTCAAACCCTTTGGCGACGAGGACGCCGACCTGGTGTTGGCCAACACGCGCCGCGCCTGGCGCCGTGCCTGGGCCGACCTGGCCCTCTAGCCGGCGAGCTCGCGAGGGTGCGATGACGCTATTGCCCGTCGACCTCGAACGCTTTTGGGCCGACAACGAGCAGGCCCTGCGCGACCCGTTCTGCGCCGACAACGCACAGGCAGCCATGACGCTGACCACCACCGAGGGCTGCCTGTGGGACGAGCTCGGCTTGCCCGAGGACCCGCGTTACTATGCCGATGCCGAGTTCCACGCCGCGCTCAACCGGCGCTATAACGACCGCGCCGAGGAGCTGGTGGGGCGCCGCTTGCTGCCCGAGCAGATCGTGCCCCCCGAGCACGAACTGCCCCGGCCGCCGCGCATTGAAGAGGTCTTTGGCTCCGAGATCGTGCGCGTCGAGGGCTCGGGCACCATCGGCGAGGCCGACTGGGTTATACCCAGTATATCCACCATCGCTGCGCTCGAAGAGCGTCTCGAACAAGTGGCCGCGCTGCGCATCGACGACGGGCTCTTGCCCGACGGGCTCTTGCCTGCGCTCGAGCGGCTGCGCACGCAGTATGGGCGCAACATCCAATGGGGTACGCACATTCGCGGGCCGGTCACCGCGGCCATGTCGCTCTGCGGCGTCGAGAACGTCATCCTGTGGCTCTATGACTATCCCGAGGTGATGGATCGCTTCCGCGACCTGTTGGCCGTCAAGATCGTCGAGTTGTGTACGCTCTTGCGGCGAGTCACGGGCGCACCGATGCGCGGCTTTTCCTTTGCGGACGACAACTGCGCGCTGCTCAACGCGCGCCTGTACGAGCGCTTTGGGCTGCCCATCCTACAATACGTGTTCAGTGTGTTTAGCCCCGATGGGGCAGACTTCCGCTTCCAACATTCCGATAGCGCCATGGAGCACCTGCTGCCGCTGCTGGCGCGCTGCCAGCTCACGGGCTGCAATTTCGGGCCCACGCTGCGCCCGGCGACGATCCGGCGCTGGCTGCCCCACACCTACATCCAGGGGCAACTGCCGCCGTTCACCTTCTCACGGGGCACGCCCGAAGAGATCGCCGCGGCGGTGGCCGCCGACATCCGCGAGGTGGGCTACGACGGCGGCCTGGTGGTGGATACGGCGGGCAGTGTGAACCCGGGCAGCCGGTTAGCCGGGTTGCGCGGCGCCATGTATGCCATCCAGACGCTGGGGCGCTATCGGCCCTGAGCGAGGTTCGTGGCAATGGTGCGGCTTGCGATCGACCGCGAGCGCACCGCCCGGGCCAACGTCGCGATTGACCGATGGCCGCGTGTCTGCTATAGTGGGCATAGAGAGGTGAGCAAGTTGAGCCTGTATCGACCGGGCACCGTGGGGCAACAGCAGCATTAGCAGGCTCTTGCGTTAGCGCAAGAGCCTCGGAGACGGCCGCATCTGTGCGGTCGTTTTTCTGTCTGACGGCCAGCACCTGTGGGCCAGAGGAGCACGCCATGAGCGACGAGACCAGACGGCTGGACTTTATCCGCGAGATCATCGAAGAGCACAACCGCACCGGCCGGTTCGGCGGGCGGGTGCAGACGCGCTTTCCGCCGGAGCCTAACGGCTACCTGCACATCGGCCATGCCCGGGCCATCTATATCGACTTTGGCATCGCCGAGGACTATGGCGGGGTGTGCAATCTGCGCATGGACGACACCAACCCCTCCAAAGAAGAGGCCGAGTACGTCGACGCCATTGCTGAGGACATTCGCTGGCTCGGCTATCACTGGGGCGAGCGCATCCTCTATGCGTCGGACTATTTCGACGCCCTGTACGATTATGCCGAGCAGCTCATCCGCCTGGGCAAGGCTTATGTCGATGACCTCTCGCCCGAAGAGGTGCGCGAGTATCGCGGCACGTTGACCGAGCCCGGCCGCAACAGCCCCTACCGCGAGCGCAGCGTGGAAGAGAACCTCGCTCTCTTTCGCCGGATGCGCGCTGGCGAGTTCGACGATGGCGCGCGCACCCTGCGCGCCAAGATCGACATGGCCTCGCCCAACATCGTCATGCGCGACCCCATCATCTATCGCATCATGAAGGTGCCGCATCACCGCACGGGCAACAAGTGGTGCATCTACCCCATGTACGACTTTGCCCATTGCCTGTCGGACTCGCTCGAGGGCGTGACGCACTCGCTGTGCTCGCTCGAGTTCGAGAACAACCGCGAGCTGTATGACTGGTATCTCGATCAGCTGGGCGTGCACCATCCTCAGCAGATCGAGTTCGCCAAGCTCGAGTTCAATTACACCGTGCTGTCCAAGCGGCGCCTGCGCCGGTTGGTCGAAGAGGGCTATGTCACCGGTTGGGATGACCCGCGCATGCCCACGCTCGCGGGAATGCGCCGCCGAGGCTATACGCCCGAGGCGATCCGCAACCTGGTGCGCGACGTGGGCATCTCCAAGGCCAACAGCCAGGTCGATATCGCCATGCTCGAGCACGCCATCCGCGATGACCTGAACGCGCGCGCTCCGCGGGCGATGGCCGTGCTCGACCCGCTCAAGGTGGTCATCACCAACTATCCCGAGGAGCAGGTCGAGTGGCTCGAGGCGATCAACAACCCGCAGGATCCCACGGCGGGCACGCGGCAGGTGCCATTCTCGCGCGAGCTATACATCGAGCGCGACGACTTTAGGGAGCAACCCCCGAAAAAGTTCTTCCGCCTGTCGCCCGGCGCCGAGGTGCGGCTGCGCTATGCCTATCTCGTCACTTGCACAGACATCGTCAAGGACCCGGCCACCGGCGAGGTCGTCGAGGTGCACTGCACATATGACCCGGCGACGCGCGGCGGAGATGCCCCCGACGGCCGCAAGGTCAAGGGCACGCTGCACTGGGTCTCGGCGCCGCACGCCGTCGAGGCTGAAGCACGGCTCTACGATCGGCTGTTCAACGTCGAGGACCCCTACCAGGGCGAGGATTTCATCCAGAACCTGAACCCGCACTCGCTAGAGGTGCGCCGCTGCTTGGTCGAGCCGAGCCTGGCCGACGTGCCCGTGGGCTACCGCTGCCAGTTCGAACGGCTGGGCTATTTCTGTGTCGACCCCGATTCGACGCGCGAGCGGCGGGTGTTCAACCGCACCATCACCCTGCGGGACTCGTGGGCCAAGCTCCAAGAGGGCTAGAGCCTACGCCGTCTCTTTGTGTGCCAAGGCGAGGCGGCCTCATAAAGGCGGCCTCGGCTCTAGGGTGTCGGTCGTCTCAGGCGATGAACTGGCGCAGATACCGGCTGCTCTGGCGGATGGCGGCCTTGCGCCGTTCGAGCGAGCCCTCATAGGCGCGGTCTTCGACCTCGATCACCACGGCACCGTCGTACCCGGTCTCGGTCAGCATGGCGATAAAGCGCCCCCAGTCGATGTCTCCCAGGCCGGGCAGTTTGGGCGTGTGGTACTCGTTGGGGTTGGCCAAGATGCCCACCTGATCGAGACGGTCGCGGTCGAGCCGCGCGTCTTTGGCATGCACATGCATGATGCGGTCGCCGAACTCGCGCACCACGCTCACATAGTCCATCATCTGCCACACAAAGTGCGAGGGGTCCAGGTTCAGGCCCAGGTTCTTGCTGGGGATGGCCTCGAACATGCGCCGCCAGATCGCCGGCGAGTGCGCCAGGTTCTTGCCGCCGGGCCATTCGTCGTTCGTAAAGAACATGGGGCAGTTCTCGATGCCGATGCACACGTCGTGATCCTCGGCAAAGTGCACGAGCGGCGGCCAGACCTCTAGGAAGCACGGCCAGTTGGCGTCGACCGTGCGCGTCCAATCCCGGCCGATGAAGGTGTTCACCTGATGGATGCCCAACAGGGCGGCGGCCGAGATCACCTTGCGTAGGTGCTCGCGGGCCACTTGCGCCTCGGCCTCATCGGGCGAGAGGGGGTTGGGGTAATAGCCCAGGGCGCTGATGCTCACGCCCGATGTGGCACACAGCTCGTTGACGCGCGCGGCGTCGTCGGCGGTCAAATTGGCCACATCGAGATGCGTCACGCCTGCGTAGCGGCGCTCGGCCTTGCCCACTGGCCAGCAGGCCAGCTCGACGCAATCCAGGCCTTCAGCCGCTGCCAGGGCGAGCACCTCGGCGAGGGTGAGATCGGGGACGATGGCACTCAGGAAACCTAGCTTCATCTCTTGCCTCCTAAATGAGTAGAGCGAGACACCCAATATAGCGGCATCATACGCCAGTTAGCGGCGCGGCTCAACCACAGGGCGGCGCTGAGGCAAAAGAGAAGAGAGGCGACCATATTGGCCGCCTCTCTCAGGCTGAGGGACAGGGATTCGAACCCCGATCGTCTGATTCAGAGTCAGGTGTCCTACCATTGGACGATCCCTCAACAGCGGCAAGAGTATAGCACATCCCTACTGCTGGTGCAAATCGTAGTGGCCATGCGAGAGCGCCCGCCCTGCAAGAGTGCATTGCGAATTAGCACTCGACAAGGAAGAGTGCTAATATCTTGACCATAATGAGTATTTCGGCGAAAAAAGGCCTCAAAACGGCCCTTATCCCTTTGACAAATGGCGCAATGCGGTGTAGTATGTTGGCAGTCTCGTACGTCGAGTGCTAACAACCATGAGCGAGTCTGATTCTGTCAAGCAAATAGCGCCCCAAGATCCCCCGCTCACCCCGCGACAACGCGAGGTGTTGCGTATCTTGGTGGAGGAATATGTGGCGACGGCGACGCCGGTGGCTTCGGGCACGCTCCAGCGCATCAGCGATCTGGGCGTGAGCTCGGCCACGCTGCGCAACGAGCTGGCCGTGCTCGAGGAGCTGGGCTATCTCGAACAGCCGCACACCTCGGCGGGGCGCGTGCCCTCGTTGAGGGGTTATCGCTATTTCGTCGAGCAGCTCATGGGCCAGCAAGACCTGCCCGCGCCCGAGCGGCGGATGATCATGCACCAGTTCCACCAGATCCGCCTGAACCTGGATCAGTGGATGGAGCTGACCGCCGCCGTGCTCGCCCAGACTTCGCAGGCCGCAGCTCTGGTGACGCCGCCGCACGCCAACCGGGCCCAGTTCAAGCATCTCGAGCTCATCTCGACGCACGATGCGCTTTGCCTGATGATCCTGGTGCTGCAGGATGGCAGCGTGCATCAAGAGATGTTGACGGTCACGCCCGAGCTCGACCAAGAAACACTGAGCGCAGCCTCGGGCCAGCTCAATGCCCTGCTGGTTGGGCTGACGGTCGATGAGATCAATGACCCGAATCGGGCTGCTCTGCAGGGCCTCACCGGCTGGAAGAGGCAGGTGCTCAAGCGCGTGGTCTCGCTGATGGACGCGGCCGAAAAGACCGCCGTCGATCAGATCTACCGCGACGGGCTGATGAACATCTTTAGCCAGCCCGAGTTCCAAGATGCGAGCCGCTCGCTGCAGGTAGTCGAGATGATGGAGCGCCAGCAGCTCTTGCAACGCATTCTGCAGCGCGCGCTCGATACCAGCGGCGTGCAGATCATCATCGGCGGCGAGGGGCCGTTTGACGAGCTCTACGATGTGAGCCTGGTGCTCTCTTCGTATGGCATCCCCAACCGTGCCAGTGGCGTGTTGGGCGTGCTGGGGCCTACGCGAATGCACTATGGCCGGGCCATCTCAGCAGTGCGCTATGTGGCGCAGATGCTGGACAGCTTGGTCAAAGACGTCTACGGCTGAGCCGAGACGCAACGATCACTAGCGGAGTAATAGAGATATGACGAAAGAGGAACAAGCTCCCGAGAGCAGCGAGAAGCAACAAGCGACGTCGCTTGACGAGCTGCAAGAGAAGCTTGCCGCCGCGCAGGCCGAGATCGAGGAACTGAAGGACAAGCATCTGCGTACGGCCGCCGAGTTCGCCAACTATCGCAAGCGTCAAGAGCGCGACGCGCGGCAGCAAGAGCAGCGGCTCAAGGCGGCGGCTTATCGCAGCGTGTTGCCCGTGCTCGACGACCTGCAGTTGGCGGTCAAGCACGCGCCCCAGGGCGCCCCGAACGGCGACTGGGTCGAGGGCGTGCTGCTCATCGAGCGCAAGTTTCAAAAGATTCTGGATGACGCCAATATCAAGCCCATCGAGACGGTGGGCAAGCCCTTTGACCCCAACCTGCACTCGGCTTTGCTGCAGGTGCCCAGCAACGAGCACCCGGCGGGCCATATCGTGCAAGAGGTCAAAGCAGGCTATCTGATGGGCGATCAGGTGTTACGCCCGGCCACGGTCGTGGTCTCGAGCGGGCCAGAGGAGCACTCTGACGCCCCCAAGGACCAGGGCTGAGCCGACGTAACGGTTCTCGATACGCAATGATCGAACGATACGAATATGTTGGAGGAGGATTCATATGGGTAAAATCATCGGTATAGATTTGGGCACGACCAACTCGGTGGTGGCGGTGCTCGAGGGTGGTGAGCCAACGGTTATCCCAACGGCAGAGGGTTCACGCCTCTGCCCGTCGGTGGTTGCTGTCAATCCCAAGACCGGCGAGCGAATGGTGGGCCAGGTGGCGCGGCGACAAGCCGTGACCAACCCTGATAACACCATCTTCTCGGTCAAACGCTTGATGGGCCGCAAGTTCAACGACCCCGAGGTGCAAAAGGCGCGCAAAGTGCTGCCCTACAAGATCATCGAGCGCAGCAACGGCGATGCCTGGGTGGTCATGGGCGGCAAGGAATACTCGCCCCCCGAGATCTCGGCCATGATCCTGGCCAAGCTCAAGGCCGATGCTGAGGCTTATCTCGGCGAGCCGGTCACGCAGGCAGTCATCACTGTGCCCGCTTATTTCAACGATTCGCAGCGCCAGGCGACCAAAGACGCGGGCCGCATCGCCGGCCTCGAGGTGCTGCGCATCATCAACGAGCCGACGGCCTCATCTCTGGCCTATGGCATGGACAAGAAGAAGGACGAAAAGATCGCCGTCTATGACCTGGGCGGTGGCACGTTCGATATCTCGATCCTGGATATCGGCGAGGGCGTGTTCGAAGTGCGCTCGACCAATGGCGACACCTTCTTGGGTGGCGATGACTTTGACCAGCGCATCATCGAGTGGATCGTCGACGAGTTCCGCAAGGACCAGGGCATTGACCTGCGCAACGACCGCATGGCCCTGCAGCGCTTGAAGGAGGCCGCAGAGAAGGCCAAGATCGAGCTCTCGACGACGCAGCAGACCGACATCAACCTGCCGTTCATCACGGCGGATGCGTCTGGCCCCAAGCACTTGAACCTGACGCTGACTCGCGCCAAGCTCGAACAACTCGTCGAGGATCTCGTCGAGCGTAGCATGGGCCCCTGTCGCCAGGCGCTGCAGGATGCGGGCCTCACTGCCAAGGACATCGACGAGGTGATCCTGGTGGGTGGGCAGACGCGCATGCCGCTGGTGCAGCGTCGGGTCGAAGAGTTCTTTGGCAAGGCACCGCACAAGGGGGTCAACCCCGATGAGGTGGTGGCGATCGGTGCGGCCATCCAGGCCGGCGTGCTGAGCGGCGATGTCAACAACGTCGTGCTGCTCGATGTCACACCGTTGACCCTGGGCATCGAGACGCTGGGTGGCGTGGCCACGCCGCTGATCGAGCGGAACACCACGATCCCCACGCACAAGGAGCAGGTGTTCTCGACCGCGTCGGACAACCAGACGCAGGTGCAGATCAATGTCGTCCAGGGCGAGCGCCCCATGGCGGCCGACAACAAGCTGCTGGGCACCTTTACCCTCGATGGCATTCCGCCCGCCCCGCGTGGCGTGCCGCAGATCGTCGTGAGCTTTGACATCGATGCCAATGGCATCGTCAAGGTCTCGGCCAAAGACAAGGCCACGGGCCGCGAGCAGAATATCACCATCACGGCGTCGAGCGGCCTCAAGAAGGAAGAGATCGACCGCATGGTGCGTGAGGCCGAGGCCCACAGCGAAGAGGACCGCCGCCGCAAGGAGGCCGTCGAGGCGCGCAACGAGGCCGATACGCTGGCCTATACGGCAGAAAAGACTCTGCGCGACCTGGGCGACCAGGTGCCGAGCGACGTCCGTAACCGCGTCGAAGAGCGCATCAAGGCCGTGCGCGAGGTGCTGAACAGCGACGATACGGCCGAGATCCGGCGGCGTGCTGAGGCGCTCTCGCAAGAGCTGCAACAAGTCGGTGCGGCTGCCTATCAGCAAGGCCAGGCCAACACGCCGCCCGGTGGCGGCCAGGGTGGCCAGTCCGATGATGGTGGCGACACCGTCGACGGGCAGTTCCGCGAGGTCTAGTGCCTAGCGCATAGCGGAGATGGGGTTAGGGGGCCACCGCCCCCTAACCCTTTTCACTTTGCGGGGCTTGCTGTGTTTTTGACGCTTCGGTGGCTGGGCATTACACTGGTACAGTCCGATGGCGGGGAGAGAGTATGGCGACGGAAATCAAACGCGACTATTACGAAGTGCTGGGCGTGTCTCGCGACGCGTCCAAGGATGACCTGCGCACGGCCTACCGACGCCTCGCCCGCAAGTATCACCCCGACGTCTCCACAGAAGACGACGCCGAGGCGCGCTTCAAAGAGATCAACGAGGCCTATCAGGTGCTCACCGATGACGAGCGTCGGGCGCAATACGATCGCTTTGGGCACGCTGGACTGAACCAGGCGAACACCGGGGGCTATGGCTTTGGCCCCTTTGAAGACATCTTTGCCGATATGTTCGGCTTTGGCACGAGCCGTAGTGGCCCGGCCAGGCGCGGGCCGCGTCGGGGAGACGATCTGCCTTTTGACCTCGAGATCACCTTCGAAGAGGCGGTCTTTGGCGTCGAGCGGGAGATTCGCCTCTTTCGCAAAGAGGCTTGTGCGCACTGCGGTGGCTCAGGCGCCGAGCCGGGCACCTCGCCGATACGCTGCCCCGAATGCGGCGGGAGTGGGCAGGTGCGCCGCGCACAGCAGTCGATCTTTGGCTCGTTCGTCAATGTGAGCACGTGTCCGCGCTGCGGCGGTACCGGTGAGGTGGTCGCCACGCCGTGCAGCGTGTGCCACGGTGCCATGCTGGTCGAGGTCGAGCGCACCCTGCGGGTGAACGTGCCGGCGGGCGTTGATGACGGAATGCGCGTGCGCCTCGCGGGCGAGGGCGATCAGGGTTTGTATGGCGGCCCGGCGGGCAACCTCTATGTGATGCTGCACGTCAAGCCGCACCCCTTCTTCCAACGGCGCGAGAACGACATCCTGGTCAGTATCAACATCAACATCGCCCAGGCGGCGCTGGGCGACCGGATCACCGTGCCCACCCTCGACGGCGAGACCGAGGTGACCATCGAGCCCGGCACGCAGCCCGGCGCGGTGCTTCGGCTGCGGGGCAAGGGCGTGCCGCGTCTGCGTGGCGTGGGTCGGGGAGACGAGCTGGTGTTGCTCAACGTCCAGGTGCCCTCGCGGCTCAACGAGCGGCAGCGTCAACTGCTCACCGAGTTGGGCGAGACGCTAGGCTCTGACGTCACGCCGCAGTCTGGGCGCGGTTTTATGGACAAGCTCAAGGAGGCCCTCGGGCTGTAGCGATGGCCATCGGCGACTGGGTAGAGATCAGTGTAGCTTGTGATAGCGCCGCCGCCGACGATCTGGCGGCATACCTCAGCCGCTATTGCGCCGGCGGTGCAGCCGTCGAGCAACTGCGCACCGACCCGAACGGCCGCGACCTCGAAGATGTGCGTTGGCGCGTCAAGGGCTTTGTGCCCGCCGACGACGTCGAGACGCAGCGCAAGGTCGAGGTCGCGCTATTGCTGCTCTCGCGCGATGGTACCCTATCTGAGCCGATGACGCGCACCCTGCTGCACAAGGACTGGGCCGAGGCCTGGAAAGAACACTTTCCCGTCTTACACATCGGCCAGCATCTGGTAGTGGCGCCCACCTGGCGGGAACACACGCCCGCCGCTGGCGAGGTGGTGCTGCGCCTCGATCCGGGCATGGCCTTTGGCACTGGCCTGCACGCCACCACACGCCTGTGCCTGGTGGCGCTCGAAGGCCTGGTGCAGCCCGGCGACCGCGTGCTCGACGTGGGCACCGGTTCGGGCATCCTCTCGATCGCGGCGGCGCTGTTGGGCGCGGGCGCGGTGACCGCCGTGGACGTGGATCCCATCTGCGTGCAGGTGGCCGCCGAGAACGCCAAGTTGAACGGCGTCTCAGCGCAGATCAGCGCCTCGCTCGGCTCGCTCGACACGGGTGGAGCGCCGCGCGTGCCCCTGGTGCAAGAGACGGGCTTTGACCTGGTGCTGGCCAACATCCTCGCCGAGGTGATCATCGACATGGCCAGCGATTTTCCCCGCGTGTTGCGTCGCGGCGGCCATCTGGTGGTGTCGGGTATCCTCGCGGAAAAGGCTGACGCCGTGGCCGCGGCCCTCGAAGACGCCGGCCTCGATGTGCAAGAGCGCCTCGAAGAGACTGGCTGGGCGGCCCTCGTCTTGCGCCAGCCCTGAGATGCATCGCTTCTTCCTCTCCCCTCAGGCGTTGCTGGCCGAGCCGGTGCGTTTGGAGGGCGAGCTTGCCCACCAGATCGCGCGCGTGCTGCGGTTGCCCCCGGGCGAGATCATCACCCTGCTCGACAACTCGGGTGCGGCTTGGACGGCGCGCCTGCTTGACGTGTCGCCGCGCTTGGTCACCGCCACGCTGCTCGAGCGGGTGGCGCTGGCTACCGAGCCGCGCGTGCACCTGGCCCTCTATCAGGCCGTGCCCCGTGCCAAAAAGATCGAGTGGGTGTTGCAAAAGGGCACCGAGCTGGGCGTGAGCACCTTTGTGCCGGTTGTCTCGGCGCGTTGCCAGGGGCTTGCTCCCGGTGATCTCGATGAGGCCAAACTCGCTCGTTGGCGCAAGATCGTGGCCGAGGCGGCCGAGCAGTCGGGCCGCGCCGTGTTGCCCACCGTGGCCGGGGCGCTGCCCTTGAATCAGGCGGTGACCGCGGCGGCGACAGCCGACTTGGCGCTGATCGCGGCCCTCGCCGATGGCGAGCCGTCAGCGAGCGTCACCCAGCCTCTGCGCGCCATCCTCGCTGGCCTTGCGACGCCCCCTCAGCGCGTGGCGCTGTTGGTCGGGCCTGAGGGTGGCTTTAGTCCAGCCGAGGTGGCTCTGGCCGTAGCGCAGGGCGTGCAGCCGGTGTCGCTTGGCCCGCGCGTCTTGCGCACCGAGACGGCGGCACTGGTCGCTTTCAGCGCAATCCTGTATGCTCTGGGTGAGCTGGGCTAGACGGCTGCCGTCGCCAACCACGACACGATGGGCAGCGTCAGCATGGCCAGGGTCGTGGCGACCACCGAAGCAGTGACGGCGAGGTCGAGGTCGGCATTGTATTGCTTCGCCAGCACGGGCAACATCATCGGCGTGGGCATGCCCGCCTGGAGGATGACCGTGCCTCGCGTGAGCACGTCGAGGGGCAGCGGCGCCGTGAGGGCGAACATGAGCACTGGTGAGACGAGCAGGCGCGTGGCCACCAGGCCTACCAACGGCCACGAGAAGGTAAGCCCCGTGCGCGCCCGGCCATAGATCAGGTAACCCAACAGCAACATCGACAGGGGCGCATTGCAGCCCGCGAGCAGGTCGAGCGCCTCGGCCACCATGCCGGGTAGGGGCCAGCCTGTGGCGAACCAAGCCGCGCCCACAAAGAGGGCCATGAACATCGGGCTGAGCAGGGCCTTGACGATGGGCCGCCACCAGCGGCCGTTCTGCCCGCTGGTCAGCCCGGCGAGGCCAAAGGTGAACAGGTTGACGTTGATGCCCATGTCGGCCATGACGGCATACACCGCCGCGGTGCCCCCGAGGATGGTCTGCACCACGGGGATGCCCAGCGATGCGCTGTTGAACGCGCCGCAGCCGAGGGCCAAGACGCCGCGCGTGGCGGGCGCGAGCCGTGCAGCGCGGCCGATGGCCATGGCAGCGCCCCACAAGATCAGCCCTAGCACCACCACCAGCGCCATCGCCCAGGGAGCCATGCGCAGCATCTGCGGCGTGAGGTCGCGCGCCACGGCGATGAGCGTCACCGCAGGCATGGTCACGTTGATGATCAGCGCAGAGAGCTGCCCCGAGCCTTCATCGGTGATGACGCGCAGGTGGCCTAGCAGGGCGCCCAGCGCCAGCAACAGAAACAGGCGGGCAAACGGGGTCAGCAGCGCGGCGATGCTCATGCGCACTTCCTCGGTCAGGCATAGGCCATAGGGTATGCAGCGGGGCCACTCTGTGCAAAAGGGCGTCTTGAATGCAGCCTCTGGCCGAACCGAGCCACCGTTGGCCGAGCAGCAGGGCATCAATCTCTATCGCGAGGGCGCCCTCCACGCCGCGCTCAAGATGGCCTATGCCGAGCCGGGCGACCGCATCGAGGCGCCCGTGGGTGGCTATGTGGCCGACATCTTGCGGGGAGACCTGTGTATCGAGGTGCAGACCGGCTCCTTTGGCGCTCTGCGGCCCAAGCTGGCCGCCTTGCTGGCGACGCAGCCGGTGTTGCTGGTCTATCCCGTGGCGGTGGTCAAGTGGGTGGCGGTGTATGACGCTGCCGGCGAGACGCTGTTGCGGCGCCGCCGCTCGCCTCGGCG
>JBDKSN010000157.1:0-10988 GCA_039680625.1 Anaerolineales bacterium | reverse complement strand
GAGCGCCTCGGCCAACGTCTCTTCTGTTCGTGACTTGATAGGATAGAGTGCAAAGTCCGGCGCTTGCTGTGGCGCTTGGGTATAGTACCGGAAATCGGTCAAGAGGAGGGCCTGCTCAGCACTGATCGCGAGCACGCCGGCCGAGCCGGTAAAGCCGCTCATGTAGCGGCGGTTCTCGGGCTGAGACACCACCAGGCAGTCGAGGCCCTCTTGGGCGATCACTCCGCGCAGCTTGTCGAGTCTGGCGCTCATGGTCTAGACACCTCGTAGGCAAAAGGTACTTGGCGATGGGTCGTATCGATGAGGTCAATCAAGATCTCGGCGCTGTCACGGACGACTTGGGCGCAGCCCACGGCCGTGGTGCGCCAGGGCGAGTCGTGGATGGGCGCACAGAGCGTGTGCCCGAAATGCTCACGAAAGCGCCGGCGGTACTGGCAGGCGAGATCCTTGACGAGATCATCGTTGATGCCGGGAGCCTCGCGCCCCCAGAGAGCGCCGAGCACCATCACGCCGCCGCTCAAGGCGCCGCACAGCTCTTCGTGCTCGCAGACACCGCCGCCAAAGGGGCAAGAGGCGCGCACCAACACCTCGGGCACCGGCTGCAGATAGAGCCCGCCGACGCCTAGCACCATGGCCTCAGAACAATGGCAGCCCGCGCGGTAGATGGCGACGACATTGTCGAGGGGAGAGATGGCCACGGTTCCTCCTAGAGTAGCGTGTTGAGCACTGCGCCGGCGCCGCGTGCTGAACGGCAAAGGAACGCCTCACCCTCGAGGCCGGTTTGTTGGTGATAGACAGGCAGAACTGCTGACACGAACGAGCTGACTCGCTCAGAGGCGACCAGGGCGATCACGCAGCCGCCCCAACCAGCGCCGGTGAGGCGCGCTCCGACAGCACCCGCCGCAAGGCAATCGTCTACGAGCAGGTCGAGCTCGGGCGTCGAGATGCCATAGTCCTGCGCGGCGCTGTGGTGTGCCGCGGTCAATAGCCGGCCCATCGCCGCGAGATCCCCGTCGTTGAGGGCGGCCACGGCCGCTCGGACCCGTTGATTCTCGCTATGCACGTGGCGGCAGCGAGCGCGGACGTTGTAGACGTTGGTGTCTGCGCTGCGCCCCTCATCGAGGATATGGTCGGGGTCGATGCCCTGAGCGCGCAGCTCGTCGGCGCTGATCACGTCGGGCAATAACGGAACGAGCTCCTCCCAGGGGACCTCTTGCACGTCGCGGAGGTGGGTGATCTCGGGGTATCGGCGGCGAAGCAGCGCTACGCCGATGCGCCCCTCGGCCACACGCCGGTTGAATAAGGGGCCGGTGTTGCTGTGGCGAACTTGGGAGTCGATCACCACCACCTGATAGTCCCGTGGCAACGGCACATGCTCAAAAGTATAGGCCTGCGACGAGGCGTCAGGACGGCAGTCGAGGAACAGTGCGTGCCCCTGCTCGCAGAGCAGCGAGGCGAACTGGTCCATCACGCCGCCGCGCGTGCCCACATACCACTCGGCCTGGCCGCAAGCATCGGCAAGAGCTGCGCCAGATAGCGGAAGCTGGTTCGTCAGTACCAAGGCAACCGCCATGGCCACCGTCAAAGCCGACGAGGATGAGAGGCCCGCTCCCCGGGGCACGCCCAGGCCAGGCGCGCCATCGACCAGGGCATCGAAGCCATGCAACGGCTGGCGAAAGCGGCGCGCCAACAGCTGGGCAGGGCCTTGGGCATAGTTCCCCCAGTCGCCCAAAGGGAGGCGGGGGATATCGGCGGCGATAGTGAACGTGCGTTCGCCAAAGCGCTCCTCGATGTTCGCCAGGTGCACGATCGCGTCGTCCCGGGGTCGTAGGGCAACGACAATGTCTTTGTCGAGGGCCATGGGCAATACAAAGCCGTGGTTATAGTCGGTGTGCTCACCGATGAGGTTGACCCTACCGGGCGCTCGCGCCACGAGCACCGCACCATGACCCCAACGTTGCGCAAAGCCTCGCAGCAGGGCGTCGATGCGCCGCTCTTGTTGGGCGAGCAACGCGGGGTCGCTGCCATAGATCGGAACCAGAGCCGTAGACCAACTGCTCACGCCGTTCTCTCCTCCGCATTTGGCCAAGTATAGCCCGGCTAGTCGGAGGGTACAACGTAGGCTTTGCGGCAACGGGGTCGCGGGCTATAATCGGCCTAGCCCTTCTCTGGTGAAAGCGAAATGAGTGATCCTGCTGTAAGCTTTGTCATTCCTTGCTACAACGAAGAGCTGGCAATTGACTCGGTGCTGGATGGCATCGAGGCAGTGATGCAGCAGGTGCCGCTTTCGTATGAGATCATCGTGGTCGACGATGGCTCGACCGACTCGACGGTGGAACGTTGCGCGCGGCGGGAGGGCATCATCCTCGAGCGACACGAACGCAACATGGGCACGGGCGCAGCGCGCAGCACTGGGGTGCGGCGGGCGCAGGGCGAGATGGTCATCATGACGGATGCGGATGGCACCTATCCGCCAGAGGCAATTCCCGGGCTCATCGAGATGATGCAGAACTCGGACATGGTCATCGGTTCGCGACGCCACGAGGCGGGTACTTGGCGCTGGCTACGTTCGCCAACCAAGTGGTTCATCCGCGAACTGGCCTCATACATGACGCGCACACGCATCCCCGATCTCAACTCGGGCATGCGGGCTATGCGCCGCAGCCTGATCCCCCAGTTCTATCACATCCTGCCGAACAGCCATTCGTGGGTCAGCACGATCACTATCGCTTTCCTGAGCAGTGGCTATCGAGTGCGCTGGATGCCCATCGACTACTATCCGCGCATTGGCCGGTCGACGTTCCATCCGCTGCGCGATACGTACAACTACTTGACCTTGGTGCTGCGCACGGTCACTTATTTCAACCCGTTGCGCAGTTTCCTGCCGGTCAGCCTGTTGCTGCTGGGCGCGGGATTCGTCAAGGCCATCTTTGACATCGCGCGGTACAACTGGCATTTTCCGTCGTCTACGGTCATGCTGGTCCTCTCGGGCATCCAGATCGGTGCGCTGGGGGTGTTGGCCGATTTGATCGCCAAGATGTCGAATCGCCCGCGTGACTAGGCACAGAGGATTGCTCGGCGCCTATCTACAGCGCATCTATGCGCAGATGGTCGTGCGGCGGTATCGCGCACAACAGGCGTGCCTCGAAGTGGATCCTGCGGCCATGTTGTTGGACGTAGGGTGCAAAGACGGGCAACATTCGCTAGAGCTAGCCGCGGCGATCGGCACCCCGCGCGTGGTAGGGCTGGACTACAATGACGAAGCCTTACGCCTGGCGCATGGACGCGGCGTGCAGGCGCTGCGCGCGGACGCCAGCAGAGACTGGCCGCTCGCTTCAGAGTGTGCCGATGTGGTCACGGCCATGGACGTGCTCGAGCACTTGGTTGACCCCGCCAAGGCGATCGCTGAGGCGTTTCGTGTGCTCAAACCAGCGGGCTATCTTGTGGTGGCCACGCCCAACCTCGCTTCGTGGCACAACTGGTTCGCGCTACTCATCGGCCAACAACCTTTCTCAGGGCCTAACGTCACCTCCATGCTAGACGGTGACGTTGCCGTGGTCAGGCAGCTGCACCGACGGGCCTATGATCTGGAGGACTCGTGTGAGACGGTGCCGACTGAGGCGCCCGAGCTGCACCGCCATATCGTCGTGCTCACGCTGCGTGCCCTGCTGGGGGCCCTCCGCCGAGCAAATTTCACTGTCGAGTTTGCACGCGGCTATGGCTACTATCCCTTTGGCGGTTGGCTGGCGAGCGGCCTCGCGCGGCTCGACCCGTGGCATGCGCACCACATAGTCGTCAAAGCCCGCAAGCCCTCAGGCGGGGCCACCACCTAGGGCGCGCTCATAGGCCGCGAGGTGGCCGGCGATCATCTGGTCAGCGCTCAAGGCGCTGCGCGCCCAGGAGCGGCCCAGGCGGGCCAGGGTCTGGCGGCGTTCAGGCTGGTCGAGCAGGGCGCCGATGGCCAGGGCCAATGCGTCGGCATCCATTGCCGGAACAACCAGGCCCCCTGGCCCTACGACTTCGGGGCAGGCGCCAGCGGCGGTAGTGATCACCGGCGTGCCGCAGGCCAGCGCCTCGGCAATCGGTAAGCCAAAGCCTTCGAGCAACGAGGGTAAGACGAACAGGTCGGCCGCGGAGTAGTAGGCAGGCAGTTCTTCGTCGGGCACATAGCCGAGGGTAGTCATGCGCGAAGAGGCCTCGCCCAAGGCCGTATAGACGCGCCGGCGATAGCGTTCTTCCCAGCGGCCGATCACCAACAGATGGACGTGCTCGGGCAACTGCCGCAGAGCCGCAGCGAGGTACTCCAGCCCCTTGCGCGGAGTGCAAAAGCCCACAAAGAGCAGCACTTGCGCCGTCTGCAGGCCGAGTTTGCTGCGCACTTCGCTGGGTGTTGCCGTGAATCGGGACGTGTCGATGCCGTTGCGCACGATGGAGATGCGTGTGGGGTCCAGGTCGTACTCGTCAGCATAAGCCCGTGCCGTCGTGCGGCTGACGGCGATGAGGTGTTGCGCGCGGCGCACGCAGGGGCCTTCGGCAAGCCGTCGGGCTGTGTTATAGTAGACGAGGCGCGTGAGCAGGTTCAGGCCGCTCGAATAGGCGGGTAGTCGGCCATGCGCATGCAAGCGTTGGCGAAAAGACTGATGCAGTGTGGCCACAAAAGGCCCTTCGTAGGCATAGGCGAGGTGCACATCGGCAAAGTGAACCAGATCGAAGGCGCGCTCGCGGGCGAGTGCCGTGACCACGGGCGCTGCGCGACGGGCGAAGGTGATCCAATCCAGACGTCCACCAGCAAGGCGCTGGACAACGGCGCCGTTCTGCTCGGTGACAGGGGGACTGTCCTCGTCGCCGCGGGTGATCACGTGCACCTGATGGCCCCGGCCAAGCAGCCCGGTCACCAGGGTTTCACCATAGACCCCCAGCCCCGAGCTGCGCTGCGGCGCATAGTCGAGATTGACCAGGCAGATACGCATGTTCCCTCGCGTCCTCAGGCTCGGCGGCATTATAGCCTCGCCGCAGGGCAAACTCAATGACCTCACCCCTCGTTGTGGCCGTGGTGCTGAACTGGAATCTGCCCGAGGACACGATCCGCTGTGTCCGCTCGCTGCTGACCGGGGACTATGCGGCGCTGCGCGTGCTCATCGTCGATAACGGCTCGAGCGATGACTCGCTGGCCATCTTTGCTCGTGAGCTGCCTGCGATCTCTGTGCTGGCGATGGGCATGAACCGCTTCTATGCGGGCGGGAACAACGCGGGCATCGCCGAGGCGCTGCGCTGGGATGCGGAATGGGTGCTGGTGCTCAACAACGACACGGTGGCGGCGCCGGACATGCTCAGCCGTCTCGTCGAGGCGGGCATCCGCTGCGGGGCAGCGGCAGTGGCGCCCCTGATCTATCGCCTCGACGCTCCTGACACCGTGTGGGACGCCGGCACGGTTTGGCCACGCTGGCGCCCATTGCCGCGCCGCGCCACGCCACAAGCGTCAGCCTATCCGGTAGACTTGGCCACGGGTTGCGCTTTGCTGTTGCGGCGAGACGCGCTCGACCGTGTGGGGGCCTTGGACGAGCGCTATGTGATGTACTATGAGGATGCGGATCTTTGCCTGCGGCTGCGCCAGGCTGGGGAGTGCGTCGTCGTCGAGCCGCAGGCCAGGTTGTGGCACGCCGCAGGGCAGAGTGCCGCCCTGGCCAGTGTTCGTAGCGCCAGGCAATGGGCGCACTATCGTCTGCGGTTCTATCGGCAACACGCACCATGGCCGTGGCGGCCGGTGACGCTGGCGGCGGTTACCGCTCATGTCTTGTGGCGCAGTCTCTCGGCGGTCTGCCACGGTCGACGTGAGTCGGCTCGTGCCTATGGGCAAGGCTGCATCGATGGTTGGCGTGACGCACCGAGGGCGCGCCCATGAGTGAGAGGGCGCTTCTCGATCATATTCACGTGCCCTGTGCGCTATGTGGTGCCGACGATACACGTGTGCTGTTCGGCGGAGCGGGACGGAAGGGACTCGCTGTGTACCGCGGCGAGCAACGCTTGGCGGTGACGGGTACAGAGAGGCTGGTTCGTTGTCGGCGCTGTGGCCTCGTCTATGTCGACCCGCAGCGCCAGCTCGGCCCGGGTCTGGCTACCTATCCCGCGAGCGAAGAGGCTGCCTATTTCGCACAGACTCGGGCGGCGCGCCTGGCGGGGGCCGAGCAGCTCCTCGTGCGCATAGAGGCGCTCTTGCCTGGCCGTGGGCGTCTGCTCGATATCGGCTGTGGTGACGGTGCACTCTTGGCGGTGGCGCAGCGCCGAGGCTGGGACGTGGCGGGGCTCGAGCCGAGCGCACGGCTCGTGGAGCAGCTCGCGGCGGGCGAGTTGGCTGGCCGCGTGGTGCAGGGGCGTGTCGAAGAGCTAGGGCCAGCCCATAGCCAGGCGGACGTCGTCATACTGCTCAATGTGCTCGAGCATCTGAGCACACCCCGCGAGGCCCTGCTGCGCATCGCTGGACTGCTCAGGCCGGGTGGGCTGCTGGCTGTGCACGTGCCCAACTGGGCGTGGGGGCGCTGGTTTGGACGACGCTGGGTGCAGTTCGAACCGTTGGACCACTTGAACTATTTCACTTCACGGACGTTGCGGGCCATGCTGTTGTCGGTTGGACTGCAGCCCATCCTGCGTTTCAGCCTGCCCGGCCTCTCGCCGTGGAAGGTGCGAGTGCAATGGGCGCTCAATGGCATAGGGCTGTGGCCAGGCTCGGGACTGGGCCTGCTCGCCAGGAGCGTACCCGATCGGCAAGTGCGGCGATGAAGCTCACTCTCGACCGGTTGCGCGGCAGAGCAGCTCAGCAGACATTACCCCGCTGGCTACGCTTTCTGGGTGTGGCGGTGCTGCTGGCAGCGCTGGCCGTCGTGGGCGCGTTGATCGTGCGCAACTGGCAGGCCATTCGCGCTTATGACTGGGAGTTGCGTTGGTGGCCGCTGCTCGTCGCGCTGCCTCTCTATCCCCTCACGAACGGCCTGGCTGCCTACCTCTGGACATTGCTCCTGGCCCGTCTTGGGGCCGAGGTGCGCTTTGGGCCGAGCCTTTACGCCTTTCTAGTGAGTAACTTGGCGCGCAAACTGCCTACGCCGGTCTGGTTCCTCGGCGGGCGGGTGTTACTGGCACGAGAGCAGGGGGTGCCCGAGTCAGCGAGCTCGGCAGCGCTCGTGATCGAGCAGGCCCTGTCGCTGTTGGCCGCGATCATCGTCGCCCTATTGGCTGGTGTGGTCGGTGGAGTGTCGTTGGTGGGCGGCCTCTGGCGGTGGGTACTCATCGTTGCGGCGGCGGGCTGCCTCGGATTCCTCGCCTGGCCGGGGCTGCTCTTGCGCCTGGTCAACTGGACGATGCGAAAACTGGGATCTGCACAGCGTGTGGCCAGTACGGCGGGGCCAAGGGATATCGTCTACTGGTTGTTGATCGATATGGCCTCCTGGGTATGTGGCGGCCTGGTGTATTGCTGCACATGTCTGGCGCTCTATGCCGTGCCGCTCAGCCTGTGGCCCGCGCTCATCTCGTTATCGGCCTTGGGTGGGGCGGTGAGCTTTCTCAGCCTGGTGTTGCCTGCTGGACTGGGGTTGCGCGAGGCTACGACGGCAGCCATGCTTGCGACTCTCTTGCCGGTGCCCGTCGCGGTGACCGTGCCGCTTCTTTCGCGACTCTGGTATCTGGTCAATGACCTGCTGTGGGCGGCGGTGGCTGCGCTTGGCCACATGCTCGTGGGGCGTCGGCATCGAAAGCTGCAGAATAGTCCTAACGGGTGATTGCCCTTGGCGTGTTCAAGCGCTATGCTGGGCATAGTTCAAGGGGCCAGATCTCTCGTGCTCGTGGAGGAGGCAAGATCTATGAACCATCATCTGGTGAAACTGTTGGTCCTCATCGCTGCGCTGGCGGCCATGCTCGCGTTTGCAGGGGCAGTGGCAGCTATGCCCAACGACCTCGAGTTTTCGTCGGACATCCGCGTGCAGAACATCGAGGGCGAACCCGCCAACATCGTGATCAGCTTCTACGATCTCGATGGCGATGGCACGTCGGTGCATCAACTGCATGACACGATCGAAGGCTATGGCGATCGCTACTACTTTACGATCCAGTACCCGCTCGGTGAGAACTGGTCTGGGTCGGCAGTGGTGGGCGCTGACCGCGAGATTCGAGTCATCAACAACCTCTATACCGAAGACTGGGCCTACCAGGGCGCTTCGAACGGCTACCTGTCGGGTGCCTATGAAATAGGCCTGCCCCTGATCCAGCTCAGCAACAAAGACTGGGATACATGGTTCAACGTCCAGAACGTTGGCCCCGATCCCGCGAGGGTGTGGGTAGTCTTTGAGCCCGGCTTGGCTGGCAAGAGCTATACTACTGAGGAGATCACTCTGGAGCCTTTTGTTGCGTATACGTTTGACCAGCGCGACATGACGACCCAGCTCTTGGGGCCTTCACCGGTGGGCAGCGACCCCGAAGGCAAGGCGTTCATCGGCGCGGCCACGGTCTATAGCGAGGGCAGCCCTGTGGTGGCGACCGTCGTCGAGGGTAGTGAGGCCCAGTTGATGGTGTATGATGGCTTTATCGATGTCGGCACGGAGGATATCCTCGTTGCGCCGCTCTATCACACCAACCACAACACCACGGTGAGCTCGATCCACGTGCAGAACCGTGGCGATGTAGCGACCACGGTGACGATCAACTATGTGCCGAGCACCAGCGTCCCCGATTCAGGTAAGGCCTGTTATGAGACCTATACGATCGAGCCCGGTGCTATGAAGGTGTTTGGCCTCTATGCCTTCCACCCGGCCTGGGGGGTCAACTCGCCAAATAGTAACTGCTACACCAAGAACGGCATGAACCGCTTCGTCGGCTCGGCCTACATCGACCAAGATACGGGCAACAGCGCACACCAGCTGTTGGTGGCCGAGGTGCAAGAGTTCACGCCGGCTACGGGCACCGGCTCGGCCTACAATGCCATTGGCCCCGAGAACGCGGCGCCCGTGCTCTCGTTCCCTGAGATCTTGGATCGCAACAACGGCGTGTGGACGTCGATCAACCTGTTCAACGCCAGCGACACAGACCCAGAGGACATTACCATCTACTACCATGGCCGCATCCAGAACGGCGTCGGCGATATCGTCACCGTTGAGCAGCACCTCACCCTGCAGCCACTGGAGTCGACGAACATCCTGCATGCGCAAAGCACCTCGCCCTTTGCCTTTGCGCTGGGCAACGGGTGGGTAGGCTCAGCACTGCTGGTCGCCGACGATGGCGATGCCAAACTCGTCGCGGTGACCAACAAGCTGGCCCCCGATGCGGGCGATGCACTGTCGACGTACAACGCCTTCCCGATCTGGGACTTGCCCGCAGTAGCGGCCGGAGACTAGCCTTTCTCTCTGCACCGAGAGGGCTGTCTTGCGACAGCCCTCTCCATTTTCACCGCCACAGAGATTGCCATATGCTAGATCAACCATCGTGGGAGGTAGACGGTCCATGAGGTGTCGTGGCCTGGCGTTCCTGTTGTTGGTGATCCTGTTGGCCGGTTGCACCGCCGATAATGCCACTCGGTTGGTCGCCGAGCCCACGAGCGCTCCGCCGAGCGTACAAGCAGAGGTTGTCGATGAGGTGACGCCCACCGCACCGGCGGCCTACCCAGGTCCCAAGCGGAGCGACGATTCGGCCGGCGAGCCGTATCCAGCGCCGGAGCACGTCGAGGGCGGCGATTCGGCATCCTATCCGGGACCTACACCCACACTGACCGTCGGGCAAAGCTCTGTGACCCAGACTACGGTGCCGCGTGTGATCGTCAACAAGCCTGCGCCTGGCACAGCGACGGTGACCGGTGTGATTCTCGCGGGGGCAGAGGGTGCACAGGCAGCACCGCTGCAATACGCACGGGTGTTCCTCGCCGCGCGTCTCAAGGACGAGGGGGGGCAACCCTCTTTCATGGTCAGCCTGAGCCGCGGTAGTGCACCGACGACGATTACCGATGGCGAAGGGCGATTCGCCTTTAGCGATGTGCCGCCCGATGGCTATGCTCTTGTCGTCGAGCTCAGGAATCAGCTCATGCTGGTGCACGACATCGAATCGGGTCAAGATACGGTGATAGACGCGGTGGCCGACCAGATCGTAGACATCGGCCAAGTCACGATTGAATCCCCGGCGGCTGCCCAATAGCCGCTATCGTCTGTTGCGCCGTTCGGTCAACGGAGTGAGGAGCTGGATGGCCAATGCCCCAATGGCCGACGGTGTGAACTGCTCTCGATAGAGCGCATGGCCCTGGGCAGCCACCTGCGCAGCCAGTTCGGGGGCGTCGCGGATGGCCAGGATGGCCTCGGCGAGTGCGGCGGGGTCTCCCGGCGGGCACAGGAAAGCCGTCTCCCCGTGCTGCAGTGCCTCGCGGATCCCGGGTGTGTCGGCAGTGAGCAACGGACGTGCATAGGCCAGCGCAGCGAATGCCTTGAGGGGGATGACGCGCTGGGCCTTGTCTGAGGTGCCAAAGATGCCCAGCAACAGGTCTGCGCTGGTGCAGCGCTCGGCCAGCTCTGGCGTGTCAAGCCATGTCGGCCCCCAGATGAGGTTGGTGAGGGCCAGCTCTTTCGCCAGCCCTTGCATGACGGCGTAGGTCTGTCCACTGCCAATCAAGGTGATACGCACCTCGGGCGCGGTTGACTGCAAGATCGCCGCGGCCCGAAGGATGTGCTCGATGCCATGGAGAGGGATGAACGTGCCCACAAAGAGCACGTCTAGTCCCTCGTTCTGGCGCAGTCCACCGTTCGCCACGGGAGGCGGCTCTTCTGCGCCCACCCAAAGTCGTGCATAGCGGCCGCGACCGTAGGTGGCGCGGAAGAAGGCGCAGTCAGCCTCGGTGTCGAGGAGCACCAGGTCGGCGAGCGAACAGCCCAGGCGCTCTAGATGCCACAGGAGCCTGGCCTTGAGGGAGCCAGGAGGCACCAAGGCCCGGTCAACGACGGCGGTCTCGTAAACCGAGAGAAAGG
>JBDKSN010000156.1:0-33051 GCA_039680625.1 Anaerolineales bacterium | reverse complement strand
GAATTCGACGGCAAGCGTCCTCATGCCAACCCGATGGACCTCACCCCTCAGCAGCGCCGCGAGATCGTCAAGGAAGCCAGTGACCTCGGCCTCGAGATCGCCGGCGTTGCCAGCAACAACGACTTTGCCAGCCCGGTGCCCGAGCATCGCGAGGCCCAACTGCTCATGGTCCGTGAGCAGTGCCGGCTCTGCGGCGAGCTGGGCGGCGGCGTCGTTCGCCTATTCGCGGCTTGGCCTGGCGTGACTGTCTTGGGCGGCGTCGGCTCGTACGAGTTTGCCAGTAATGGCTGGCACTCCTTCGACAGCTGCACGACCCGCGAGCAGCGCTGGGACATGGTTCGCGATTGCTTGGCCGAGGCCGCTGGCTTTGCTCAAGAGTTCGGCGTCACCGTGGCCCTGCAGAATCACCATCCGCTCGTGCGCCACTGGAAGGACATGGTCGACCTCGTCGAAGAAGTCGATTCGCCCTATTTGAAGTGCGTTCTGGATGTGCCCATGCTTACCTCGCAGGACGACGCCTTTGTCCGCGAGGCTGCGCTCACGGTGGGCAATCGGCAGGCGATCTCGCACTTTGGTGGCGAGTTCCGTCGCGACGAACAGGGCAAGGCTTACTGCAAGCCCGTCAACTGGGGTGGGGAGCCGATCAACTACCCGGTGTTCGTCAAGGCCATGAAGGACATCGGCTACACCGGCTTTATCGACTTTGAGTACTGCCACCCCGCCTTGAACGAAAAGCACCAACGCATGGGCATCGATTGGGTCGAGACGAACGCGCAATTGGCGCTCGAGTTCATGCGCGACCAGATCGCCACCTACTACAAGTAGAGGCGAACCGACGCGGCCCTGGTTCGCGCGGTGGAGGCAGCGAACATGAACGATGAGGGGCTGGGCGAGCTCGCCGCACCCATCGCTGAGTTACTGGCCTCGCTCACGCCACAGCGCGTGAGCGAGGCGCTGGCGGAGCTCGTCGCGGCGCGCCCTGAGAGGTTGCACTCTGGGGTGTCGGCGCATGAGCTGGTTACGGCGCTGCTCGGCCCACTGGCCGCGGCGTCTGGCCCCGCCTCCTGGCGGGCGCGAGAGACGGTGCGCGCAGCGGTGCGCGAGATCATCGCGACCATGTCGGGCGTCAGGTACGTCGAGGGCGATGCTTGATGAGGGCCTGACTTTGTCCTCCTGGAAGGAGGGCATGAGGCACGGTAGGACATCGGGGGGCCGATCTTGGGGTCGGCCCCCCGTGTGTCGCTAGCTACGGCTCAGCCGATGTGCTGATAGACATCCCAACCGAAATAGGTCTCAAAGGCCTCCGCCAAGATGTCGGCCGTGTGGCCAGGAGCAATAGCTACGTGGTGCTCGAACTGGTTCCGGCAGATGTACTGTAACAGGAATTGCAGGTCGGGCACGGCGATAACCGCGACACTGCCAAAGGTGCTCACCGGATCGTCGGTGAAGACGCCATCGCCCACATAGCAATGCACCGTGCCTTCCGTGTCGAACGTAGAGACCCGCGCATAGCTCATCGGCCCCGCGGCCACGCGGCCGGCGATCGCGCCGAACGTCTTGTCGTTGCCGATGCTGCTCCCCAGGATCTCGCCATAGTGCACGCGCCCGCCTCGGAGCATGCTCTTGGGCCAGTTGCTACAGTGAAAGAGCACGCACTTGTCGGGATCGTCGGCATAGTTGTTGTTCCAGTCGACGAGGGCGCTAGGCACGCCCGACGCCAACTGCAAGGCGTACATCGACACCGCGCCCGCCACGTCGACTTCGCAGGCACTGGGCATCATGCGTTCGCTCATCATGCTCATGATCGTGCAGGGGCTGACGCCCAGGTTCATTTGCAGCGAAGACCAACACTGCATCGCCGTTGCGTCGAGGTCGTTGGCGTCCATCCACTCGTCAATGGCCACAGCCAGACGTGCCATCTGGGCAAGCTTGTCGCTGGGCACATCATCTACGGGCAAATAGTCACGCAACGCCGTCAGTCGCTCGACGACGCGCGGGTCGCCCTCGGGAAGGGGCGCGGCCACAGCGAGGATCTCGGAGAGGTCGACCGTGACCACCGAGATGCCGGCGCTCTGGAGGATCTTTTCGCTATAGCGCACAGTGTTGAAATTGGCCACGCGCGCGCCGATGGCGCCCAGGCGAGCGCCGCGCAGGCCGTTCACCACCCGGCAAACGCCCAAGAAGCGCTCGAGTTCTTCACGGAAGGCGGGGCTCTGCGGGTGCATTGTGTGTCGATCGGTGAGCGAGAACGCGTAGCCGTATTGCCCAAGGTTGTTGCACACCGAGATCTTGCCGCAAAAGGCGTCGCGGCGGCGCTCTACCGTGAGCTGATCGAGGTCATCGGGATAAGCTTGCACGAGGATCGGCACATCCAGCCCCGACATCTGGATCGTGTCGGCCACACCGCGCTCGTCACCAAAGTTGGGGAGCACCACCAAGATGCCCTCGATCTCGCCAGCGTGTTCCTTGAACAAGCGAGCGCAGCTGACTGCGTCCTCATGTGTCTCGACGCCGCCGAGCTTGGTGGTCTGCTGATCCAGTAGGACGGGCGTGATGTCCAGCGCAGCAAAGAGATCGAGGATGTCTGCCCGCGCCTCGGTCACGAGTTGATCGGGGAAAAAGTTGCGGTTGCCGATGATCACGCCCAACGTAGCCTTGCTCATGACGACGCCTCCGTGGATGCTATGGCCCGATTGTAGCGCCGTGGGACGTCGCTGAGCAAGCAACAGCGTATGCAGGCGGCCGCGCTACTCGTACGCCAACACCTCACGCACGGTGAGCCGCGCCGCGCTCTTGGCGGGCACCAGGCTGGCGAGCGAGGCCAACAGCACGACCAGGCCTAGCCAGATGCCAAAGCTGTGCGGTGCGAGCGAAAAGGCCGCATCGCTGCCAAAGATAGAGCGCGAGATGATCTGCGTGAGGCCATAGGTGATGGGCAAGGCCAACAACGTGCTGCCGATGAAACTCATCAGGCCGATGAGCAGCCCTTCGGCGACGACCATGCTGACGATCACGCCGTCGTGGGCGCCGATGGCGCGCATCACTCCGATCTCGCGCGAGCGCTCGAGCACGTTCATGCTGAGGGTTCCGGCCAAGCCGATGCTGCCCACCGCGGCCGTGAGGGCCGCCATGATCAGCAGCACGGTGATCAAGATGCCCACGTATTCGGTCGTCGACTCTACGAACGACAGCCCCGCCTCGGCGTTGGCCACGCGCAAACCGCGATCTGAGAGGTGTGCATCCAGGGCTGCGGCCACCGCGCGCTGTGAGGCAAGGTCGTGCGCCCGGGTGACCACGCGGTACAACGCCGATTGCCCGCTCTGGCCAAGCACACGAGCCAGGTAGCTCTGGTTGGCATAGGCCACCAGTTCGTCCATGCCGGTGAACTCAAAGACACCCACGATAGTCCAGTCTTCACGTGCCCCTGCGATATCGAGGCGCACAGTGCTGCCCACATCGAGGTCAGGATACCGTCGCAGAAATGCCTCGTTGACGGTCAGCGCCGCGCGATCGTCGGGCCGCAGCCAGCGCCCGTTGGTAACGACAGGCTCGACGAGGGCGCTATCGGCAGGCGGGCCCAAGACCGACAGAGTGGCGATCAGGTTGCCTCGCTCATCGAGCAGGCCGGCTTTGGCGCTCGACCAGGCCTCGATCGCCTCGACTCCGGGCACCGCCAACGCCTCTGCCGAGACGCGCGTCGTGCGGTAGAGCTGCGCCAGATCGAGATTCACATCGGCGCCAAAATAACGGCCAATGCTCTCGACCTTGCCGTTCAGCGCTGCCTGGGCATTGAGCACGCCGATAAAGATCGCTCCACCCAGGATGAGTGTCGCCAGCGTGAGGGCAAGCCGTCGCTTTTGGCGAAACGTGTTGCGCAGCGCGATGAGCAGCACGCGCGGGATCCAGGCTGCGCGATCCAGGCGGTGTGCCAGGCGCGACGGTCGCGCGGTAATGGCTGCGGAAACATCGCTGCTCAAGGCGCGCCGGACGCTGATGCGCGTGCCTCGCCGAATGGGCCGCAGGGCCGATAGCAGTGGCACACCGAGACCCACAATGGTCTGGAGGGCGAGGGCGGGCGCCGAGAGCGCCAAGGGCGAGGGATTGCTCAGCGGGCAATTGATGATCTCGGCGGCGAGCCGCGAGATGCGGTTGGCCACCCAGGCACCGACAGGCACGGCCAAGGCCAGGGCGGTGATGGCGTAGGCACCTACCAGCAGGAGATAGACCCGCTCGATCTGGCTGCGGCGGCCCCCGACGAGCTTCATGATCCCCACCTGGCGTGTCTGCTGGGCCATGAGCGCCGACAGGGTGTTGGTGATCAGAGTGCTCGACAGGAACAGCACCAACACGCCCAACAGGCCCAGCACGCCGAGCAGGGCGGTGATGATGTTCTGCAAGGGGTGCTTACTGCGCAACTGTTCCGAACGGGAATAGACCTGGCGCCCCGAACGCTCGAGGCGGTCGATGACCTTGTCGGCCACGGCGCGAATGTGCACGGCGTCGTCGGCGTCGCCAGCCACAGTGAGCACGAGCCGATTGTAGCTGTCGCTGGCATGTAGCCAGGGGAGCGTCTCGCGCGTGACATAGGCCGCATCAGTGCCCACGATGCCCTCGAAGCCACTACCCACGTCCATCGCAATGCCCGCCACGCGCATCTGGCGGGTGGCGCCATCGCCCAACTCGATGGTGACTCTATCGCCTACACCCACGCCCAGGTGATCCGCGGCCTTGTTAGCCAGTAACAGCTCTCTGTCGCGAGGCTGCGCCGCGCCCGATTGGGGCAGCAACTGGTTGATCTCTCCTGCACCTGGTTCTTGTACTGCGATGAGCCGCAGCGGGCGCCATTCGCCGCTGGCCAGCTGCACGCGCACCTGGACGTCTCTCTGTCCTTGAGCCTCGCCCACGTCGCGCATGTTGGCCAGGTCGTCGACCAGCTGCTGATCGAAGGGGTCAGTCACGAGAGTGATGTTCGCTGGGTTGCTGGCCGCATAGCTCTGGGTCATATCGGTGGGCAGCACAAAGAACGTGCCTGCGATGGCTCCAATGGCGACGATGCCCACCGCGATGCTGAGCACCACTAGCAGGGTGCGTGATTTGTGCTGAAGAAGTTCGCCCAGCACCTTGCGCGTCGTTGGCCTAGAGTAGATCATCGGCGACGATCCTGCCATCATTCATGGTCAGCCGACGGTCGGCCCGCTGGGCCATCGTCGGATCGTGCGTGACCATCAGGATGGTCTTGCCACGGCGATGGAGGTCTGCGAACAGAGTGAGCACGCGGTCGGCCGAGGCCGAGTCCAGGTTGCCCGTGGGTTCATCGGCCACCAGCAACGGCGGATCCGTGGCCAGGGCACGCGCCACGGCAGCGCACTGTTGTTGCCCGCCTGAGACCCCGCTGGGTAGCTGGTCGGCTTCGTCAGCCAAGCCTACCCGCTCGAGCAGCGCGAGAGCACGAGCCGGCCGCTCTTCGAGCGGCAGGTAGCCCACGAGGTCCATCGGGAGCATGACGTTCTGTTGCAGAGTCAGCATCGGCAGTAGCTGAAAGAACTGGAAGACGATACCCAGGTGTGCCCCGCGCCAGCGCGAGCGGTCGCTTTCGTTGAGCCGGATCAAGTCTACGCCACCGATGTGGATCGTACCCGCGGTGGGGCGATCTAGGCCGGTGATCATGTTGACCAGAGTTGACTTGCCGCAGCCCGAGCGCCCGACGACCGACACGAACTGGCCAGCGGGTACGTCGAGCGAGACGTCGCGCAGGGCGCTAAACACGCCAGCGGCCGTCTCATAGATCTTGGATAGGCCCCGCACAACGATGAGCGGCTCGGCGGGCGAACGCTCAGCTTGCGCGGCCGACAGCATCGGCTCGACCATAAGCGTCGGGTACAAGGGTGGGCGCGTCGGCTGAGCAGAGGGTGCCATCGGCCAACGCCTGCAATGTGTCTGCGCGGGAAGCGATGTGCTCATCGTGCGTCGCCAGGATCACGGTCATGCCCGTGGCAAGGAGGCCGAGCAAGAGGTCGAGGATGCCCTCGGCTGTGGCCGAGTCGAGATTACCGGTAGGCTCATCAGCAACGAGCAGTGCGGGGCGATTGACCAGCGCTCTAGCGATGGCTACTCGTTGGGACTGCCCGCCCGAGATGGCCGCCGGCCGCTTGTGGGCGTGGTCGACCAGACCTACCTGGGCCAGCAGCGATAGCCCCCATTGGGGAGAACGGCGCGGGTCGTAGCGGCCCGCGAATTGCAGGGGGAGCAGCACATTCTCGAGCAGGGTGAGGGTCGGCAACAGCTCAAAGGTCTGATAGACCACGCCCACGTGGGCACCGCGCCAGGCGGCGAGGGCGTCTTCATCCATGGCATGCACCGCCTGGGTGCCCACATACACCTCACCCGAGGTGACCCGGTCGATGCCAGCGATCATGTTCAGCAACGTCGACTTGCCAGCGCCCGAGCGGCCGATGATGGCGTGCATCTTGCCTGGCGCGAAATCGACCGACACATCGCGGAGCGCCTGCACCGGTCGCCCGCCGTCTTGATAGATCTTGTTGACCCCACGCAGGCTCACCGCCATCGCGCACTTGCCTTCGCGAGGCTCAGCGAGCACAATGGATTCCGTGTCGGCCATGTCTATACGACCTCCTGCTACACCATAGCTGGGTTAACGCGTGAGCTCTAGTGTTGGCAGGCAGGTAATTGATGCATGCTCGATGACGCCCGTCATGGCACCCTGTGCCCCGTGTCAATGCTGCGGGTGGCCGGACAGTGTTATAGTAAGTGCATGGAACGTAGCGAGATCGAGCCAGGGCTGGTGCCCGTCTTCCGCATGTACACCCTCGTGCGGCTGATCGTGATGCCGCTGTTGGCGGGATTCTACTACTTTCGCTTTCCCCTCAAGAGCGAGCCGGCGCTCTTTGGCATCTTGACCCTATTCGTGTTCGACATCGTCGGCCTTTTGCTGTTGCTATCGGTGCACTGGTTCGCGCAGCATCTGGGCCGCTACCTGCTCCCCCTGGCGCTGATTGCCTCGGGTGTGCTGCCGCTCATCGAGGTGCGTTCGGCGATGACCCTCTACGCCGCAGCGAACATGCCCGACTTTTGGCTGGTGTTCCCCTTTGCGGTGGTGCCGCTGATCTTGACCGCCTGGCAGTATCGGTTTCAGGTCGTCGTCGCTTTCGTGGGCCTGCTCGCCGCCGTCGAGGGGGCTTTCTTGATCAGTGGCACGTTCACCAGCCCGATGCACGCCATCTATAGCTGGGCGTCGCTGGCCGGGCGATCGGCCATGTTGTTACTCATCGGGCACATCGTCACCACGCTGATGGAAGAGCAACGCGAGCAGCGTAAGCAGCTCCGCGAGGCAAACCGCCGCCTCGTGCGCTACGCGGGCACGCTCGAACAGCTGGCCATCAGCCGCGAGCGCAACCGACTGGCACGAGAGTTACACGACACGCTTGCCCATGCCCTCAGTGCGCTGACGGTGCAGCTGGACGCAAGCATCGCGATCCGCCAGCAGGCGCCCGAACGTTCAGCGGAGATGGTCGACCGCGCCCTGATGACCGCGCGCTCTGGCCTCGATGACACCCGTCGGGCGCTTGCCTCGCTGCGCGCCGCGCCTCTCGATGATCTCGGCCTCACGCTGTCGCTCCAATCGCTCGTCGAAAGCGCCGCTGAGCGCGGTGCACTGCGTATTACTATGGCCATCGACGATGGTCTGGAGGAGCTGGACCCCGAGATCGAACAGGCGTACTTTCGCGTGGCGCAAGAGGCGCTCGAGAACACCGTTCGCCACGCTCGGGCGAGGAACGTCACCGTCAGCCTCAAACGAGATGGGCCTTGGCTTACGCTCGAGATCGCCGACGACGGGCAAGGCTTTGACCTCGATACGCCTGACGATCGGTATGGCCTACAGGGCATGCGCGAGCGCGCCCAGCTGATCGGCGCCCAGCTCAGCGTAGAGAGCTCGCCCGAGAGAGGCACCGTCGTGCGGCTCAGCAAGGAGCTTGTGCCATGATCCGCGTGATGATCGTCGATGATCAGTGGCTCGTCGTCGAGGGTCTCGACGCGATCTTGAGCGCCGATCCTGAGATCGAGGTGGTCGCCACGGCTGAGGATGGCGCTGAGGCGCTCGAGAAGATGGCCCAGGCGCGCCCCGATGTGGTGCTCATGGACCTGCGCATGCCGGTGATGAATGGCATCCAGGCGACAGCCAAGATCGTCGACGCCTACCCGCAGACGCGTGTGCTGGTGCTGACAACGTTCGCCACCGATGAATGGGTGTTCGACGCGATCCGCAGTGGTGCCGCCGGCTACATCCTCAAGGGTACGCCGCGCGAAGAGTTGCTCCGTGCAATCAAGGGCACGGCCCATGGCGAGACACATCTCGACCCCGCCATCGCGGGCCGTGTCCTCGACCAGGTGCGCCATGGCTCGGCGCCAACATCGGCGCAGACGGTGTTCGCTGCATTGTCTGAGCGCGAAATGCAAGTGCTCCAGCTACTCGCGAGGGGGCTGAGCAACCAAGACATCGCTAACCAGCTGCATCTCTCGTGGGGCACGGTGCGCAACTATGTGAGCACCATCCTCGACAAGCTCGACGTCGAGGATCGCACGCAAGCCGCGCTCCTTGCTCAGCGGTATGGCTTGACCCAGCACCGTGACGATGGTTGATTGCCTGGTGCGCCCCCTCTTTGGACGCTATCGGGCATAGCCGGCGATGCCGATGATGCCTGGCCCCGTATGCGCGCCCACAATGGGGCCCATCTCACTGATGATGACCTCAGCCGGTTGCTGCTCTGCCAACATCTCGGCCACCTGCTGCGCGTCTTCCGGACAGCTACCGTGCAACACCGCGATGTGCGCTTTCTCTGCGGGCTTGAGCCGTTCCCAAGTAGCCTCGATCATCCGCGCCAGAGACTTGGCACGCGTGCGTACCTTCTCGAACGACTCGATTACGCCGGCGACGGGGTTGAGCGTGAGGATTGGCTTGATCTGCAAGGCAGTGCCCAACAGCTTGGTCGCTGCGCCAAGTCGTCCGCCGCGATAGAGATACTCGAGCGTGATCGGGCACAGCAGAAAGAGAGACGACCGACGAACGGCATCTGCTGCCGCGATCATCTCGGCCACAGAGCCCCCACGATCGCGCACATCGGCAGCAGCCAACACCTGCCAACCCAGGCTCATCGACGCGGTACGCGAATTGACCACCGTTACCCTGCCTTCATAGAGCTCTGCGGCGGCCAATGCCGAGGCATACGTGCCCGAGAGTTGCTCGCTCACCACAAAGAGCACGATCTGCTCTGCGTCCAGCTGGCGAAACAGGTTCACAAAATCCGCGGGCGTGGGCTGTGATGTATGCGGCAGCACCGGGTCGTTGACCAAACGCGTATAGAACTCCTCGTTCGTGATATCGATGCCCGCCCTGAGCTCCTCATCTCCCCAGATCAGGTACAGAGGAACGATGGTGATGTCTCGCTTTGCCGCGAGCTCTGCGGGTAGGTCTGCCGTGCAATCGGTGACGATAGCGACTTTTCGCATTTTCCTCTCCTTGCTGAAAATGGCGAGTGTCAGTCATGCAAACCCCAGAAATCGCGCTCCGTTATGTCTCTTGCCAGATCTGGTTGCTGCTCGCCTGACCCGATCCCTTGCGCAAGTCGCCTGGCGCTGCTATTCTACAGCGGACAACACTCCAGGAGACCGCTATGCCCACAATACAAGGACTAAGACCCAAAGCTCTCAAACCACTCGCACCAGGCGTTATTATGCCACAAGGTTGGCTCGCAAACCAGCTCCAGATCCAGGCCACGGGTTTGAGCGGCCATCTCGACGAGTTCTGGCCCGACATTGCCGACAGCGGGTGGTTCGGTGGCCAAGCCGAGGGCTGGGAGCGCGCTCCCTATTGGCTCGACGGCATGGTCGCGCTGGCTGCGGCGCTCGACGATCCCATCTTACAAGATAGAGTCGAGTCTCGGATAGCGTATATCATCGAGCACCAGGCGCCCGATGGCTGGATCGGCCCAGAGCAAGATACCGCCACGGGCCGCTACGAAGCCCGCGACCCCTGGCCCGTCATCGTCGCGCTCAAAGCGCTGACGCAATGGTACGATTGGTGGGGGGAGAAGGGTGTCCTCGCCGTCATCGGCCGAATCCTGCATTGCCTCGATCGAGAGCTGGACAAGCGGCCGCTCTATTCCTGGGGGCAAATGCGCTGGGCAGACCTCGTGCTGTCGATCCACTGGCTGTATGACATCACCGGCGAAGACTGGCTATTGACCATGGCCGAGAAGGTCAAGGCTCAGGGCTTTGACTGGCAAGCACACTTTCTCGAGTTCCCGTTCACGGAGAAGACTGCCCCTGAAGACCAGAGCATGCTGACCCACGTGGTCAATAACGCGATGGCCATCAAAGCACCAGCGGTGTGGTCGCGTCAATCGGGCAGTGTGCTCGACCAGATCGGCACCCAGCACGCCATCGCCGAGCTGGACCGCTACCATGGCCAGGTGACCGGCGTGTTCAGCGGCGACGAGCATCTGGCGGGTAGGAATCCCTCGCAAGGTACCGAGCTATGCGCCATCGTTGAGTACATGTTCTCGCTCGAGACGGCGGTGAGCATCTTGGGCGATCCTGCTCTGGCCGACCGTTTGGAGCGTATCGCGTTCAACGCGCTGCCCGCCGCCTTTCGCTTTGATATGTGGGCACACCAGTACGACCAACAGGTGAATCAGATCCGCTGTGCCAAGATCGAGGACCCCATCTATACCAGCAACGGGCCAGATGCGAACATCTTTGGCCTCGAACCGAACTATGGCTGTTGCACAGCCAACATGCACCAGGGCTGGCCCAAGTTCGTGCAGAGTCTCTGGATGGAGACGCCCAACGAGGGGCTGGCGGCCATCTCATACGCTCCGTGCAGGGTAACCCAGGTGCGCAACGACGACTCGGTGCTCACCATCTGGGTCGACACCGACTATCCCTTTGAGGAGCACGTCACCATCACCGTGCGGGCTGAGGAGCCCATCACGACGACGCTCTATCTGCGTATTCCGCTTTGGTGCCATGAGGCGACGATCCAGGGCGAGGATTGGACGCGCAAGAACCTCACCCCTGGCCGATTCGTGCCCATCCAGCGCACGTGGGAGGGAGACACGGTCATCGATCTCAACCTCCCGATGCCGCTGGTGGCTGAGCCGCGCTACAACAACAGCGTGGCGCTGACCCTTGGCCCGCTGGTGATGGCGGCCAACCTCCAGCATGATTGGTCAGTGATCAATGGCAAACCACCGGTGGCAGATTGGCAAGTGCAACCAGTGCAACCCTGGAATATCGGCATCCGCCTCGATCGACACTATCCCGAAGAGTGGCTCGAGATCGGCCGACAGCGACTGGGTATGCGCCCATTCCAGGCCGCCTGGCCACCGGTGCAGCTTCGCGCTGTGGGCCGCGTCGTACCCACTTGGGGCGAGGATCACGGTGCGGCCGCACCTCCCCCCCGCAGCCCGGCCAAGGGCCAAGGAGACTTGATCGATATCTGGCTGGCGCCCTATGGCTGTACCACGTTGCGCATCACCGAGTTCCCCACTCTGCTTGCGCGGCGCAGCGCCAAGCGCACGCCCTTTGAGCAAGCGCGCGACGCATGGACCGAGGCGATCAGCCAGATGGTGGCAGCCGAGGAGGCAGGCCAAGAGGATCGAGGGGACCGAAAGGACTAGAGCTGGCGCGCTGCTGGGCGCGGGGCACTTGTACGCCGGTTCCGCGCCCGTGCTCGTCTGCGGGTGCCCGCTAGAGCCATTCGAGGCGGGAGAGTTGCACCCCGCCCGTCAGATCCTCCACGCTGCTGATATAGTGGTCATCGCCATCCACGACGATCTCGGGCGCCGCCACGCGCAGCGTGGTAAGCCACTTGCCATCATGGCCCAGGCCAAAGTCCAAGGGATCGTCCGAGCAATAGACGTGCGTGCGCGCGATGGGCGCATATTCCGAGGTGCGAAACAGATAGAACAGCCCGTCTCGGGCGACGACAAAGGGACACTCAGCGCTCCACGGGCCGGAGCCACTGGCTCGGCCGCCCCAGGATACCTCGCGATAGGCCGACCAGTGATACAGATCGGTCGAAGTGCGCACATACACCTTGCCGGGCTGGCGTGCACCCACATCGTGCCCGGCATAGTAGCAGTAGTACACATCATCGATGGCGATCACCATCGGGTCGCGCGCCTCACCAGGGCCGATAAAGACCCGGCTGTAGCCTTGATTGTTAGCATAGCGCATGAACCGTCGACCGTCGAGTGACGTGGCCAGGCAGATCTGACATTGCCCTAGCTCGGTGTTGTGCCCACCGTAGAACATCCAATACCGGCTGCGCGTATGGATCACGTGGGGCGCCTGGATCCACTCTTCGCCGTTCCAATCGTTGATGCTCTCACCATAGCGCTCCTCGCCGCGCATGACGATGCCGCGTGGCTCCCAACGCATCTGCCGTAGCGAGGGCGATTCCCAGGCATACAACACGCGCCCCACGCGCGTGCCGCGTATGCAGGCCCAAAGCTGCCAGGTGCCATCGTGCGCTTGAAAGATCGTGTGATCCACCACCTGGCAGTCTGGCCCGCCAAGCTCGCCCAGGTCGGGCGGGGCGGTGAGGTACCACGCATCGCCCACCAATCGCGGGAGCCGCGGCCGAGCGCTCGCTAGCGTCTTTCGATCGCTCATCGTCTCCTCCTACGCCAAGTCCTTCTTTGGAGCTCTCTCAAGCATCCGTGCCCTGGGTCGGCTGCCGGGCCTCGCGGAGGATGGCCATCATCTCGGCTAGCGCTCCTGGCCCGCCGACGTTGCCAGGGAAAACGACATAGGTCAGTCCCGGCCAGCGGCTCTCGGGCCCGGTCTGCCACACCGGAATGCCTGCGATTGCCTGGCCGAGCACCCAGGCGCGGCGCACGCCGAGGCCGCGCGTGGCGACGTCTGACGAGGTGATACCCCCTTTGGCAATCAGCCAGGCCGGCGCAACCCGGAGGCGTTGTACGATGCTCACCAGAGCGTCAGAGACCTGCGCGCCGATAGCTAACGGATCGCTCGCGCCCGTTGTCGTCGAGGCTAGCGCCCGGCTCGTGTAGACGATCGTGTCCCGCCCGGCCATGAGGCTCTCGTCCACCGTGGCGCTCAGGCGAGCGATCTCTGCCTCGCGAGTCGCGCCATCGAGCAGGCGGGGCACGGCCGCCTCGAGGCCCACGACCTCGGGCATGGCCAGGGCTGCTTCGAGCTGAGCCGTTGTCTTGGCGACATACGAGCCGACGACCACCAGGCCGCCAGCGCGATCCGTGCCACGAGGCAGGTCGCGCGACCGCAAGAGCGGCGCAGGCGTGATGCCGCCGCGCACCCGCACAAAAGACGCCGCTGTCCGGTAGAGCAGCCGCTTCCCGTGCGCCTCGGCGCGCAATAGGCCGGCTACCAACACCTCGAGGTCGCGATAGGACACGGCGTTGACGACGCATGGCTGGCCGGCGCTCAGTTCTTCGAGTGCCGCCGCAACCGCCTCCGGGCCGCCTTGCCGCAGCATGGCGAGCGACACCGAGCGCACCTCGCTACTTGGCACTCGGCCCGCCGTCTTTTCCTCGACCCAATCGCGCAGGTTCGAATGGCGATAGCCAAAGGCGGCATCGCGCGCAAACTCGGTGTCGGCCGCGGGCACGGCGCGATCGCCCTCGAGGACATAGTGCACGTCGCGAATGGTCAAGCGGCCGCCTTCGCGAAAGAAGGGCACCAGCAAGAGGCCGTCGAAGGGGCCCAGCACCTCAGCTAGAGCGTCAGTCTCGGCGGGGTAGTGGCCGCGCAGCGTCGAATCTGAGCGGCTGTCCACCACAAACGGCCGGCCCATGCTTTGAGACGCGGCCACCAGATGCTGCGCGATCTCTTGCGTGCGCGCAACGGCGGCTCTGGTCGACAGGCTACGCGAATTGGTGAGCACATAGACCACCGGCGCAGGGTCGCGCAACGCCTCTTGGAGCGAGTCCACGCTCCAGTCGGTGAGGACGGCAACGTCATGCACAGTTTGGGTGCCGGTGGGGTCGTCGTCGAGTACCACAACCTTGGTGCCCGCAGCGGCCACCTGCTGTTGGATCTCGGGCAACAGGTCGCTAGGCCATTCCGGCGGCAATGTCGTCAGCAATTCATCGATCAGCAAGGCGCATCCCTCCTGGCAATGTGGGGCGAGCATACTCCGCAGCAGGCGTCGGAGCAAGCCGAGATGCGGTTGCGTTCGCCAGCGCAGATGCTCACAGCTTGGGTGCCATGCAGGCTTGCTCTATAATGGGGCTCATAGTTGCGCAGGCACTGGAGGAAGTATGATCGGTCGAACGTTGCAGGATCGCTACCGCATCGACGCCCAGGTAGGCTCGTGGTGCGGCACAGAGGTGTATCGGGCGATGGACCTGCAATATCGCCGGCCAGTCCTCGTGCGCGTTCTGCCCCCTGCGTTGGCAGATGACGAGAGCCTTTGGCCACGGCTGGTGGCCCGCGCTGAGCGCGTTGTCAACGTGGTGCATCCGGGCGTCCTGCGCTTGCTGAGCCTGGAGCGTGACCAAGAGATCGCCTTTCTGGTGCACGAGTACGTGTCGGCTAGCCCGCTCGGCCCTACCTGGCAGCCAGGCGCCGGGCCGGCCGAGCCTGCCCAAGTGTTGGCCTATATCCGTCAGCTCGCCGAGGCGCTCGACGCGCTCCACCAGGCTGGAGTCAGCCATGGCGCGCTCTGCCCGGCGTGCATCCTGGTCGACGACAACACGGGCGCCCTGCTGCTCGATGCGATGGCTGTCGCCACGCTACAAGGTGCCGACCAAGCCACGCGCGCGATGGTAGCGCTCTATGCCGCGCCCGAACAGGTTAACCCGCAAGACCTGTCGCCCGCGGCCGATCGCTATGCCTTGGCAGCGCTCGCCTTTCAGTGGCTCACGGGCAAGGACGTGCATGCCGCCCGAGAAGACACGGGCCTGCCCTACGAGCGCCAGGCCGCCCTGGCCCCGCCCTCGGCAACACGCCTCAACCCGTCGTTGCCTCGCGCGGTGGATCGGGCCTTTGCCGTCCTATTGCATCCCGAGGCTGCTCGGCGTCCACAGAGCGCCACGGCGGTGGCCATGCGGCTGGCCGACGCGCTCCGGCAACCGCCACGCGCCGCACGGCCACGTTGGCTGTGGGGCGTTGTCGGAGGCATCGTAGCCCTGTTGCTTGTCGTTGGCGGTGTCTGGGCGGCATCGCGCCGCGGGAGCGCTGGACCACAGACGACGGCGACGGCGCAACCCGCGTTGACGGCGTCTGCCACCGCGGTCGCGCCGACAGCGACGCAGGAGCCTTTGCCCACCGATACGTCGCTGCCAACCGAATCTCCCTCGCCAGAGCTAGCCAGCGCGACAAAACAGCCGTCTGTGGCGCCCACGACGACGCGCACGGCCACTCGTCGGCCGACGACGCCCGTCACCATGGTGCCGACGACGCCGCCTGCGCCAATCCCCACGACGGGGTCGGCGAGCACGCTGACCTGTTCGACCACTGTCACAGGCATCTTTGCCGATCTATGGTACACCTATCGCGATGCGCTCGGCTGCCCGCTCGAAGCCGAGCCGATCGACGGCCTGTGGGCCGAGCAACCTTTCGAGTATGGTCATATGTACTGGTCGGAAGATGCTGATCTGTTCCTGGTGACGATCGGAGCGGATGATAGCACGGGCGGTAGATGGCAGATGTTCCCCGACGACGAGACCGCCTGGCAAGAGGGCATGCCTAACAAGACTTGTGACCTCGAGGAGCCCTCGGGCCTAGACTTGCCCGAACGTGGCTTTGGCTACATCTGGTGCAACAACGACGCCCTGCGCGCCAACATCGGCTGGGGCACCGACACCGAGCGCGGCTTTGGCGATGGCGTCGTGCTCTTTCAACGCTTTGAGCACGGCTATATCCTGCGCGACTCGGACGGCAACACCAACGGCCTCGCCTATGTGTTGAGCAGCAAGACCGGCACCTATGTGCGTGTGCCGTACTGAGGTGGGGGCTGGCCGTGCGGAGAGCCCGCCGGCGTGATCTGCTGAGCGTTCGTCCTCACGGTTGTCCTCTGTCCTCACCAAGAGGATCGTCCAGGGCAGACAGGCGCTTGAGGTCGATCGGCAATCCCGCGATGAGCAAGTAGGCTACGCTGGCTGCCTCGACCAACAGGCGGTTGGCGCGCCCGAGTACATCGCGATAGATGCGGCCAAGCGGGTAGGGCGGCACTAAGCCCAACCCCACCTCGTTGCTCACCACGATCGTCGGCCCGCGACGTGTGCCAGCCGCCGCGAGGATGGCGCGCACTTCACCTTCGACCTGCGCTTCGAGCACATCGGCATCGGGCAACGCTGCGCCCTGTTCGGGGTCGCCCTGAGTCAACAGCAGATTGCTGACCAGCACCGTCATGCAGTCCAGCACGACCACCGCCTCTTGCGCTGCCGAGAGCGCGAGGGAGGGCTGCAACGGCTCCTCGATCGTGCGCCAGCCCGTCGGCCGCGCCGCACGATGCCGCGCGATACGCTCCGCCATCTCCTCGTCCAGGGCCTGGCTCGTCGCGATATAGAGCACATCTTCGTGCCCGCGCGCCAGCGCCAGGCGCTCGGCAAAGTTGCTCTTGCCGCTGCGCGCTCCGCCGAGGATCACGATCAGCTCGCCCATCTCAGCCAGCCAGCCCTTTGAGGTGATGCGCATCGTTGAACAGATCGAGCAGGGCAAACTCGCCATACAGCGAGACGATGCTGACCGCCGTATTGCGCACGCGGAACTGATACCGCCGTTGCAGCTCGACGCCCAGCGCCACGCACATAAAGGTCTGCACCCAACCGCCATGAGTCACCAGCAGGATGCTGCTCTCGTCGGGAGCGGAGCGCAACTCGGCCAGCACCGCCTCGGCTCGCCGGGCCACGTCGTTGGCCGATTCGCCCCCGGGGATGCGCACCTCAGGCCCAGCGTGGTCCCACTCGGCAGCGAGCGCCGGGTAACGCTGCTCGATCTCGCCGAAAGTGAGCCCCTCCCATTCGCCCACATCGATCTCGCGCAGCCGCTCATCGGGCGTGATTGCCAGGCCCAAGGCCTGCGCTACAGGCTCGGCCGTCTGCCAGGCGCGGGCCAGGTCGCTGCAGATGAGACGCTCGATCGCCTCGCTCCTGAGCCGCTCGGCGAGGCGTTGCGCCTGTTCGATCCCCGCCTCGCTCAAAGGCGTGTCGTTCTGCCCCTGGTAGCGCATCTCGGCGTTGGCGCGAGTCTCTCCGTGCCGCACGAGATAGATCCGTGGCATGTCTTCTCCTTCAAACGACTGCGATGCAGAGCACCGCGGCGAGCTCGCCCAGCTCGACGAGCGCGCCATAGCTATCGCCCGTCAGCCCGGGGATCTTGTGCCGCACGAAGGCGACCACCGCCGCCTGCACTAGCAACGTGCCACCTGCGATGGCCAGGCCGACATCGTTGCCCAGAGCCAGGGAGATGAGCACCGTGAGCGCCGCCGCTAGCACGGCCTGCACCGGACCCGATTCGGCCTTGAGCGTCGCCCCCGTGCCCTGTGGGCGTGCATAGGGCTGGGTTACTACGGCCAAACTCAGCCCACCGCGGGCCACCACCGGCGCCAAGGCCAAGAGGCGCCAGTCGCTTGCGGGCAGTTCGGCGAGCGCAGCGCCCTTGAGCATCAACAGTAACACGCCGCCCGCCAGCGCAAAGGCGCCGATGTGGTGGTCCCGCATGATCTCGAGGCGCCGCTCTGGCGTGTGCCCGCCCAAGAGACCGTCGCACGAGTCGAGCAGGCCATCAAGATGCAGCGCGCCGGTGAGCACCACCCAGATCGCCAGCGCCAGCGCAGCCGCGAGCAATGGCCCCACGAGCGAATACAACCCGAGCCACGCGCCGGCCACGATCAGGCCGATCAGCAGCCCCGGCAGCGGGAACAGGCCCACCGCCGCGCCCATCTCGCGCGGGCTGAAGGTGCGCCGAACCACAGGAGGCAATACGGTCAGGAACTGCATCGCCGCGGCGAGTCCCAGAAGCTGTGCCGAAGCGATACCGCGGGCGCGGCCAAGCCAGCTTGCTCTGGGCATCAGTTCTCTCGGCCAGCGACGCCGGCCTCGTCGAAAGTGCTCATCTCGTCCAGCACGCGGCAGGCCGCCTCGACAATACCGATGGCCAGGGCGGCGCCGGTGCCCTCGCCGAGGCGCATGTCCAGGGCGAGCAGCGGCTCGCTCTGCAACCAGTCGAGCATCAGCCCGTGGCCGCGCTCCTTTGAGCGGTGCGCGGGGATGATATAGTCGCGGCACTGGGGCACCAGCCCAACAGCGATCATCGCGCCAGCGGTCGAGATGTAGCCATCCACAACCACAGGGATGCGTTCGATGGCCGCCCCCAATACAGTGCCCGCGATGACGCCGATCTCGAAACCGCCTACGCTCGCCAACACGCCTAGCGCATCGTGCGGGTCGGGCTGGTTGACGGCCAAGGCACGGCCCACGACGTCGATCTTGCGCTGTAGCCCTGCGTCGTCCACGCCTGTGCCTCGGCCGCAGACGATCGCCGGGTCGGCTCCGGTCAGCGCGGCGCAGATCGCCGCCGAGGGCGTCGTGTTGCCGATGCCCAGATCGCCGGTGCCGACGATATCCAACCCGCCCGCACGCTCGCGCTGCACGGCAGAGATGCCCAGCTGCAGCGCCTCTTGCGCCTGGGCGCGCGACATGGCCGGCCCACGCGCGATGTTGCCCGTGCCTGCGCCGAGCTTGTGGCTGAGCAGAGCCGGATGTTCGGGCAGGGTGGCGATGATCCCTGCATCGACCAGCAAGACGCGCGCCCCCACGTGTCGCGCCAGCACATTGACCGCTGCGCCGCCATGAAGCACATTCAGCGCCATCTGTGCAGTGACCACCTGCGGGTAGGCGCTGACACCCTCAGCCACGACGCCGTGATCGCCGGCGGCGGTGATGATCGCCTTGGAGCGAATCACCGGCCGCGCCTGCCCGGTAATGCCCGCCACTTGAAGCGCCACGCGTTCGAGGCGGCCCAGGCTCCCCGCAGGCTTGGTCAGAGCATTCTGGCGCACCGCTGCCTGGGCCATGGCTTGCTCATCGAGTGGCCCAATGCCTTGGCACAGGGCCTCTTCCCATCGCTCCACAATCCCTCCTAGAACTCGATGCCCGCCTGAGCGCCAATTCCGGCATCGTAGGGATGCTTGACCAACACCATCTCCGTCACCAGATCGGCCATCTCGACGAGCGCTTCGGGCATGTTGCGGCCGGTGACCACCACGTGCAGTTGCTTGGGGCGTTGCTCGCTGAGCCAACGCGCCACCTCGGCCGCATTCAGCCAGCCAAACTCGAACAGGTACGAGAACTCGTCGAGGACGATGAGGTCGATCTCGCCACTGAGGATGCGCTCTTGGGCAAGTGCCCAGGCCTCGCGGGCCAGCGCGGCATCCTGTGTCTGCGCTTCTGGGCGAAAGACAAAGCCGCGCCCCATCTGGTGCCACTCGATGCCCAGCTTTTCGGCCACCACCGTCTCGCCCCAGCGGCCGCGAGCGCTCTTGAGGAACTGGATCACGCAACAGCGTAGCCCCTGCCCAACCGCCCGCAGGACCAGGCCCAGCGCCGCCGTCGTCTTGCCCTTGCCGTTGCCCGTGTAGACGATGAGCAGGCCACGGCGCTCTGTAGACATCACTGTTGCTCCTGTCGGATCATGCGCGGCTCAGCGCAGGCGGCTGCCCCGGCGAGACCATTGTAGGTTGCGACCCAAGCCTGTCAAAAGCTGGCCTGCATTGCCGGCCGAGCCTTGGTTAATCAAGCGACCAGGTCGTGATTGCTTGTAGCGAGCCGGTGGTTGCCCCGGCGCGCCCATGCTATACTGCCGGCGACGTCGTCTGTAGGGCAACCAGGGGGAGGAGCGAGACGACCATGTTCGACCAGGACCACCGCGTCAGCTGCGCCATCGTCACCGATACCACCGCGAGCCTGCCCGCTGGCTATGCCGACGAGCACGGCGTCCAAGTCGTCTCGCAGATCATCCTGTTCGGCAAAGAGAGCTATGAAGAAGAGCGCACGATCACCAGACAGCAGTTCATCGAGCGGCTGATCAGCTCCGCCGAGCCGCCCAAGACTGCCGCGCCAGAACCGCGCGCCTTGGTCGAGGCCTATCAGCGCGCCTTTCAGCGTGCCGACACCGTACTTTCGCTGCACCCCTCGGTCCTCGTGTCGGGCACCGTGCGCTCGGCCGAGCTGGCGCGAGCCAACAGCTTCCCAGAGGCCGACATCCGGATCATCGACACGCATTCCATCGCCTCGGGCTTGGGGAGCATCGTACAAGAAGCCGTAGCCTGGAGCGAACGCGGCGCACCACCAGACGAGATCGTGGCGCGAGTCGAGTCGCTGTGCGGTCGTTGTCGCATCTACTTTCTCGTGCCCAGCCTCGAGTTCTTGCAGCGAGGCGGCCGCATCGGCCGGGCGTCTGCGCTGGTGGGCACGGTGCTCCAGGTCAAGCCCATCCTCACGTTTGCTGAGGGGCAGGTGGCGCCCTATGAGAAGGTGCGCACCTACCCGCGAGCTGTCGACCGCATGGTCGAGCTAGTCGGCGAGCAATGCCCGCATGATGACTCCGCCTGGCTCAGCGTGCTGCATGGCGACAATGCGACCGAAGCCGCCGCGTTGGCCGCAAGGGTGGGCCAGGTGACGGGGCAGAACCATGTGCCCGTGCTGCCGCTCAGCGCGTCGATCACGACCCATGCCGGGCCAGGCGTATTGGGCGTGAGCTTTTTCGCCGGCGACCGTTGAGGCGGCACCGCATCCCAGAGGGCTAGAGCGCACGCGCATACACGCGATGCACTTTGGCCCAATCGATCGGCAGCCGGGCCATCTCGCGCTGCATGCGGTCGTTGCTCGCGCGGATCTGCACCAGCTCGGCGCGCTGGAAGCGCGAGTCGAGCAGGGTCTGGATCACTGTGCTCAACAGCACTGTTGCGCTGCCCAGGCCTTGGTGCTCTTGGGCGATACCCATGCCGTTCACATCGACCAGCACGGTACGCCGACGCTCAGCCAGCAACTGCGTCCAGCCCAAGGGCCACAGTCGGCCGTGGCAGCGCTGAAGGCCCACCCCGATGTTCGGATAGGCGAGGATAAAGCCCGCCAGCTCATCCCCTCGATAGACGAGCTTGATCAACTCGGGCTCGGCGATGGCCAGCAGCTGCTTGGCCAGGACGCCGATCTCCGCCTCGGTCAAGGGATAATTGTCGCCAACCAGAGCCAGTGAGCGATTGTAGAGCTCGCGAAAGGCGGGCACCACCGTGCGTAGCTCCCTCTTGCTGGTATAGGTGGCCACACGCAGACCACGGCGGGCCATGACCCGCTCGGCCACCGCGTGCACCTCGAGCGGGATGGCCGCCGTGCGCTCGATGTAGCCCGAATGGAGGTCCTCGATGCCAGTCAATCCCTGCGCTTCGACCAGCCGCGGATAGTAGGGCGGGTTGTAGGGGATGCCCATGGCGGGCAAGTGCTCAAAACCCTGCACGAGCAGGCCGAGGCCGTCGAGGGGGCCGAACCCCCGTGGCCCCCGCAGTTCATCCAGCCCGCGGGTACGCGCCCAATCCATGGCCGCCGCGAACAGGTCTCGCGCCACGGTGTCGTCATCCTCGGCCTCAAAGAGCGTGAAGAAGGCCGTGCGCGTATGGTTGTGCGCATTGTAGCGCCGGTTGTCGAGCACGGCGATGCGACCGACCAGCCGGTCGCCCTGCCAAGCGCCAAAGAACGCCGCGTCTGAGTCTACATAAAAGGGGTTCGCCCTGCGATCGAAAGGGAAGAGCGCATCGCTGCGTAGCGGAGGCACCCATTGGGGCACGGCGGCATAGAGGCGCTGGGGCAGTTCGATCCAGGCGCGGCGATCCTTGGACGAAGACGCGTCGAGCAGGCGGATTCTCAAGTTGCGCTCCTCTGGCTCGTGGCAGCCGTGGTGTTGGGGCGGTATCGCGGCGTACTATAGGCCGCCCTCAGTCTCACCGCAAGCTCTGCCAACAGCGGTGCGCTGGCATGCCCACCGATTGGCAGATGCAGCGCGCCGCAATTGTGTGTACGATACCAAGTGCGAGCGACGCAAACGAGCGAAAGAGTGGTAGGAGCGGCAGGCCTTGTTTCCGAAGCGTGGCTTGCCGATCTCGACGGCGAGGAGTGCTGATGACTGTGCACAAGACCCGACAGGAACGGTTCCGCGTGAGTGGTGACGCCCTCGTCGCCCAAGTCAGACATCTGCTGCACGAAGGCAATGTACGCCACCTGGTCGTCCGCGAGAGCGACGGCCGCACGCTGGTCGAGCTCCCCCTCACGCTAGGCGCGCTCGGCGTGTTGCTGGTGCCCGTGTGGATGGCGATCGGCGCGGTCGCTGCCCTAGCAGCCGAGTGCACGATCGAGGTCGAGCGCCGCATGAACTGAATGCGACGTGTGCCGAGAAGGATGTCGTTTTGACATAACGTCAGCATGAAGAGATCACTGCGCAATGAACGAGAGATCAGCGCACCTTCTCTGCACGGGCTACGTATTGGTACACAGCAACGACGCACGGGCGCCACGCTGGCGATTGGTCGATACGCTCGCCTCGATGGACCGGCATTCCTGACCGGTCCGCAATAGGGGAAAGGACACAGACAATGGGGATTCTGAGCTGGATCATCATCGGTGGGTTGGCGGGTTGGGCGGCCAGCATCATCATGGGCACCAACCGGCAACAAGGGCTGCTCAAAGACATCCTGCTCGGCATCGGCGGTGGGTTGGTCGGCGGCCTCGTGATGAGCCTCTTGGGTGGCCATGGCGTAGCCGGCTTTAACCTACGGTCGTTCCTGGTGGCCCTGTTGGGCGCGATCTTGTTGCTAGCCCTCTTTGGGCGCAGACGTTGATGGTGTGGAGGGCTAGATGGCGCGAGCAAGCTTGCGCTATCTGGCCCTCTAGCACGTCAGCTCAGTTCGGGCAGGTCGTGATCGCGCACGGTGGCGCGACTGCCCAAAGCAGCAAGGCAGGCGGGGATATCGCACCAACGCAGCACATCCCGCGGAAAGTTGGCCGCGGGCCAGAGGACGATGGGCTGCGCAGCCAGGCTTTCGAAAGATGTAGGCAGGTTGAGCAGGGTCACGTGGTTGATGCGCCCATCGCACAGCGCGGCGAATAGGGCCAGCAGTGCGCCCTGGCCGCGCCCGTAGAGCACAATAGCCTCGGCGCCACGGTCGCAGAGCAGGTCGACGGCGCACAGTACGTCATATACCCTGCGCCCCAAGTATGACTCGCCAAACAGTTGCGCGTGGCCGTGAGCCATGTAATCCATGCCATAGTGGCCCCAGAACGAGCCGGCCTCGTCGGGCATCGTTTCGCCTAACCCACGGGCATCCAGGGCAAACAGCTCGCCCTCATCCGCCAGGGCCACCGCCAGCGGATCGCGGACCAGATCCTCTTCGGCCGACAGATGGGGTAGCCATAGTCGAGTGAGAGGCCTGGCGTCGAGCGAGTACACGCCCTCGGCCCCCGGTGGCATGACCCGACGCAAGATGGCGCGGATGTCACGCTCGGTCTCGATCGCATAGCGGCCGATGGTGCGATCGCCTTGGTGCGCTGGACGCAACACGCGATAGTCACATACCTCCTCCCGCACAGGCAGCTGCAAGACGCGCTCGATCGTCGCCCTGAGCTCTGTCGACGCCAGCGTGGGCGCGTGTGCCACCAGCTCGGCCGCCCGCCGAGCGATCAGGTTGGGGATCGGCGTCGCGCCCGCCAACAGCACCTGCCCCTGCGGCGCAGCCCGTAGGTCCTCCTCGGGCAAGGGATCGTCTGGCTCGGGCACCTCGATTGCTCCCAGGCCAGCCTGCTGCGCGAAAAAGCTCACCATGGCCTCTTGAATGTCGGCGTGATAGCCGTGCTCGTGGTTGCCCAGGCACCAGGCGAACTGGTCTTCCGCGCCGAGCAGGGTATAGATCCGCTGGGCATCGTTCACCGCCTGCAAAAAGCCGCGGTGGTCGAAATAGTCGTACCGTTGCCCTAGAAGGATCAAGGGGTGCGGCGCGCGCCCAAGCACAAAGTCAACCATCTCCAGGCCCCGGGCGAGCGCCGTGGGGGGATACTGCTCGACATCGGCGGCCTCTTCGTTCTGCAGATTGCGCAGGAACGTCGTCACAAAGCACGAGGGCGCGCCCATGGTCAAGCGATCGTCTGCAGCAAACAGCCAGGTCGACATGGTGCCGCCCCCCGAGTTGCCCGTGACGCCGACCCGCTGTGGGTCGACCTCGGGGCGGGTCAGTAGATAGTCCAGCCCGCGGATGCCATCCCATAGCCGCCAGGCACCGAACCAGTCGCCCAACAGCTCGAGTTGTTTGCCCATCATGTTGTGGGCGGCGACGCAACCGTCGACCGCGTCGCGGTCACTCAGGCCATAGTACTGGTCGCGCTCGCCCTGGTTGATCGGGTCAAACACGAGCACGACGAATCCGGCCTTGGCCAGGCGTTGGCAAAACGCCTGGTAGGAGGGATAGGCCTTGCCCTCTTCAGAATGGCCACAGGTGCCGAGCACGGCCGGCGCTGGCTGCGTCAGATGTTCAGGCACATACAAGTTCGCTGAGACGAGCACGCCGGGGCGGCTCTCATAGGTCAGCTTCTCGATATGATAGGTCCCGCGGCTCAGGGTGCCCGTCACGGTCGCGTTGAGCGGCGTGCGTTCGGGGAGGGGGCCAAGACAGGCGCGCGCCTGCCGCTGTACCTCGGCGCAATAGGCGAGCGCATCTTCTGCCGTCTGTAGCGCCGCCAGGCGCTCTGCTCGACGTGCCTCCAGCGCTCGCAACCGGTGAACGTAATCATCCAGCACCATGTGCCCGTAACCCCGTCGCATTGTCCCTCCTGCTCTTCCAGTCGTCGACCCAGCCAGCCCAGTACGAAGCCAATGCGCACGCCCGGCATCGAGCCGAGCGTGCGTGGGGTCACGTACCAAGGGCGCCCGGGCGAGCCCGGCCGACGTGTGTCGGCCTAGGCGATGCCTCGTGCAGCCTTGTAGGCTGGCACCATATAGTAGAGATAGCTGGCGGCAGACTCGGCCGTCCACTCGTTGCCCCGCAGACGCAGCGCCCCCGACATGTACGCCGACTCGGCGCTGAGCTTGCCCGTGAGCAGCTTGTCGAATACGTCTGACGTGCAAGAGACAGCGATGGTGGCAGCATCTGCGCCGCCAACCGCGCCCGTAAGCTGCCCCTTGGCCAGCGTCATCGTATACTCGGCGCCGAGATCGGTGATCTTCCACCCGATCGACATGTTGGCGTTGGCGATGCGCGTGGCAAAGCGCTCGTCTTGCTGGAGTTTGGCTACGGTCGCATCGAGTACGGTCACCAGTTCGTCGGCATTGGCAAACACGGTCATGTTACCTCCTTGTGCATTGAACCGCACTTGCCTCAGCATAGCCAGCTCACTCTCCCTTGGCAAGCGTCGCTTGCGTCAAACACGCCCCCCGCATACCATGCAACGGCATGTGGATACGCATAGGGAGGCACGATATGACCGCTCCGCAGGCGCACCTCACCCCGGTGCCCCTCGACCAGGTCGATCTCCAGGGCGGCTTTTGGGCACCACGGATCGAGGTCAACCGCCGGGTCACCATACCCCTCGAATACCAACGCTGCACCGAGACCGGCCGCTTTGAGGCCCTCAAGCTGCAGTGGAAGCCGGGCGACCCCAACCCGCCGCACATCTTTTGGGATTCCGACGTAGCCAAGTGGATCGAGGCGGCCGCCTACAGCCTGGCCAAAGTGCCCGATCCCGAGCTAGAGGCACTGGTCGATGATGCCGTCGAGCTGTTGGCCGCTGCACAACAACCCGATGGGTACCTCAATTCGCACTTTACCGTGGTCGAGCCGCAGAACCGTTGGACCAACCTCCGTGACTGTCATGAGCTGTATTGCGCCGGCCATCTGATCGAGGCGGCTGTGGCCTACTATCGGGCGACGGGCAAAGATCGCTTCTTGCAGGTGATGCGGCGCTACGCGGACTATATCGACACCGTGTTCGGCCCCCGGCCCGGCCAAAAGCGCGGCTATCCCGGTCACGAAGAGATCGAGCTGGCGCTCGTCAAGCTCTACCAGGTCACTGGAGAGCCACGGTATCTGGCGCTCAGCAAGTTCTTTATCGACGAGCGCGGCACCCAACCTCACTATTTCACCCAAGAGGCCCTAGCCCGCGGCGAGGATCCCATCAAGGATTATCACGCTGGAGGCTATGACTATTGCCAGGCGCACCTGCCCGTGCGCGAGCAAAAGACGGCCGAAGGCCACGCGGTGCGCGCCATGTACCTCTACTCGGGCATGGCCGACGTCGCTCGCGAGGCCGGCGACCTCTCGCTCTATGAAGCCTGCCAGACGTTGTGGCGGAATGTGACCGAGCGCCGCATGTATGTCACGGGCGGCATCGGCTCGCTCGCCTGGGGCGAGCGCTTTACTGTGGACTATGACCTGCCCAATGAGGTGGCCTATACCGAGACCTGCGCCGCCATCGGGCTGGTGTTCTGGGCGCAGCGCATGTTGCAGCTCGAACCACGCGGCGCCTACGCCGACGTCATGGAGCGGGCGCTGTACAATGGTACCATCAGCGGCGTCTCGTTGGCGGGCGACCGCTTCTTTTACTCCAACCCCCTGGAGATGGATTGGGAGCATCAGCAATACCGCCCGGACCTGCGCTACCACACAGACCTCACGCCCCAGCGCAAAGAGTGGTACGATTGCTCGTGCTGCCCCATGAATATCGCGCGGCTGATTGCTTCGCTCGGCCAGTACGTCTATGCCACGGCTCCCGACGCCGTCTACGTGCACCTCTATGTTCAGGGCAAGGCGCACATCGCTGTCGGCGGGCATTCCGTCACGCTGAGCCAAGAGACCGCGTATCCCTGGAAGGGCGACGTGTCCCTGGTCGTCGACTGCGACCAGCCGGCCGAGTGGACGCTGGCCCTACGCTGGCCCGGCTGGTGCCGCGAGATGACTATAACCGTGAACGATCGCCCCATCGCCCCCGAGCCGTTGTGCCAGGACGGCTATGTCTTGCTCAAACGCACCTGGCAGTCGGGAGACCGCGTGCGCCTCTCGTTGGCTATGCCCGTCGAGCGGGTGCGCGCGCATCCGCTCTCTCGCGACACTATCGGCAAGGTGGCGCTACAGCGCGGCCCAGTGGTCTATTGCTTTGAGCAAGTCGATAATGGCCGCGCCCTGTTTGACCTGTCGTTGCCGCGAGACGCGCGCCTCGATCTCGGCTGGGATGCCGACCTGGCGGGCGGCGTGGTCACCATCACAGGCGAAGGACTGCGAGCCAGTACGGCCGCTTGGGACGACACTCTCTATTCGCCGGATATCGACGTGGCCGAGCCAGTGCGCTTGGTGGCCGTGCCCTACTTTGCTTGGGCCAATCGTACGCCCGGTGAGATGGCAGTGTGGATTCGCGAGCATCGCTGAGAGGTGAGAGATGACCAAGGCCTCTTTCTTTACGCATGAGCAGCTCTATGACTGGGGCAAACGGCTAGAGTATCGCGGACGACAGCAACGCGAGATCGCCTTTCCTCTGGGCGGCATCGGCACGGGCTGCGTGTCGCTCTCGGGGCGGGGCAGCCTGGTGGACTGGGAGATCTTTAATCGGCCCAACAAGGGCTGTCTGCTGCCGTACGCCTTCTTTACGATTTGGGCCAAACCCGAGGGCGGCGAGCCCGTGACGCGAGTGCTCCAGAGCCCGCCAACGCCCCCATACAATGGCACCGGCCGCGCGCGGTTTGGCGGGTTTGGCTTTGGTGTGACACGCCTCGATGGCTCGGGCTTCCCTCACATGCGCGAGGGCGTCTTCCGCGGCGAGTTCCCCTTTGCCTGGCTGAGCCTGGCCGACCCCCGACTGCCCGTGCAGGTCTCACTGGAGGCGTTCAGCCCCTTTATTCCGATGAACGCCGATGATTCTGGCCTGCCCATCGCCGTACTCACCTATCGAGTGCACAACCCGGGCGAGCGCAAGGTGGCCGTCACCATCGCCGGCAACATGCAGAATCCCGTGGGCTACGCGGGCACGGGAGACATCGCGGTCAGCGCTGGCGCCGACAACGGCCTCGGTGGCAACGTCAACGCCAGCGTCGCGTCCGCCGGCCTGCGCAGCCTGTTCCTGAGCAACCCTACCGTGCCGGCCGACTCAGCGCGTTATGGCACGCTGGCGCTCTCGACGACCTGGCCAGAGGGCTTTTGCCAAACGCACTGGCTCCGCGGCGCCTGGGTCGACATGATGCACGACTTTTGGGACCATCTCAGCACTGACGGCTCCCTGGCGCCTCGCGAGTATGGCCCATCGGCGCGCGGCCTGGCCGACGTGGGCACTCTGGGGGCGCAGCTCACGCTGAACCCCGGCGAGACTCGAGACGTGACCTTCCTCATCACCTGGCACTGGCCCAACGCGGCCAAATACTGGTGCGAGAGCGGTGGTGGCGGGTGCGCCTGCGAGAACGCCCCGACCTGGCGCAACTATTACGCGACGCAATGGGCCGACGCCCTCGCAGTCGCCCGCTACTATGCCGCCAACGCCGAGCGCCTGCACCGCGAGACGTTGGGCTTTCACGATGTGCTCTTTGCCTCTGACCTGCCCCGCTATGTGCTCGACGCCGTGTCGAGCCAGGCCTCGATCTTGCACACGCCAACCGTGATGCGGCTCGAGGACGGCACCTTCTACGGCTGGGAGGGCTGTCATTGCGACAGCGGCTGCTGTGAGGGCAGCTGCACCCACGTCTGGAACTATGCCCAAACCGTGGCTTTTCTGTTCCCCGAGCTCGAGCGCTCGCTGCGGAACGCCGACTATCGCTACAACATGCGGCCCGATGGGCGTATGGGCTTTCGCCTGCAACTGCCGTTGGGCAGCCCACCTTGGGAGTTTCACGCTGCTGCCGATGGGCAGATGGGCGGCATCATCAAGGTCTATCGGGACTGGCGCCTCTGCGGCGATGATGACTGGCTCCGCTCGCTGTGGCCCGACGTCAAGCGCGCTCTGGAGTATGCCTGGGTCCAGTGGGATGCGGATCGCGACGGCGTCATGGAGGGCATCCAGCACAATACGTACGACATCGAGTTCGTAGGGCCGAACACGATGGTCGGCACCCTGTATCTCGGAGCGCTCAAGGCTGGCGCCGAGATGGCACGCTACTTGGGAGACGCAGACAGCGCCGCCGAGTACGAGCGACTCTACTGCAGCGGCAGGGCGCGCATCGAGCGCGAGCTGTTCAATGGCGAGTACTATGTCCAGCCCTATGACCCGGCCGATGCGCCCAAGTACCAGTATGGCGAGGGCTGCTTGTCAGACCAGGTGATCGGCCAATGGCTCGCGCATCTCGCGGGCCTGGGCGATCTGCTCGATCCCGCGCAGGTCAAGAGCGCCCTCCGGGCAGTGTTTGAGTACAACTGGCAGCCGGATCTATGGGAACATGCGAACCCGCAACGCATCTTTGCCCTCAACGACGAGCAAGCCCTGCTGCTCTGCACCTGGCCCAACGGCGGGCGCGTGACGTTCCCGTTTCCCTATTCCGACGAGGTCTTTTGCGGCATCGAGTATCAAGTGGCCAGCCACTTGATCTATGAGGGTCTAGTCGACGAGGGCTTGACCATCGTCAAGGGACTGCGCAACCGGCACGACGGCGAGCGCCGCAACCCGTGGAACGAGATGGAGTGCGGCAGCCACTATGCCCGCTCGCTGGCCTCGTGGTCGCTGGTCACCGCACTGAGTGGCTTTGCCTATGGCCCAGGCTGGCTGTCGTTCGCGCCACGCATCGAGCACGAGGGTGCCTTTACTTGCTTCTGGTCGGTCGATGGGGCCTGGGGCCTATACCACGAGGAGGCCCACAGCGCGCGTCTGGAAGTGGCCTATGGGCAACTGCATCTGCACAAGCTGGGCTTACGCCAGGGCAAGCTAGGGGAGGGCGCTACGGCGCAGGTGAACCGCGAACCCGTGCCGTGCTCGCTGACCACCGAAGGTGAGATGCAGTTCGCCGCCCTCGGACGCCCCGTCGTGCTCTGTGTCGGGGATACACTGACCCTGAGCTGACCTGCGGCGCCCTGTGAACACTGGCTCTCATTGCAGCGAGGGCGCCCTAGAGGCGCCCTCGATCGATCCGTGCATGGCACGCCAGCCGTGCGTGGCGCACAGAACGCGCTATCTCTTCGGGTTGGCGGAAAGCAGAGCACCGCCCAGTCACGCCGCCTTGGCCTGCTCGCTGTAAAAGCGATAGGCATCGCCCACGGTGCGCATGTTCCACAGCGCTTCGATCGGCATCTCGTTGACCAGCGTCTCGAGGCGGAGGACCATCTCGAGCATGCGGATCGAGTCTACCAGCAGATCATTCGTGAACGATGTCTCGGGCGTGATGCCGTCCGGCTCTACACGCAACTCCTCTGCCACCATCCTCCGGAACTCGTCGAACGTCATTGCCGCTGTTGTGGCCATTCGCTCCCCCCACATCCCCCAAGACGTTGAACATCGAACCAGACAGACACCCCAACCACCGGCTCGCCCCGAGCCGCCCCCCACACATTCGCGGCTCTCGGCCTAGTACGGCGAGACGGGCACCCGCCTTTCGGGCCGGTCTCTGGACCCGTTCAGCAACTGATCGGCATACGCGATCCACTTGATCGCACTCTCTTTGCCCAGCCCAACGCCATACAATGCCGCGCCATGGGCCAGCACGAGTTGATTGCGAAAGAGCAGGTGGAGCGCAGTGACCTTGTCCCAATCGAACTCGATGGCGTGCCCATCTCGCTGCCAGAGGATGCGCCGATCAGACATGATCAGCTTGCCAGCGCCCAGTGGCTTGGTCGAGACAGCGCCAATGTGGTCCTCGGTGCGTGTCACTGGCGCAACGCCATCCAAGCCAGCATCCACGCTCGCTCGATCATACGGCGTGAGCCGGCACTCGTTGGCGACCAGCAGCACCTTTTCGCCTGGGTCGATAGTGACGGGCGAGACGTCCGGCGCCGCGTCGAGGGTCAAGTGCGCCTTCACATAGGCGTGCAGTTCAGAGAGGGCCACATCGAGACCGACCAAGTCCTCAGGGCCACGTTTGAGGATCAGGCGCCAGTCGTGTCCATACTCGCGGCGCACCCACCATCGAGCGCCACAGGCCCGGCAACGGACGGTATTGCGCCGCCCAATGCCCCGCCGATGCACAATGCTATCAGTCGTGCCACAGATCGGGCACTGGAACAGCAACAGGCCGATGCCCTGCTTGCCGGCCGGCCTACGACGAAACCTCCGCTTGACAGGCACCTCGCGCCGCAGTTCGGGCAGGGGCACTTCATGGCCGTGTTGGCGGGGCGGCGGCGCCCAGGCAGCCTGGCCCCCCGCGCCAAAGCGCAATTCGCGCAGCTTGCTACCGATCACCTCTCTGGCGTGCGCCAAGTCGGTGTCGGTGAGGCGATCGGCCGGCTGGTCGACAACGGTAAAGGGTGGCGAGTAGCGTAACGTGAGCCGACCGCGCAAACTGGGCAGGCGCTCCCAAAACGGCCAGATGTCATAGAGACCGGCCGAAGGCACCACCAGCACGCAAGGTGCGGCGGTCCGCAGCGCGAGCCAGGCGCCGCCATCGCGGATGCCCACGCCCGCACCATCCCAAGACTCGTCGCCCTCGGGGTTGATGTTGACCAGCCCGCCTTCCTTGAGGGCATGGTAGGCGTCGATCAAGCTCAAAGCCTGGGTGCCCGCGCTGTGTGGCCGCACGCCATAGATCGAGTCTTTGGCCGAGCTCAGCCCCTTGGCGCCGATGGCATACAGTTGCTCATGCATGATCGACACCGAGCGCGCCCCCGAGCCGCTCCGCGCTACCATCACGGGCACTAGCCCGAACATCTGAGCCAGGGGGCCCAGAAAGCCCTGGACGTCGGTGGGCAATAACAGCAGAGGCCCGTCGCTCGGCAGGTGCTCGGCACCCTCGAGCTGAAAGCGATAGGACAGGCGCACCCAAGTGTGCAGCAGCCAATAGAGCCACTTGGGCACACTGAGGGCTGGTTTCTCTGGCTGAGTGGTCATAGGAGCACCTCTATGCTAGCGAACCGTGATCTCGACGAACGCACTCATTCCCCAACGCAGCTGGCTGATATCGGCACCGCTCAGATCGATCACGACGCGATACACCGTGTCGCCGCGACTAGCGCCGGCGATGGTACCGATGCTCGCCACTGTGCCCGCAAACTCTTTGCCGTCGAGTGCATCGATGCTCACGGTCGCCTTCTGTCCGACTTGCACCTGGTCGATGTCGACCTCGCTCAGGTCGGTGGTCTCGACCTCCATCACCGTGAGGTCGCCAAAGCGCACGACAGTGGCCTGGGGCACCACGAGCTCGCCTTGCTCGACGAGCAGTTCGCCCACAGTGCCGTCGAACGGCGCCTGGAGCACCGCATCGTCCAAAGCGTTCTGCGCCTCTGAGAGCACCGCCTCGGCTTGGGCCACAGCGGCCTCGGCCACCGCCAGATCTTCGGCGCGCGTGCCCGCCTTGAGCAGATCCAGCTGCGCTTGTGCTTGCTGCACCGCGGCTGCTGCGCTGTCGACATCGGCTTTGCGTTGCTCGAGCTGCGCCTTGGCGATGATCAGACTTGCCTCGGCTTGGGTGACTCCCGCCTTGGCACTGTCTAGCGCGGCCTTGGCTTGGGCCACCTGCGCGCTCTGCGTGCTGACGGCGGCCTGTGCCTGCGAAACGTCAGCCTGAGCCATGGTGAGATCCTCCGTGCGAGCGCCCTTGAGCATCTGGTCGTATTGGATTTGGGCGATCTGCACATCGGTCTCAGCGATAGCCACATTGCCGCGCGCCAGGGTGTATTCCGCGCTCTTGTCATCATAGCCACCGATCGCGTCGCGCTGGTTCTGGTAGGCCCACAGAGAGTCTTTGGCGCGGTCGATCTGCAGCTTGGCGATAGCCCGCTCTTCGTCGGTGGCGCCTGCCTGCAACTTGGCCAGTTGCGCCTGGGCCGAGGTGAGCGTGGCTTGCGCCGCAGCATAGTTACCTCGCGCGATGTTGATCGCCTGCTCGGCCGAG
>JBDKSN010000155.1:0-28492 GCA_039680625.1 Anaerolineales bacterium | reverse complement strand
GCCTGCGCGTGGACTATGGCTGGTTGTGGATCGAGCGCCAAGGCGCGCGCCCCACTGCCGCCGACTGGCCCGCTCTGGATGCGCCGGTGACGCTGGCCATCCCCGGCGACGCAGCGTTGGCCGATGGTTGGCGCGTGGCGGCGCGCTTGCTGGCGCGCGCGGCGTTGCCCGCTGACTGGGCGCAAGCGGCGCAGCCTCGCCTGGCCTATCTCGACGCAGCCAGGTTGGGCGCCTCGGCCCTGCTTCGCGCCCGGCAGCGCGGAGACTGGCTCGTGCCCCTGGGCATGATCGGCCGACAGAAGGTGAGCGATCTGCTGATCAACGCCCGCGCGCCCGCTGCCTGCCGTGAGCGCCTGCCGTTGCTCACGGTGCAGGGGCAGGTGGCCTGGGTGTTGGGCGTGCGCAGCGATCAACGCTATGCCGTGACCGAGCACACCGAACAGGTCTGCGCGCTGCGCGTGTGGCGCGAGGGAGAAGGGGACCATGACTGAGGTCGTATTGCGGCCGGGCCGCGAGCGGGCCGTGCTCAACCGCCACCCGTGGATTTTCTCGGGGGCCATCTCGCGCATCGCTGGTCACCCGCGCCCGGGCGACATCGTGCAGGTGCAGAGTGCCCAGGGCCAATGGCTGGGCGCGGGCTATCTCAACCCTCAATCGCAGATCGCCGTGCGTCTGCTCTCTTGGGAGCCTGGCGAGATCGACGCGGCCTTTTGGCGCGAACGCCTGGCCGCGGCCATTGCCCGTCGCCAGCGCCTGGCCGCCGCGGCCGACACGGACTGCTATCGCCTGGTGTATGCCGAGGCCGACGGCCTGCCCGGCTTGGTAGTGGATCGCTATGGCGACTGGCTGGTGTTGCAGGCACTGACCCTGGGCATCGACGTGCGCAAGGGCGAGTTGGCCGTGTTGCTGCAAGAGCTGACCGGCGCGCAGGGCGTGTACGAGCGCAGCGATGTGGATGTGCGCCCGCGCGAGGGGCTGGCTGACGTCACCGGCCCGCTCTTGGGCGGCGACCCTCCGGCGAGCCTGCTGGTGCACGAGAATAGCCTGGCTTTCGATGTCGACATCGCCCACGGCCAAAAGACCGGCCTGTATCTCGATCAGCGTGCCAACCGACAGCGCGTGGCCGCCTATTGCGCCGGCGCGCGCGTACTGAACGCCTTTTGTTACACCGGCGGGTTCGGCGTGTATGCGGGCCGCCAGGTAGAGGCGGTGGTCAATCTCGATAGCTCCGCAGAGGCGCTGGCCGCGGCACGCGTCAACTGGGGGTTGAACGACCTCGACAGCGAGCGCCTGCGCGAGATCAAGGGCGATGCCTTTGTCGAACTGCGCCGCTTGCGCGATCGGGGTGAGCTGTTCGATGTGGTCATCCTCGACCCGCCCAAGTTCGCCTTCTCGCAGGCCCAGGTGCAGGCGGCGGCGCGTGGCTACAAAGACATCAACATGCTCGGCCTGCGGCTCTTGCGACCCGGCGGCATCCTGGCCACCTTCTCGTGCAGTGGGGCGATCAGCGCCGAGTTCTTTCAAAAGATCCTCTTCGGCGCCGCGCTGGATGTAGGCCGCGAGGTGCGCATTGTCGAGCGGCTCACTCAAGGGCCGGATCATCCTGTGCTGCTCAGCTTTCCCGAGGCTGAGTATCTCAAAGGCGTCATCGCGCAGGTGTCGTGAACGCTCCACAGGGCCGTTCTTGCGGCCAGCGAGCAGGGCGGTACAATAGCGCCAATCATCGCGACGAGTCCGGTGTGGGGAGGGCGACGGTGGATCGGATGCTGTGTGACGTGGCCGACGTGCTCATCTCTGAAGAGCGGCTCCGTGAGCGCGTGGCCGAGCTCGGCCGGCAGATCTCGGCGGACTATGCCGGGCGCTCACCGGCGCTCATCTGTGTGCTCAAGGGGGGCTACCTGTTCCTGGCCGACCTCTCGCGGGCGCTCACCGTGCGCCACTCGATCGACTTTATGGCTATCTCGAGCTATGGCCACACCACCGAGTCGAGCGGTGTGGTGCGCATCCTCAAAGACCTCGACGCCGATATCAGCGGCAAGGACATCCTCATCGTCGAAGATATCATCGACACCGGCCGCACTCTGTCGTATCTCGTCGAGAACTTGCGCTCGCGCAACCCGCGCTCGTTGCACATCTGCACGCTGCTCAGCAAGCCCGCGCGCCGCGAGATCGATCTGCACGTCGACTATGTCGGCTTTGAGATCCCCGACGAATTCGTGGTGGGCTATGGGCTGGACTATGCCGAAGAGTACCGCAACCTCCCCTTTATCGGCATATTGAAGCCCGAGGTCTATCAGCATCACTGAACGAACACCGTGGGCAATCGAGCGAGACGATCGACGGCACCGCCAGACAGGCGGCGCCGTCATATTCCGTCGCTGGGCGCTCAGCGACGCGCCAGTACTGCCCGAATCTGCTCCAGCGCCTGCTCGATGTTGGCGATCGAGTTCGCATACGAGAGGCGCAGATACCCCTCGCCATAGCGGCCAAACGCGGTCCCCGACAGGCAGGCCACGCCCGCCTCGTGCAGTAACAAGTCGGCACACTCGTGGCTGGTCATCCCCGTGCCGGTGATATTCGGGAACACGTAAAAGGCCCCCCGCGGCTTGCGGCAGGTGATGCCGGGGATCGTGTTCAACCCGTTCACCATGACCTCGCGGCGCTGACGGAACTCGGATACCATGTCGCGCACACACTCCTGCGAGCCTTGCAGGGCGGCCAGCCCGGCATACTGGTTCGAGGCCGAGGTGCACGAGTGCGAGTTGATCGCCAGGCGTTTGATCGGCTCGACCAACGCCAGCGGCATGACGCCATAGCCTAGGCGCCAACCCGTCATCGCATAGCTCTTGGAAAAGCCGTGGAGCAGGATGGTGCGCTCGCGGGTAGACATGCCCGGGAACGCCGAGATGCTCGCAAACTCGCCCTCGTAGAGGATGTCCTCATAGATCTCGTCGCTGAGCACCAGGATGTCGCGCTCCACGCAGGCCTCGGCGATGGCGGCCAGTTGTTCGCGCGGCAGATAGCCGCCCGTCGGGTTGTGCGGCGAGTTGAGGATGATCAGCCGCGTGCGTTCGCTGAGCAAGCCGCGAAACTCGTCGACGTCGAAGGCAAAGTCGCGCTCTTCGCGCAGGGGCAGGGGCACGGGCGTGGCGCCGCAAAAGTTGATCATGCTCTCATAGATGGGAAAGCCCGGGTTGGGATAGATCACCTCGCAGCCCGGCTCGGCCAGGGCCAACAGCGTGAAGAACAGGATCGGCTTGGCGCCCGGGGTGACGATCACCTGTTGCGGGTCGATCTCGTGGCCGCGCGTGGCCGACAGCCTGGCGGCAATGGCGTCGCGCAGGGGCGCAATGCCCTCTGGCGGCGTATAGTGCGTGTGCCCGGCGCGCAACGCCGCGCAAGCCGCCTCGACGATATGTGGCGGCGTGTTGAAATCGGGCTCGCCGATCTCGAGGTGGATGATCTGCTGCCCCTGCGCCTCTAGCGCCCGCGCACGGGCGCCCATCTCAAAGGCAGACTCTGTGCCCAGCCGACCCATTCGTTCAGCCAATCGCATGGCCATGACCTCCCGCAGCGACACATTGCTCATAGGCCGCCAGCAATTCGCGGGCGGCCCCCGGCCACGTAAAGCGTTCGAGCCGCGCATAGCCGCGCTGCACCAGCGTCTCGCGTAGCGCTCCATCGGATATCAGGCGCCACAGTCCCGTGGCGATGGCCTCGACATCGGTAGGGTCGACCAACAGAGCGGCGTCTCCAGCTACCTCGGGCATGGACGACGTGGTTGAGGTGAGCACCGGCGTGCCGCACGCCATCGCCTCGAGGATGGGCAGGCCACAGCCCTCATAGAGCGAGGGATAGGCGAACAGCTCGGCGGCCGAGTAGAGCGCGGGCAGGTCGGCATCGGCCACATAGCCGGCCAGCAACACGGCGTCTCCTGCCGCCTGCGCGGCCTCGAGGATGTCGTCATAGAGCCAGCCCTTGCCGCCAGCGATGACCAGCTGGTGTGGCAGGCCATACCGCTCGCGGGCCAGGACGAGCGCGTGAATCAGCCGCGCCAGGTTCTTGCGTGGCTGTAGGGTGCCCACCGCCAGGATGTAGGGCGGCGTGATGCCATAGCGCGCCAGAGCCGCCTGGCACACGGCCGCATCGTCGACGCGGCCAAAGCCCGCCTCTAGCCCCGCATACACCACGCGCGTGCGCTCCGCGGGCACGCCCAGCAGCTCGATCACGTCGCGGCGGGTGTTCTCCGAGTCGGCCAGCACCAGGTCGGCCTGCGCTACCGAGCGCGGCACCGCGTCGAGCAGGTAGGCGAGCAGCGCTGGCGACGAGCACTCGGGGTGCCGCATGAACGAGAGGTCGTGCACGGTGAGCAGCGTACGCGCGCGGCGCACCGGCGGCAAGACAAAGTCTGGCGAGTGATACAGATCCAGGCGGCCGGTGAACAGCTCTACCGGCAGCGGCAGCCGCAGCCGTTGCCAGAGGATCGCCTGCTGTCGATCGCTGAGCGGCAGGACGACGCGGCGAAAGTTGGCCGGCCAGGCGGGCTCGACCGCCGCACGACCGCCGCTCCAGACCACATACTCGTTGGTGTGGTCGAGCGCGGTCAGCGCGCCCAGCAAGCCGCGGCAAAAGCGGCCGATGCCAGCGCCCTGGCGCACGGCGGCGGTATAGTCGATGCCGATGCGCATCAGGCCGCTACCTTCCGGTAGGTCCACAGCCGGTTGACACCATAGTTCCAGAACCACACCACGCCGATCGCGATGGCCTTGGCCAGGTTGGTGCCCCAATAGCCCCAGGCATCGGGCAAGACGCGATTGTCGAGCAGCACAAAGATCGCCGTGTTGATGCCCAGGCCGGCGACGTTCACCAGCGCGAACTGGCCCAGCTGGCGCCCAAAGGGCAGAGCGCGTGACTCGGGGTAGGTCCAAAAGCGATTCCACATAAAGTTGGAAAAGACGGCGCAGCTGAACGAGATGGCGTTGGCCTGCCAGTTGACCAGGCCGACGACGCGCATCATCAGGTTGAGTACGCTGAAATCCACCACCGCGCCGATGGCGCCGACGATGCTGAACTTGACAAAGCGGACCAGCTCTTTGCGATTGTCCCGAGCCAGGGTGCGCAGGCGCTCGATCAAAGCAGGGGCTCCTTGCAGCTGGCCGCTGCCGCCAGCGTGATGCCGATGAGCAGGGCCATCAGCAGATACAGTTCATGGACGAACAGGTTGTCGACGAGGCTGTGGGCCAGCAGATGGCCCCACATGCCCAAGGCGCCCAGCCCCAGGCCGCGCTCGACGCCCGAGAGGGTGCGCAAACAACGCCACAAGACGACCGGCACGGCCACGCAGAGCACCAGGAACAGGGTCAAGCCCACCAGGCCTAGCTCAGCGAGCACGTGCAGGTAATAGTTATGGGCGTGACCCAGCGGATCTGACCAGCGCGGCAGGGCGACCTCAGGATAGACCACCGCGTACTGGCCAAGGCCCACGCCTCCATACGGGTGGCGCGAGAACATGCGCCAGGCCGCCTCCCAGTGCGCCAGCCGCTCGATCGGCGAAAAGTTGTCGTCGTCGATCTCGACCTGGCTCAAGTCCTGGCCAAGGTAGGCAGTCTGCCCCGCCAGGCGCCCCAGATAGCCGCCCGGAAGCAGGCGATTGGCCAGCGGCACGGCGATGACCACTACCAACAGCAGCGCAGGAATGGCCCATGCCGAGCGGCGCACCAGCCACAAGACCACCAGCGCGCCGCCAGCGACGGCGCCCAGCAGCGCCCCGCGAGACCAGCTCATCACCAGGGCCGTCGCCATCAGGATGCCGCTCACGCCCGCCAGTAACAGCAAGGCCAGAGCGCCCCGCTCGTGATCGCGCAGCGCTGGCCGTGCCGCGGCGATGACCAGCCCATAGGCCAGCGGCAGCACCAGGCCCAGATAGCCGCCATAGGGGTTCGGCTGTTGGAACGTGCCATAGGCGCGCATATAGCGCCCCAGGAGCAGAAAACCCTCTGGCCCAATGCCCAACAGGAACTGGCGGATGCCCAACAGTGCTTGTAGCGCTCCGCCCACCAACAGGCCTACGGCGAGCCACAATCGCCAGCGACGTTCGGCCAACGAGGCGGCCATCCAGAGCAATAGCCCTAGCTCGATCCATTTGGCCAGCTCTTTGAGAGCCGTGGGGAGCCACGCGGCGCGTAGCAGCGATAGCGCGGCCCACAGCACGTACAGCGCCAGCGGTAGCCACAGCCGCGAGGGTGCGCCGGGCAGGTTGCGAAAGGCCATCCCGCGCACCAGGAACGAGGCCAGCGTGACCGCCAACAGCAGCTCGCTCGGGCCGACGGTCAGCCCGCCCAGGCTGAACTCGTAGAGCGAGCCAAAGGGCACGGCCACGCCCAAGAGGCATAGGCCCAGCGCCGGCCAGCGCACCAGGGCCAGGCCGCCCAGCACTGCCGCGGCCAGCACGAGCGCCCAGCGCAAAGGCAACGCCGCCAGCAATACCGACAGGCCGACGGCGGCCACCGCCATCCAGGCCAGCCACAGCGGCGCGATGGTCGGGCGACGATGCGTGACGGCTAGGGTTTGCATGGCGAACGGGCTCTAGTCTACATCCAGGCGCTGTCGAAAAGACTCAGCGGTGAGGCGCAGCCCCTCTTCCAGCGAGACGCGAGGCTCCCAACCCAGCAGGGTGCGCGCCCGCGTGATGTCTGGCTGGCGCGTCTGCGGGTCATCTTTGGTGCGCTGATCGGTGGGGGCGATAAAGACGATCTCCGACTGGCTGCCCGTGAGCGCGATCACCAGCTCGGCGAACTGCAGGATGGTCATCTCGCGGGGGTTGCCGAGGTTGACGGGCATCGCCTCATCGACGTTCATCAGGCGCACTAGGCCGTCGACCAGGTCGCTCACGTAGCAAAAGCTGCGCGTGCGCGAGCCATCATCGTATACCGTCAGCGGGGCGCCCTGTAGCGCCTGAGCCATGAAATTGGGCACCACCCGGCCATCGTTGAGGCGCATCCGCGGGCCAAAGGTGTTGAAAATGCGGGCAATGTGCGTGTTCACGCCGTGCGTGCGGTGATAGGCCATGGTCAGCGCCTCGGCGAACCGCTTGGACTCGTCATACACGCCGCGCGGCCCCACGGGGTTCACGTTTCCCCAATAGGTCTCGGGCTGGGGGTGCACCAGAGGGTCGCCATAGACCTCAGAGGTCGAGGCCAATAAGAAGCGGGCGTCTTTGGCCTTGGCCAGCCCCAGCGCGTTGAGCGTGCCGAGAGCGCCCACCTTGAGCGTCTTGATGGGCATGCCCAGATAGTCCACTGGGCTGGGCAGCGAGGCCAGGTGATAGATGGCGTCGAGCGGGCCGTCGACCGAGATATACTCAGTGACGTCGTGGTGCACAAAGGTAAAGCCCCGCGCATCTTTGAGGTGCGCGATGTTGCGCAGGCTGCCGGTGATGAGGTTGTCCATCGCGATGACCTCGTGGCCTTGGGCCAGCAAGACATCGCACAGGTGAGAGCCGATGAATCCGGCACCGCCGGTGATCAAGATGCGCATCGCTGTTTGCCTCAGCTGAAAGTCGTGGGCAGTATAGCAGAGGGGTAGGCGCCGGTCAAAGCTTCTCGACGCCTCGCGAGCGCCGGGTGGTGGTATAATGCGCGCCAACAGCACAGGGGGTGACATGCGCTTTCTCACGAGTACGACGGCCACGCAACTCGACGCCACGGTGTGGGATCGCTTTGTCGCCAGTGACCCGGGCGGTCATCTCTTGCAGACCTGGGCCTGGGGCGAGCTGAAGGGGCGCTTTGGCTGGCGGCCGGTGCGTGTCGCTGTCGAGCGCGATGGCGCCCTGGTGGCTGGCGCTCAAGTGCTGTTTCGCCGCCTCGGCCCCCTGAGTTTGGCCTATGTGCCCAAAGGTCCCGTTCTGCTCGATAAAGACCCCGCATCTGCCGAGGCTCTGTGGGCGGGCATCCGTCGGCTGGCTCGGCCGCTGCGCGCCGTGGCGCTCAAGGTCGAGCCGGATTGGCGAGATGAGGAGGCCGAGCGCCATGCCTGGTTGCGGGCGCAGGGCCTTGCGCCTAGCGAGCGCACCATCCAGCCGCGCCACACGATCATCGTCGACCTGGCCGGCAGCGAAGAAGACATCCTCGCGCGGATGAAGCCCAAGTGGCGCTACAATACGCGCCTGGCCGAGCGCAAGGGGGTCGAGGTGCGCGAAGGCGAGCTTGACGACGTCGCGCGTTTTCACGCGCTGATGCGCGTCACGGGCGAGCGCGACGCCTTTGGCGTGCACAGTGCCGACTATTACCGCACGGCGCTTGCGCTGTTCGCGCCGCTCGGCCGTGCGCGGCTGCTGTTGGCCTCGTTCGAGGGCGAGCTGCTCGCTGGCTTGCTGGCCATGCAGTTCAACGGCCGGGCCTATTACCTCTATGGCGCCTCGGGCAATGAGCAACGCAATTTGATGCCCAATCATCTGCTACAATGGCGGGCGATGCAGTGGGCGCGGGCGCAGGGTTGTCGCGAATATGACCTGTGGGGCATCCCCGATGTGGATGAAGATCCCGAGACAGCGCCGCTGGCCGGCGTGTATCGCTTCAAGGCGGGCTTTGGCGGCACCGAGGTGCGCTATGTGGGCGCCTATGATCGCGCCTATTGTCCGCTGCTCTATCGCGGCGTCGAACTGGCCTGGCGGCTGCGCGCCCAGGCCAACGGCGCCAGAGGGGCATAGCAAACGCGGGTGGTTCAACGCCACCCGCGTGTTGTGTTGCGGAAGAGACTAGATGCCCTTCTTGCCCATGTAGGCGAGCAGGTCGGCCACGCGGCTGGAGTAACCCCATTCGTTGTCGTACCAGCTCACGACCTTGACCATGTTGCCGCCGATCACCGAGCAGAAATCGGCGTCGATGATGCTCGAGCGGGTGTCGCCCTTGAAATCCATCGACACGAGCGGCTCTTCCGAGACGCCCAGGATGCCCTTCAGCGGGCCGGCCTCGGCTTCCTTGAAGGCGGCGATGAGCTCTTCCTTGGTCAGAGGCTTTTCAGTCTCAGCCACAAAGTCCACCACCGAGACGGTGGGCGTGGGCACGCGCATCGAGATGCCGTCGAACTTGCCCTTGAGCCCCGGGATCACCAAAGCGACGGCCTTGGCGGCGCCAGTGGTGGTCGGGATGATGTTCAGGTTGGCGGCGCGCGAGCGGCGCGGGTCGCTGTGTGGCAGGTCGGTCAGGCGCTGATCGCCGGTATACGAGTGCACCGTGGTCATGAGGCCCTTGACGATACCCCACTTCTCATAGACGACCTTGGCGGCGGGCGCGAGGCAGTTGGTAGTGCACGAGGCGTTCGAGATGATCACGTGCTTGGCGGGATCATACAGCTCTTCGTTGACGCCCAAGACGATGGTGATGTCCTCACCCTTGGCCGGGGCGCTGATGACGACCTTCTTCGCCCCGCCATCGATGTGCGCGCGGGCTTTGCTGGCGTCGGTGAAAAAGCCGGTAGACTCGAGCACGATGTCTACGCCATACTCTCCCCAAGGGATCTCGGCGGGGTTGCGCTTGGCAAAGAACTTGATCTCCTGGCCATTGTAAAAGATGCTGTCCTCGCCGGCCTTGACGTCGGCGTTGAGCTTGCCATAGATCGAGTCATACTGGAGCAGCAGGCTAAAGGAGCTGGGCGGAAACAGGTCATTGATGCCGACAACTTGGATCTCGTTGGGGTAATGGTCGACCATGGCCTTGAATGCCTGGCGGCCGATGCGACCAAAACCGTTGATACCTACTTTGATCGTCATGATGGAGCCCCTTTCCTGAACTAGCGTGACGGGCTAGCCCGTCCAACACATTGCTTGGCTGGCGACACGCGACCATGCACGCAGGGCGCACGTGGCCACAGTCACACCGCAGGCAGTATATCGTAAGCAGGCGTCGACGTCAAAGCATCGGCGCCCCCTAGAACAGCATCGCCTCGGCGAACTGCTGCTGAAAGTCGGGTCGGCCCGACAGCTCGAGATACTCGACGTGGGCGAGCAGGCGCGTCGCCTTCTCTCGCTCGGCGCGCGAGAGCAGGGCCATCCGTGCGCCGGTGCCCGCCGCGTTGCCGAGCGGCTCCAGGCGCGCGTTGGGGAAGGCGGGGATCAGCCCAATAGTCAGCGCGCTCTGCGGCGCAATATAGTTGCCAAAGGCGCCGGCCAGATAGACGACGCGGACATCCTCCGCGGTGGCGCCCAGCTCGCTGAGCAAAATCTCGATGCCTGCGCGGATGGCGCCCTTGGCCAATTGCAGCTCGCGCACGTCGCGCTGGGTGATGCTCAGCCCGCGCCCGCCGGCGCCGTCGTTGGGCTCGACGATGAGCATTTGACGGCTGCGCCCCTCACCCACGATGCGTCGCGCCAGGGCTGGCCGTCCCGCCGCGAGCAGCGTCTCGCTGGCTTCCATGCGACCTGACCGGCTCAAGATGCCCGCGGTGAGCATCTGGGCTACTAGGTCGACCAGCCCGCTGCCGCACACACCGCGCGGGGCGACCTCGCCGATGGCGTGCCAGCGCACATCATGGTCGATCTCGACGTGGTCGATCGCGCCATCGGCGGCGCGCATGCCGCAGCTGATCTGCGCGCCCTCAAAGGCCGGGCCGGCGGCCGTCGAGCAGGCGACCAGCCGTTCGCGCGAACCTAGCGCCATCTCGCCGTTAGTGCCGATGTCGATGGCCAGGCCCAGCTCGTCTTGCTCATAGAGGTGGCTGGAGAGGAGCACGCCCACGGTGTCGGCCCCCACCCAACCGGCGATGTTGGGCAACAGCCAGAAAGCCGCATCGGGATAGATCGCCAGCTTGAGTTCGCAGGCGCGAACGCGCAGGGCGGGCGTGGCTACCGGCACATAGGGCGCTTGAGCCAGTGCGGAAGGGTCGATGCCCAGCAGCAGGTGATGCATGGTGGTGTTGCCCACGGCCACCACGGCCAGCACATCGTTGGGCGTGGCGCCGACCTGGCCAGTGGTGTCGGCGATGATCTCGCTCACCGCGCCGAGCACGGCTTGCTGCAGCTCATGCAGCCCCTGGGCGGTGCCTGCATGGGCGATGCGCGAGATGACGTCATCGCCATAGCGCGTCTGGGGGTTGAGTTGCGACGAGACGGCGAGCTGCTCGCCGGTCTCTAGGTCGAGCAGATAGCCAACGATGGTCGTCGTGCCGATGTCAAAGGCCACGCCGAGCAGCCGGCTTGGGCCTGCGCCCGGGTGCGCCATGATCACCTCGTCATCTACCTCGATGAGCGTGACTTGGCCACTATCCTGGCGGATAGCGTGGGGGAGCTGCTGGAGCGCATTGAGACTCAGCTTGAGCCGTCGCCCCAGAGCCGCCTCGGCAGCGCGCTGTACGTTCTCTAGATCGGGCAGCTGATCGGCCAGGGTCGCCTGCGCCAGCCGCAACGGGATGCGGTGCACCCACGGATCGAGCTCGAGCTCAGCGACTGCGCCAGCCGAGAGGATGCTCACGCGCGAGCGCCGCGACTCTTCGGGCACCACGACGTCCACGTCGCCCAGCACCAGGGCCTGGCAGGCGAGCCGGTAGCCCTGCGCGATCTCATCCGGCGAGAGCGCGTGCTCTTCTGACGTGGTCAGGGGCGACAGTGGCCCTCGCGCGATGACGCGGCACTTGCCACAGGTGCCGCGCCCGCCGCAGACAGACTCGATCTCGACGCCGGCGTGTTGCGCCACCTGAAGGATCGTCGGCTGGCCCTCGACGTCGGCGTGCACGCCGGCTGGCTGGAATCTGATGCGCATGTTCCTCCGATCAAGCGGTGACGGCAGGCTTTTCAAAGACGATCAGGTGTGATAGGCCGAATACCTGCAGGGGCGTGCGCTCGAGGGCATAGCTCACCGAGCGCAAGACGCGCCCCAACGCCGGATAGCGCGCCACGATATTGTCGTACCCCGCAAAGATGCGCCGCTGCACCACGATGCGCCCGGGCAGCCCCTCGAAGAGGCGCCGCAAACCATGAGCCGTGTAGGCGCGCACGTGCGGGGCCAGCTTGTTTCGCGCGGGATCGGGCAAGTAGTTCACGAGGGGGATGTTGCCAAAGTGATACTGCCCACGCCAATAGACGCCATGCGTCTCGAATGGATACCAGCGGTTGGGCACAAAGGCCACCAGTCGGCCGCCAGGCTTGAGCACCCGCCAGGACTCGCGCACCGCGGCCGCATCGTCGTCGACGTGTTCGAGCACTTCGTTGGAAAAGACGAGGTCAAAGTAGTCATCGGGATAGGGCAGCGCCTCGGCCACCCCCTGGCGGATGTTGGGGAACGCGGCGCTGGCCTCGGCCACGCGGGCGGGGTCCACGTCGACGCCATACACCTCGTCGCTATAGGCGCGAAAGGCGCGCACATAGAGGCCCAGGCCGCAGCCCACGTCGAGGATGCGCCTGCCCTCGAGCGGCGCGTATTGCCGCACCAGCTGCAGGCGTCGCTCTTGCCCCGCGCGCCAGACATAGCTCGGGTGGCCGAGCGTGATCGCCTGTTCTGCATCGACCATGTTGCACCTCGATGGGCTATGATACGCGCGCCTCTCGATAGCGGCAAGGCGCGCGGTTCGAGTGTCAGGCGCCCGACGTGCCACCCTAGGCGACAGCCTCTGCCTGGTGTGAGAGCCTCTCTTGCCCGGCAGAGACATTGACCGCGCGCCCTACGGACCCTAGAATGAGGCTCGACCGACCTGCGTCTCACCGTGAGGCAGCCAGACCTGCGGAAGAGAGGGGGCACGATGGACCACGCCTCGCCCTATCGGCGCATCGTCAATGCCTGGTGCATGTATGACTGGGCCAACTCGGCCTTTGCCACCACCATCATGGCGGCGCTGCTGCCGCCCTATTTTGCGAGCGTGGCCGCCTACGGGCTGCCCCCTGGCCGCGCTACGTCGATCTGGGGCTATAGCGTCTCGCTGGCCATGATCGTGGCGGCGCTGCTCGGGCCGGTGCTCGGCGCCATCGCCGACTATACCGGCGCCAAGAAGCGCTTTTTGCTGGGCTTCTTGGTGCCTGCCATCATCTTTACCGCGCTATTGGTGTTCATTGGGCAGGGCGATTGGCTATGGGCCGTGATCCTCTACATCCTGGCGAGCATCGGCAACTCGGGCGCCAACGTGTTCTATGACTCGTTGCTGCCCCATGTAGCGCGGCCCGATGAGATCGACCAGGTCTCAGCGCGAGGCTATGCCTTTGGCTACCTGGGCGGCGGCATCCTGCTGGCGGTGAACTTGTTGTGGTATCTCAAGCCCGGCTGGTTTGGCCTGGCCGATAGTGCCGCGGCGGTGCGTGCGTCGTTCGTGAGCGTGGCCGTGTGGTGGGCGATCTTTTCGATCCCACTCTTTCGCCGGGTGCCCGAGCCGCCGCCCGCTGCGACGTCTCCCCGCGCACCCGTGCGCGAGGCCTTTGCTCGGTTGGCTCAGACCTTTCACGAGATCCGGCGCTATCGACAGTTGTTCTTGTTCCTCGTCGCCTTCTGGCTCTATGCCGACGGCATCGGCACCATCATCAAGATGGCCACCATCTATGGCGCCGAGATCGGCATCGGCACGAGCGACCTGGCCGGCGCCTTGTTGCTCACGCAGATCGTGGGCGTGCCCATGACCCTGGCCTTTGGCCGCCTGGCCAAGCGGCTTGGCCCCAAGCAGTCGATCTATCTGGCCCTGGCCATCTACACCCTCATCTGCATCGGCGGCTATTTCATGAGCCAGGCCTGGCACTTTTGGGTGCTGGCGGGGGTCGTGGGCATCGTGCAGGGCGGAAGTCAGGCGCTGAGCCGTTCGCTGTTCGGCGCGATGTGCCCCAAGAGCCGCTCGGCCGAGTTCTTTGGCTTTTTCGACATCTCGAGCAAGTTCGCTGGCATCGCCGGGCCGCTGCTCTTTGCCGTGGCGGGCACCCTGGGTGGCGGCGGGCGCGTGGGCATCATCTCGTTGATCATCTTTTTCGTGGCAGGCGCGCTCTTGTTGAGCCGCGTGGATGAGGTCGAGGGCATCGCCGTCGCCGCAGCCGAGAACCGCAGCCAGGCGTAGCGGCAGCGCTATCACCGACAACACGCCGTTCGCTGAGCAAGCGAACGGCGTGTCCATCTCGGACGCAAGCGAGAGTGCGCGTCGCCTCAGGCGCGGATGCGCTGCTCAGAGAAACTGTCGAAGAGATAGGTCTCGCGATGGGGCACCAGCACTTGCACCTTCCAGCCGGCGCTGATCGGCTCGTCGAGCGGCATGGCCACCCCAAAGATCTGCCCGCCGCTCTCTACGTTGACCAGCTGTTGGTGCTGAGCAAAGTTGGGTTCGGCGTTGATCACCTCGGCAGCGATGGCGATGGTGTCGCGGGGCACGGGCGCGTCGGTGGTGACTAGCCGCGCCGCGTTGCTGTGAAAGCCCACCGTCACCTCTTGACGCGGCTCCACGCGCGCCGCCAGCTCCGGCGGCAGGGCGATAGTACCCATCGGCCCGACGAGGGTGCCCTCGCTGGTGGCCTTCCACCCGGGCAGTAGGTTCATCGGCGGCAGGCCCAGGAAACTGGCCACAAAACTCGTGTTGGGGTCAGAGACGATCTCTTGATAGGTGCCGAGCTGCTCGATCTTGCCGGCGCGCATCACGGCGATGCGGTCGCCCAGGGTGATGGCCTCGGTCTGGTCGTGGGTGACATAGATCGCCGTGATATGGAAGCGGTGCAATAGCCGCTTGATCTCGATACGCGTGGCCGTGCGCAGTTTGGCGTCGAGGTTCGAGAGCGGCTCGTCGAACAGGAACAGGCTCGGGTCGCGCACGATGCAGCGCCCGATGGCCACGCGCTGCTGCTGCCCACCCGAGAGCGTGCCCGGCTTGCGCGCAAGCAGGGCCTCAAAGCCGATGCCCATGATCTCGGAGGTGATGCGGATGCGCTCCATCATCTCTTCGTCGGGGCGATGACGCACGCGAAAGAAAAAGCCCAGGTTGCCCTCGCTCTTCATGTGCGGATAGAGCGCATAGTTCTGAAAGACCATACCGATGCCGCGGTCAGCGGGCTTGACCTCCGCCATATCTCGCTCGTCATAGAACACCTTGCCGCTGTCGAGCGGCTCGAGGCCCGCTACCACCTTGAGCAGTGTGCTCTTGCCACAGCCGCTCGGACCAACGATGGCCAGCGTCTCGCCGTCGGCGATGGTGAGCGACAGATCGTCGAGCGCCTTGACGGGGCCGCCGCTCCGCGAGGTAGCCACCTCCTGCCCGGCCACGCGCTCGACAAAGGCGCGATCTTCGAACTCTTTGAGCGAGCGGCGCACGCCCGGCTCGCCAAAGGGCAGCTTGATGTTCAAGGGGGTGAACACCTTGGTCACGTGTTCTAGGCGAATCTCGGCCATGCACACAGCCTCCTCTTTGAGCGTCACTCGCCCAGCCGGTTGACGGGGTATGCCGGCGGCTCGCCGCGCAGCACGCGCACCACATCGAGCGCCACCAGCGACATGTCGCGCAGCGACTCTTCGGTCGTGGTCGCGGCATGGGGCGTGAATACGATATTGTCGAGCTTGAGCAGCGGGTTGTCGGCAGGTGTGGGCTCCTGGGCAAAGACATCGATGCCAGCACCAGCGATGCGCCCCTCGCGTAGCGCCGCATAGAGCGCAGCCTCATCGACCACCTCGCCGCGCGCCAGGTTAAAGAACATGGCGTCGGGGCGCATGAGCGCAAACTCGCGTGCGCCGATCAAATGGTGCGTCTCGGGCAGTAGCGGCACGTGCACGGTGACATAGTCGCTCTGCGCCAACAGTGCGTCGAGCGGCACCTGGCGCGCGCCCAGCGTCTGCTCCAACTCGGGGGCGCGGCGCATGTCGCAATAGAGGAGTTGCATCCCAAAAGCCAGGCGGCAGATCTCGCCCACGCGTCGCCCGATGTTGCCAAACCCGATGATGCCCACCGTGCGGCCGCGCAGCTCGTGGCCCGACACCCGATAGCGCGCCTCAAAGTCGCCCTGGCGCAGGCGCTCGTGCAGATAGACGATCTTTTTCGAGAGGGCGAGCATGAGGCCGACGGTGTGTTCGGCCACCGACTCGACCACGGCCTGGGGCGTGTTCACCACCTGCACGCCGAACTCGGTGGTGGCGGCCAGGTCGACGTTGTCTACTCCGGCACCATGCCGCCCGACCACGCGCAGGTGCGGCGCATGGGTGAGCAGGTTGCGGGTGACGCGCCCTCGCGAGCGGATGATGAGGCCATCGCAGTCGCCCACCTCGCGCAAGAGAGTGGCCTCGCTCGGGTCACTGGCCAGGCGCACCTGTCCGGCCTCTTGCAACACGCGCAGCCCCGCCTCGTGGATCGGCTCGACCAAGAAGAAATCGAACATGGCTGACCTCTATAGCTTGCCCATTTGCTGGAGGATGGCGATCAGTTGGTCGCGCGCAGTGCCCGACAGCGAACGAATAGGCGCGCGGCAGGGGCCTGCGGGCAGGCCGAGCAACTCCATCGCATCCTTGATGACCACGGGGAACGAGCCTAGGGCAAAGGCCTGGCGCAAAGGCTCGAGCTGTCGCTGGCGTTCGAGGGCCAGGGGCAGGTCGCCAGCCTGGTAGGCGTCATAGATGCCCACCACCAGCTCGGGCGCCACGTTCGCGGTCGCCGCCACGGCGCCCACGCAGCCATAGGCCAAGCCGGCATAGATGAGCGTATCGCGCCCCATCAGTGTGCGGAAAGGGGGAGGGCAGAGCGCGATGTAGCGCATGGTGTTCGATAGGTCGCCGCTCGAATCCTTGATCCCCTGAAAGTTGGGGCAGGTGCGGGCGATGCGCGCGGCGACCTCGGGCGTGAGCGACACGCCCGTGCGGTCGGGATTGTTATAGCCCAGCACGGGGATCGACACACTCTCGGCGATGCGGCAATAGTGCGCCACGAGTTCGTCGGCCGAGGGCTTGATGAAATAGGGCGTGATCACCGACACGGCGTCGGCGCCAGCGCGCTCGGCATACCGCGTGAGGGCGATGCTCTCGCGAGTGGTCACTGCGCCTGTCGAGGGCATCACCGCGATGCGGCCATTGTTCTGCGCAAGCACGATGTCCATCGTGCGCTTCTTCTCATCCAGATCGAGGGCATACAGCTCGCCCTGGCTCCCCGAGGGGAAGAGGCCGTGCACGCCCGCCGCGACGAGATAGTCCACGATCTGCCGCAGGCCGGCCTCGTTGAGCGACTCGTCGGCGTTGAACGGCGTCACCAGCGGCACAACGATGCCCTTGATCTCGCGCATGTCAGACTCCCTTGCCTGTGCTCGGTTAGGTAGCGCCATTCTACCACTCGCCGCGACCAAGCGGCAACCTGTGCAGGTTGGGGGACCTTCGTCACTGGCCATTGCCGAGCCGTGCCTCCTGCCTTACAATGCAGGCGAGGCGTGGTTCGGAACCGGTGGCTGTCGGCGTTCGTCTTTCAGGCAGTAGCGGCCGCCGAGATTCACGAGAGGAGCATCAACTATGAGCAAGCGTACGCTGATCTCGATATCGTTGGCGATCGTGCTCTTGCTGTCGGGCACGACCGTCCTGGCCCAGATCAAACCCGCCGCCAAGGCGACGCCGACGGTGGCGCCCACGGAGCCGCCGAAACCTACGCCTACGCCCGCGCCGGCCGTCGCCCCAGAAACCGAGGCCGCCGAGCCAGAGAGCGCCATGCAAGTCACCGTCTACAATCAGAATATCGGCCTGATCAAAGAGATTCGCACTCTCGACCTGGACAAGGGCGTCAATGAGGTGCGCTTTACCGACGTGCCCTCGGCGATCGACCCGACGAGCGTGCACTTTCAATCGCTGACTTCCCCCGAGACGGCCGTGCTCGAGCAGAACTTGGAATACGACATCGTGGGCAGCAGCAAACTCTTGCGCAAATATGTGGATCGCGAGATCACCCTGGTTACCGAGCAGGGTGAGACTTACCAGGGCACACTGCTCTCGGCAGCCGACGACCTCATCCTGGCCACCGCGGATGGCTTGAAGATGGTGCGCGCCGACAAAGTGCTCGAGTACAGCTTCCCCACGCTGCCCGAGGGGTTGATCACCCGGCCCACGCTGGTCTGGCTCTTGCAAGCCCCCGAGGCGGGCAAGCAAGATGTGCGCGTGACCTACCTCACCAGCGACATCACCTGGCAGGCGGACTATGTCGCGCTGCTGGCGCCGGATGACCAGTCTCTGTCGCTGACCGGCTGGGTCACTGTGGACAACCGCTCGGGCGCTACTTACAAAGACGCCAAGCTCAAGCTGGTGGCTGGAGACATCAACATCGCCGCCGCACAACCCAAGGCGATGGCCGAGGAACAGCTGGTCTATGCTGCTGCCGCGCCGCAGGTGCAAGAGCGCGAGTTCTTTGAGTATCACCTCTATGAGGTACAGCGGCCGGTGACCATCAAAGATCAGCAGACCAAGCAGATCGAGTTCATCACCGCCCCCGAGGTCGCCGCCGAGAAGGTCTTTGTGCTGCCGGGCGGCAGCTATGCCTGGTGGGGCAACCCCTATCTTGACGCGGGCTATCCCAACGAGGGCACCGTCAAAGCCCAGGTGCAGGTGCGCCTGGTCAACGACCAAGAAAGCGGCTTGGGCGTCCCCCTGCCCAAGGGGCGAGTGCGCGTCTACCAGGCCGACGTCGACGGCGGCAGTGAGCTCGTCGGCGAGGATACGATCGACCACACGCCGCGCGATGAGAAGGTCTCACTGGCGGTCGGCAACGCGTTTGATGTGGTCGGTGAGCGCACGCAGGTCGAGTTCAAGCAGCTCGACGAGCGCGCGGCCCAAGAGACGATCCGCGTGGTGGTGCGCAATCACAAGACCGAAGACATCCAGGTGCACGTGGTCGAGAACCTCTTCCGCGCTCTGGATGCCACTGTGACCAAGGCTACGGCCGACTATACCGCGCTCAACGCGCAGACTATCGAGTTCGTGCTCGACGTGGCCGCCGATGGTGAGGCCGAGGTCACCTATACGGTGCTGTATCGCTGGTAATGTCGCCCGGCGTCGGGTAGAGGGTTCGCAAGGCCGGAGCTAGCACTCCGGCCTTGATGGCTAGAGCGCCAGGTCCGTGAGGCTCGACCCGCCGATGAACTCGCGCAGGAGCGAGGTCATCGGCACGAGCGTGGCGTCGCAAGGGCGGAACCAGCGCAAGAACGAGAGCAACCGCTGAGCCTCGACCCACTCCATCGTGCCGTGGGGTACGGTGCGCAGCAACGGCTCGGCAAAGGGCTTGAGCACCGATAGCTCATAGACCAACGCCGTATTGAACATGACGTCGGCATTCTCTTGATAGGGAAAGATGTTGCGCTCTTCGCCACGGCGCACACTGGGCCAGCGGGCGATGGTCTCTTGCGGGGTATAGTTGCGGTCGCGCGCGTCGCGCACGATGCGGCGCAGCAGGCGCGTATCGGTGGTCGATACGCGATTGTGATGGTCCAGGTTGAGCTGCGTCAGTGCCGAGGCATAGATGCGAAACACTCGCTCAGGCGGCAGGCCCTCGGCCAGCTGCGGGTTCAGCCCATGAATCCCCTCGACGACGAGCACCGTCTCTGGAGGCAGGCGCACCGTGCGCCCCGGCTCGTTGCGCCCCCGGCCAAAGTCATAGTGGCGCAGCGTCACCTCTTGCCCGTCCATCAACGCCAGGAGCTGTTCGACCAATAGCTCGCGGTCAATGGCGTCGAGCGATTCAAAGTCCAGCGCGCCCGTCGAATCGCGCGGTGTGCGCTCGCGGTCGACGAAATAGTCATCCAGCCCGATGGGGAAGGGCCGCGCGCCGTTGACCATCAAATGCACGGCCAGCCTTTTGGCGAAGGTGGTTTTGCCCGAGGAAGAGGGGCCGGCCACTAACACCACGCGCACCTCGGGCCGGGCGGCGATCTCGTCGGCCACTTCGGCCAGGCGCTTTTCATGGAGCGCCTCGGATAGCAGCACGGCCATCCGCAGGCCATCGCGGTCGGCGGCCTGGTTCAGCGAGCCGACATCTTCGATCCCCAAAATACGCAGCCACTCGCCGTATTCGCGAAAGACGCTCATCAGCTTGGGATACTCGCGATGCGAGTGCAGCGGCAGTTGGTAGCTGTCGCTGGTGAGGCGCAGGATCATGCCCGGGGCATAGTCCGTTAGCTCAAAGCCGTTCAACATACCGGTGCGCGGCACCATGTAGCCATAGAAATAGTCCAGCACGCCGCGCAGGCGATAGACCGCTACCTCGCTGGCCTCGCGATAGGCCAGCAAGCGCACCTTGTCGTCATAGCCCTGGGCATCGAACAGCCGCTGAGCCTCGATGGTGGGCAGCACGATCCGCTCGATGGGCTCGTTGGCCGCGATGATGGCGCGCATCCGCTCAGCGATGGCGTCGAGCTCGGCGGGCGCAAAACGCTCGCGCCCTAGGACCTGACAGTAAAAGCCGCCCAGCGTCACCGAGTGGTCGATGCGGATGAGCGCCTCGGGGAAGAGTTCACGTGCAGCGACCACCAGCACAAATACCAGCGAGCGCTGGTAGATGCGCAGCCCATCGGTGCTGCGCGTATCCACGGGAACGACCGCGATGTCGTTGTTGACCGGGTAGGTCAGCTCCTCGAGCTCATCGTCGACCAGCGCGGCGACGATGGGATGCTCTGCGGGCGACGGATAGGCCGCCTCGATAAAGGCTGCCAGCGCCGTGCCCACAGGCCCCTCAAAGACGCGCCCATCGCTCAAGCGCACCTGGGCCGTGCTGCGCGGCTGGGCCTGGCGGATGGCCGCGGTGCTCTTAGCGCTGTCCGTATTGGTTGACATAGCGTTGATACCCTCGGGCGACCTCTTCGGGCGGGATCTCATCGGGCTGGCCGAGCTGCAAGGCATAGAACACCGTGCGCGCCACGTCTTCGGTCATCACAGCGGCCTTGACCGCCGCCTCTACCGACGCACCGATGGTGAACACTCCGTGGTTCTTCATCAAGATGGCGCAACTTGCGCCGATCGAGCGGACGATCTCTTGGCCGATCTGCTCTTCGCCGATCTGCGCATAGGCGCCCACGGGGATCGGCCCGCCGAACTCGTCGGCGATGGCCGTGAGATACACCGGGATCGGCCGGCCCACTGCGGCAAAGGCCGTGGCAAACGTGGAATGGGTGTGCACCATGCCCTGCACGTCGGGCCGATGGCGATAGACATAACAGTGCGTGGGGGCGTCTACCGAGGGGCGCAGGTCACCCTCGATCACCCGGCCATGCACATCTAGCACTACCATGTTCTCGGGAGTCAGGTCCTCATAGCGCACGCCGCTGGGTTTGATGACAATATAGCCGGTGTCGGGGTCGCGCCCGCTGACGTTGCCGCTGGTCCAAGTGACCAACCCGGCGGCCGGGAGCTGGCGATTGCCCTGGCACACGGCCAGGCGCAGTTCGGGAAGGTACATGGCTTACCTCCGTGGAGAGTCAGAGCAACGACCATTATGCTGCCGTAAGCGGGTCTGTCAAAAGGCGCTTGCGTTAGCCCAACCGCAGCGCGAGCCTAGAGCAGCCCGAAAAAGCGCAGCGCCAACAGGGCAACGCCTGCACCGACCACGCCGCCGGCGACGGTCTGGGGCACCGTGTGCGCCTCGCGCCGGACGCGCGCCCAAGCCACCAGGGGGATCAACAGCAGGGCCGGCGCGGCTGGCGGCCCTAGCACGCCCGTGAGCAGGGTAGTGCCCAAGGCGATAGTCGATACGTGCTGGCTGATCTTCCAGCGGAGAGTGATGGTCAGGTTGATCAACACCGTCACCAGCATGGCGGCAAAGGCCATCAATAAGTAGCGCGGGCCATCGAAGAGGATCAGCACCACCACGGGCACCACAGTCAAGACCAGTGACAGGACGATGATCCACCATTGCAGGCGCTCGCTGCGCTCCGAGATGTGCCAGTCGCTGATGGCGCCCTGGCGCAAGGCGGACTTCATGGCCAGTAGCCCCACGCTCACCACAGGCAGCCCCAGCCCTAGCACCCACGAGAGGCCGAATTGCCACCCACGTGGATCGACCACGCCGAGTGTGAGCAGGATGATCACCGACACATAGTGGGGCGCCAGGAAGCGCGAGATCAGATAGGCCGCGTGCTCATCCCAGGGGAGTTCCGAGATGAGCATTCCCCCCAAGATGAGCGCCCCGCCGATGATGGCGTGCGCGGTCAACTGGTCTCCGCCAAGCCACACGCCAAAGACCGCCGCAAACACCGGTTCGGCGGCAAAGATGAGCGCCGTGTGGGTCGGTGTCGTATAGCGCTGCAGGGCGGTCTGCGCCAGGAAGGCTACTGCGGTGGCCAACACACCCGTGAAGATGGCGGCGTATAGCGTCTCTCGTGGGAGCGGCGGTAGGGGGCGATCGACGCAGGCGCTGATCACCACGCTGCACACGGTTACGGTGAGCAGCTGTACGATGGTCAGGGCGATGGGGTCACGGCCGCCGCCGAACTTGGTGATGCTGACGATGTGCAGGGCAAAACCCACGGCGCCGAACAGCACGAGGATGTCTCCCTGCGATGCGCGTTCCAGGCCGGTGAGCGAGAGCATCGCCAGGCCGACCACGGCCAGCGCCACGCCGACGATGGCCGAATAGCGCAGACGCTCGCGCAGCACCACCGTGGCCAACACCGGCACGATGGCCACCGACAGGCCCGTGATAAAGCCTGCCTTGGAGGAGCTGGTGTATTGCAGGCCCAGCGTCTGCAGGGCATAGCCAGACAACAAGAACAGACCGATCAGCGCACCGGCCCCCCAGCCGCGCCACCCGAGGCCGCGCAGGCGTCGCCAACCAAAGGGCAGTAACACTAGTGCCGCCAGCCCAAAGCGCAGCGCAAGGAACGTCCATACGGGGTAGCTCTCGGTGGCTTCTTTGACCATGACGAACGTGCCGCCCCACACTAGGGTGACCAAGAGCAGGGTGAGGTCGGCCCAGAGCTGCCGGCGAGTGGTCATCTAGCTGTTCAACTCCTTGCGCACGGTATCGTAGAGGCTGTCGGCACGCAGATCGTTGAGCGTATAGCACGGGCCACCGAGCACGTCGGCCAGTTCCTGCGCGAGGCCGCGGTCCAGCGACTCGTGTTCGGTGTTGATCACCACACAGCGGATTTGCTTCTCGGCAAACATGCGCGCCACCATCAAGCCCTCTTCGCGTGGCGGCATGCCCGTCAGAGAGACGTTGCCCGCGCCATCGGTGAGCAGGATCATCAGCGGCACGATCTCGTCATCTTGCACGAGTTCGCGGTGAATGACCTCGAAAGCCAGCACTAGCCCGGCCGAGAGGGGCGTCTTGCCGCCTACCGGGATGTCGCGCAATGCTGTCTTGGCCATCTCGACGCTCGACGTGGGAGGCAGCACCAGAGTGGCATGGTCGCGCTGAAACGAGATCATCGCTACGCGGTCGCGCTTCTGATAGGCGTCGACCAACAGCGACAGGATGGCGCCTTTGGTGGCTTCCATGCGCTCGGCGGCGGCCATCGACCAGCTCGCGTCGACGGCGAATACCACCAGATTGGCCGTCTTGCGCACGCGCACCTTGCGCTGCAGATCTTGCTCGTGGATCGCGATGCCCATGCCCTCGTCTTGGCGCTCGCGCTGGTAGGGCGCGGCCTGACGAGCGGTGGCATCGAGGGCGATATCGTCATATTGGCCATTGGCCGGCCGCGCATAGATGTAGCGGCCACGTTTGCGGGTGCTCACGGTGTAGCTGCGCTTACCTGAGGTGTGGCGCGCTTGCCGGTCAGAGGGCGTGGGCAACTTGGCGGGTTTGAACATGCTGCCGATGCTCACCGGCACACCCCCAGCTTGCGACGCGTTGGTCGCTTGGGATTCGTTCTGGGTGCCGCGTAACGGTGCACCCTGGCCCGGCTCGGGCTGCTGCTCCCCGCCTAGCGGGTCAGTTTTTTTTTGGCCTGTACGCCCGCCTGCGCGCTCTCTTGCGGCTGGCCTTCGCTCAGCTCACAGCGGGCCTGCTCCAGGCGCTGAGCCAGCTTCTCGAGCTTGGCCTCAGTGTCTTCGAACGGTTTGCGGCGCAGGCGATGGGGCAGCGCGAGCTCGGCGGCGACGAGGATGTCTGCTTCGCAGATGCGCTGGCGCCCCTCAAAGGCCGCCTGGGCCAGCGCCGTCTTGAGGATGACGATGTCGGCGCGGTGCCCGTCGACGTCCATCTCGCTGGTGAGCTGGGCGATAGCATAGAGGTCGCGCGTCTCATAGGTCACCTGGGGCAACAGCTCGCGCGCCTCGGCGATACGTTCAGAGAGCAGCCCCTCGGCGCCCTGCCACTCGGAGACAAAGCCATCGGCATTGGCCTCATACTCGACCCGGCGGCGCAGGATCTCGACGCGCGCATCGGGTTCAGGGATGCCGGTGATATCGACGCAGAGGGCAAAGCGATCGAGCAGTTGGGGGCGCAGTTCGCCCTCTTCGGGGTTCATGGTACCCACGAGGATAAAGCGAGAGGGATGCGAGAACGAGATGCCCTCGCGCTCGACCACGTTGACGCCCATCGCTGCTGAATCGAGCAACAGGTCGACCACGTGGTCGTCGAGGAGGTTGACCTCATCGACATAGAGCACGCCGCGGTTGGCCGCCGCCAGCACACCGGGCTCAAAATGCCGTTCGCCCAGTTTGATGGCCTTTTCGATGTCGAGGGTGCCCACGACGCGGTCTTCGGTAGCGCTGACGGGCAGGTCGACAAAGCGCGTGCGCCGCGTGGCCATGGGCAGCGTCTCACCGGAGGCCAGGCGCTCGCGGCAATGATCGCACATGAGCTCGGGCTTGTGCGGGTCGCAGTTGAAGGGGCAATCGGCGACGACCTCGATCTCGGGGAGCAGCGCGGCCAGGGCGCGCACGGCAGTCGACTTGGCGGTGCCGCGCTCGCCGCGAATCAACACGCCGCCGATCATGGGGCTGATGGCGTTCAGCACCAGCGCCCGTTTCATCCGTTCTTGCCCGACGATAGCGGTGAAGGGAAAGACCAGCATGCACAGCGACTCCCGATAAGCTGCAACTAACGAGTATAGCTGCCCAGGGGAGGCTGTCAATCGAGGCGTGTATGGGCGCAGGAGGCCGATATCAGCCGCCAGACCGCACGGTAGCGTACTCGGGCCTGGCCTACAGGTGTGCTGACTCGCGCAGGTGTTCCCAGCGGTCGCGCAGGCCGCTCGTGAACCGGTCGAAACCCTCGCCCTCGGACATCAGCCCCACGCTGATGCCGACTCCTGCCAGGGTAAAGAACAGGCCAAACCAGATGGCCCAGAACAGCTCGCGGCCCTCGGCGCCGAGAGGTTGATAGAGCACGGCCGTAGGAGGTGGCGTGCCGACGGGCAGCACCCGGCCTACTAGATTCCTCGCCAGGCACAAGCCCACCGCCAGGGCGATGGCCAGCGCGGGCACCCAAAGCCTCCACGGCAAGAGCTGCCACGACGGCAGTTGTTGGGGTTCTTGCGCCAGTTGTTCCATCACCAACGGCACCAGGTCTCGCGGTAGCTCGGCCAGTGGCCAGGTATGTAGGGCGGCCTCGACTTGGCGCAAGCGGGCCAACTCGGCGCGACATGCCGGGCAGGTGGCCAGATGAGCGCGCAGCGGCGCGAACTCGGCGCCCACCGGCTCACCCAGCACGGCCAACGAGATCAGCTGTTCTTCGTATTCACGACAACTCGTCATCTACATCATCCCCTTGGATCAACCGAGCCAGCGCCTGTCGCGCGCGATTGAGTTGCGCCTTGACTGTGCCCAGCGGCAGGGCCAGGGTCGCGGCCACATCTTCATAGCTAAGCTGCGCCTGATAGAACAGCGTCAGCACCGCCCGATAGCGCTCGGGCAATTCGGCCACCTTGCGCCACAGTTCCGTCTTGGCCAGCTGCGCCATGGTATGCGCCTCGGGCGACGGCCCAGTGTCGGGCGTCTCGGCCAATACCGCCTCGTCGATCTCAGTCACGCGCCCCAACTGCCGCCGGCGGTTCAAGCAGGCATTGGTCGTGATGCGATACAACCACGTGCTCAGCCGAGCCTCGCCGCGAAAGGAGGGCAGAGCCCGCCAGGCGCGCAGGTAGGCCACTTGCACCAGATCCTCGGCCTCCTGCGGGTTGCGGACGATCTGGTAGGCCAGGTTGTACAGCTGCGCCTGCGTAGCGCGGACGATCTCGGCAAACGCCTCTGGATCACCGGCGCGTGCTCGCTCCACCCAAGGCTCGAGCGGATCATCCACCGCCATCCCTCGCCCGACTGCGCTCAACGCGCTGCGGGGCCATCTGCAGCCGACGTCTGCTCGGCGCGCTCCGCCTCAAGCTCTGGATCACTGGCGAACGGCTCGGGCGGTGTGGCCCTCCCTTCGTGCGTCGTGCCCGACGTGAGATAATAGATCAGCACCATGCCCAGGCCTACGCAGAGGGGCAACAGCCCGGCGATGAGCCAGGCGCCCATGCCCAGTGTGCCCAGGCCCAGCAACAGCGCTAGGCCGCTCGCTGCGGTGATCACGCCGCCCCAGAGCACACCGCGATTGCCGCCGCGCGCGTTTGGGCTGGCCTCATCGGGTGCGTAGCCCAACTGAGCCAGTGCCACGCGCTCTTTGTAGCGGATGTAGCGGTGCAACGTGATAAAGCCCAAGATCACCGTCACCAGCACGAGCGGGAGCACGAACACGAACCAGAACGTCAGGGTCACAGGGCCTCCTGGTGGTGTTTCTGCCATATAGACACATCCCCTCCTCTAGGGGTTGCGCCAACTATCTTCACAGGCCGCCGAGGCACGACCTTTGGACGCGGTTTTGAATGTGGTATAATCGCAACGAGCTCTTTTCATCCTAGCGAGGTCTGTGTTGATCAAGCCACTTTCCGCCTTTCTGGGCCTCTTTTCCAGCGACATTGGCATCGACCTGGGCACCGCCACCACCCTTGTGATGATGCAAGGCCAGGGGGTGGTCATCAACGAGCCCTCGGTGGTGGCCATCGACCGTAGCTCGCGCAAGGTGCTGGCCATTGGCGCCGAGGCCAAAGAGATGGTGGGCCGCACGCCGGGCAACATCATCGCTGTGCGGCCGCTCCGCGATGGCGTGATCTCTGATTTCGACATCACCGAGCGCATGCTCCATTACTTTATCCACAAAGTGCAGAACCGCAAGCGCCTGTTGCAGTCTAGCCCCCGCGTCGTCATCGGCATCCCCAGCGGGGTCACCGAGGTCGAGAAGCGCGCCGTGCATGACGCGGCCCTGAGCGCCGGTGCGCGCGAGGCCTATCTGGTCGAAGAGCCCATGGCTGCAGCGCTGGGCGCCGGCCTGCCGGTGAGCGAGTCGGTAGGGAGCATGGTCGTCGACATTGGCGGCGGCACCACCGAAGTCGCCGTGATCTCGTTGGGCGGCATTGTGGTGAGCCGCTCGATACGCGTGGCTGGCGACGAGATGGATGACGAGATCATTCAATACGCGCGCCAGCGCTATAACCTGTTGGTAGGCGAGCGGATGGCTGAGCGCACCAAGATCGCCATCGGCTCGGCGTACCCCCTTCATGAAGAGCAGGTCATCACCATTCGTGGGCGCAACCTGATCACCGGTCTGCCCGATGCCGTCGAGATCAGCTCGGTCGAGGTGCGCGAGGCGTTATCTAGCCCTGTCAACATCATCGTCGAGGCGGTCAAGGCGACCCTCGATGAGACGCCGCCCGAGCTGGTGGCCGATCTCATGGAGCAGGGCATCGTCTTGGCCGGGGGCAGCTCGTTGCTGCAGGGCCTGCCCGACCGCCTGTCGGAAGAGACGCGCATGCACGTCTATCGGGCTGAGGATCCGGTGACCTGCGTCGTGCGCGGGGCGGGTATCATCGTCAACGACCTGGATCGCTACTACAAGGTGCTGGCTGCTACGCAGCGCAACGTTCTGGGCCAGGCGCGGCGCAACAGTAGCTCGGCCTAGGAGCGGCAATCGTGAGGCGTTCACGCCATTGGTCAGTGGCGCTGATCTTGGTGCTCGGCCTCATCCTCGCCTGGCTGATCTTGGATCGCACCCAGCCGACCAACCCCCTTCGCGACGCGCTGACGCAGGTGCTGTCTCCCCTGCAATATGTCGTCGCTCAAGGCGCCAGCTCATCGCCCAAGGTGCTAGCGGGATTCACCAGCCGCTCTGAGCTGTACCGCGAGAATCAAGAGCTCAAAGAGCAGATCGCTGACTTGCGCAGCCAGGTGGTGGTGCTGCTAGAGGCGCAGATCGAGAACGAGACCCTGCGTCGGCAGCTCGATTTCAAGAGTGCGGTGCCCAGCTATGAGCTCCTCTCGGCCGAGGTCATCGGCCACGACCCCAACGCCCTGCTGCAATACCTGATCATCGACCGTGGCGCTCAAGATGGCGTGGCGTTGGCCATGCCCGTGCTCGCCGATGCTGGCCTGGTCGGCCGGATCAGCGAGGTGAGCGCCAACTCGGCCAAGGTGATGCTCATCTCTGACCCCTCGTCGTCCGTCAGCGCCATCATCCAGCGCTCGCGCGCTACGGGGGTGGTTCGGGGCAACGTCAACGGCGGGCTGACCATGTACTATATTCCGCCGGGTGAGGTGGTCGAGCCTGGCGACATGGTGCTTAC
>JBDKSN010000154.1:0-10762 GCA_039680625.1 Anaerolineales bacterium | reverse complement strand
CGCTGGAAGATGCTCAAGCTGACCAAGCGCTACATGGACCAGTTCATCATCTAGGCGGCGCAAGCCGCGCGCCCGCCGAACGCGGGGAGGAGGGATGAGCCGCAGCCGCAAGGTTGCGGCTCGTACTATGGCGCCACTGCGCGCGAGAGGTCCTCAGCCGAGCGCAGCGTGGCTACCGCCGCCACAAAGTCGGCGAGCGAGCTGCTCTGGGCGCGTAGGGCCTGCAGTTGAGCGCCGAGGGGGTCGACCAGCTCCTCGGGCAGGGGCGCTTCTTGGGACGAGGGCACGGCATAGTTGCCGTGAAAGGCAAAGTAGGCCTGGTTGAGCTTGCGCAGGCGGTAGCCGTGGGCGACAAAAACCAGGCGTCGCTCTTCCATATAGGCCTCGGCCTCGTCGACCTGGCCGGCGGCGAGCAGCTCGTCGACGTGTAGCCGCGTGAGGCGCATCTCGCGGTTGAAGGCAAAACCCTGGTCATCATCAGAGGCGTCGTCGGCAGACGGGGCGTTGGCCTCGGCCGAGGGCAGGTGTTCGGGATAGTGCGTGGCGAGCACATCAAGGGCGATCTCTTCACTGACGATGGTGGCGGCGCCCTCATTGATGCGCGCGATGGCGTCGTCGGGGCGCAGCTTGAGCCGGTCGAGCAGGTAGCGAAAGCCGGTCGGGGTGAAGGCGAGGTACTGGTGGAGCCATTCCTCGGCGACCACGCCCGTCAGCCAGCGCAGGTTGCTGCTGTCTTGCACAAAGGTGGGATAGGTGGCCCCCAGCCCGCCGATCTCGGTCACTAACGCCGAATAGCCCTGGGCCTCGACGGCGGCCTCGATCGCCTCCATCTGCTCGGTGGTCAAGTCGGGCGAGAGCAGCGCCTCATAGACGCTTTCGATGTGGTCGCGCGGCGAGATGACGAGCAGGTGAGGCAAGGAGTCGAGGGTAAAAGAGAGGGGCGGAAAGCTCACCGGCCAAGATCCGAAGCGGTCGCCCGGGTTGTAGATGCCGGCCTGGCGATAGGCAGCTCGCACCTGCTGAGCCAGGGTGCGCTCGACGATGGGGCGCAGGGCGTCTCGCTCGGCGAGGAGCGCATCGCGGTGGGCGCGCAGCTCGGCCAGCGCGGGGGCGTTGGGGGGGGCATCCAAGAGCTGCTGCTCTTGTCGCTCGACCTCGCGCAATCGGTCGATGAGGTCGACATAGGCGCGCACCTGCGTGGCGTCTTCAACGGTCGACGGGCGCGCTGGGCGACGTCGAAAGACGAGCTGCTCGATCTCCCAGCGGGCGATGCTGAACCGCTGGCCGCGGGTGGCGGAGCGCACCACAGCGCGCGTACCTCCGTCGAGGCGCGGGGCCGAGGCCGAGCAGCCCACGCCGGTGAGGGCCAGGGCGCAGGCGAACACGAGGCGTAGAAAGGGCCAACGGCGCGGGGGGTGAGGCACAGTCATAGCACGATTCTACCATGGATTGCGCCCGTGTGTTCGCTGCAATGCTGGCGTTTTGCCTCAGCTACTTGACTTGGCAAGCATCGCGTGGTGTTGTAGAATGGCGCCGTTGAGCCTGTGACAAATGTCACAAACTGGTGCGGGGTGTCGTCGTTTGACAGTGATGGCTCTTGTGGGCTAATACTCTGCCCTGGTTGAGGCGTTTCGGGCGAACGATGACACCGTTTGTACCGGCTGGAGGCATCTCCCCGGCCGACAGGATGACCAAATCGCAATGTCGTGAGGAGGAAGGGGCAGTATGAGTGAGATACACCTCACAATCGATGGGGTGGAGGCAGTCGGCCAGTCTGGGCAGACCATTCTGCAAGTGGCCAAAAGCGCCGGCGTCGACATCCCCACACTGTGCCATCACCCGATGGTCAGCGACCTGGGGGGCTGCCGTCTGTGCCTCGTCGAAGTCGAAAAGATGCGTGGCTTTCAAACCGCCTGCACCTGCCCGGCCACTGAGGGCATGATCGTCCACACTGAGACGCCCAAGCTGGCCGAGACACGCAGCCTCGTGCTGCAGCTGCTCTTTTACGAGCGCAATCACTATTGCATGTACTGCCCCGCGAGCGGCGAGTGCGAGCTGCAAGACCTCGCCTATCGCTATGACCTGGATCACTGGCTCTTTGAGCGGCCGGCCGAGAACAAGGATGTAGACGCCTCGCGCCGGTATTTCGTGATGGACCACAACCGCTGCGTGCTCTGCCGTCGGTGCATCCGCGTGTGCGACGAGGTCGTGGCCAACCACACGTTGCAGATGGCCTTCCGCGGGTCGCACTCGATCGTCTCGGCCGACCTGGGCTTGCCCTTTGGCGAGTCGACGTGCGTGTCGTGTGGCACCTGCCTACAGTCCTGCCCGACGGGCGCCCTGGTCGACCGTCGCAGCGTATATGGCGGGCATCGCGAGCAAGTCGACCGCACCCCGACGACCTGTATGCAGTGCTCGGTTGGCTGCCAGATCGAAGTGGTCTCGGCACACAACCGCCTGCTGCGCGTCGAGGGTGTGTGGGAGGCCGAGCCGACGAACGGCCTGCTGTGCGTCGATGGGCGCTTTGCCCCGCTCTATGATGAAAAGCGCGAGCGCGTGACTCGGCCGCTGGTGCGCCGCGATGGTGCGCTGGTCGAGGCGTCTTGGAATGAGGCGCTCGATGCGGCCGCGGCTGGCCTGCGCCAGGGCGGCGTCGTAGGCCTGGCCACTGCCGCGAACACGAACGAGGCCCTAGCGGCGTTCAAGACGACGATGGCTGCGGCCAAGGGCAAGGTTGGGCGCATCGGCAAGACGCTGCCCTGTGTCAAGGCGAGCGCTACGGCGGCGGTGACCGACATCCCCGCGGCCGACCTGGTGATCATCGCTGGGGCCGACCCCCTCGAACAGAACCGTGTGTTGGGCTACCTGGCCAAGCGGGCCAAGGATCACGAGGCCAAGATCGTGTTGGTGGCCGATGGTGAGAACACGATGGCCCCGTTCGCCGATGTCAAACTCACCAGCGCAGAAGTGGGCCAGCTGGCTGGCCTTGTGGCGGAGGCCAAGCAGCCCGTGGTGCTCTATGGCGCGGAACTGACCGATGCCGCCAAAGGCGCGCTCGAAGGCTTGGAAGCCAAGTTCCTGGGCATCGAGCCGGGGCGCAATGGCCGCGGCATGGCCGATCTGGGCATCGCGCCGCTCGACGCCGACGGAGCCAAGGCTCGCCTGTTGCTGTTGGGCGAGGAGAAGGTCTGCGGTTGCTGCGTGCCTACCCAGAACGGCGCGTTCACCGTGGCCGTGGCGAGCTACCGGTCAGACGTCGTGAATGAGGCCGATGTGGTGCTGCCCGCGCCCATCTGGGCGGAGCGCAGTGGCCATGTGACCAACCTAGAGGGCCGCGTGTTGGCGCTCAACAGCGCCGTGACCATGCCCAAGGGCGTCCGCGACGAGGTCGACACCCTCGCTGATCTCGCGTCGCGCCTGTAGGCCGCTGACGCACCATTACTCGAAGGGATGGGGAGCGAAAATGGCCAAGATTAAGGTGGCTACTACCTGGCTCGAGGCGTGCGCAGGTTGCCATATGTCGTTCTTGGATATCGATGAGCGCCTCGTCGAGCTATTGAACCAGATCGAGCTGACCTCTTCGCCGATCACCGACCTCAAGCACCCGCCCGAATCGGGGGTGGATGTGGGCCTGGTCACCGGCGGCATCGGCAATGAAGACGAACTCGCTGAAGTCAAGATGATGCGCGAGCGCTGCAAGATCCTCATCGCGCTGGGAGACTGCGCGGTGACGGGCGGCGTGTGCACCATGCGCAACCCGTGGAGCAAGGAAGACGTGCTTCGGTGCGGCTATGTCGAGACGCCCAGCACCGTCGATGGCACGCTCCCCGGACATGAGGATCTCCCCGAGCTGACCGAGCGCGTCTTGCCGCTGGATCAGGTAGTGCCCGTCGACGTGTACCTGTTCGGGTGCCCGCCGAACGCCGACCGCATCTGGTACGTGCTGAGCGAGCTCGTCGCTGGCCGGATGCCCAAGGTCGAAGGCGACCTGCTTCGCTATGGTATGGATGAATAGGGGGAGCCTACCATGACCCAGAAGATCACGATCTCGCCGGTGACGCGCATCGAAGGCCATGCCAAGATCACCCTCCAGTTGGACGATCAGGGCAAGGTGGCTGATTCGCACTTTCACGTAACCCAATATCGCGGCTTTGAAAAGTTCTGCGAAGGGCGTCCGTTCTATGAGATGCCCGAGATCACCGAGCGCTCTTGTGGCATCTGCCCAGTGAGCCACCACCTCGCCTCGGCCAAGGCCGTGGATGCGTGCGCCGGCGTTCAGCCGACGGCGGTGGCCTTCAAGCTGCGCGAGCTGATGCACATGGGCCAGATCATCCAGTCGCACGGGATGCACTTTTTCGAGCTGGCTGGCCCGGACATGATCCTGGGCTTTGACGCCGACCCCGCCGTGCGCAACGTGGCCGGTGTGGTAGGCGCGGCTCCCGAGCTGGCCGTGCGCGCCGTCAAGCTGCGCGCCTATGGCCAAGAGATCATCCGTGCGCTGGGCGAGCGCCGCGTGCACCCGATCTTTGCCGTAGTGGGCGGCGTGAACAAGCCCTTGTCGGCGGCCGACCGCGAGTGGATGCTCAAGGGCATCGACGAGCAGCTCGAGACCACCAAGCAGGGCATCGCCCTCTTCCTCAATTGGGCCGACGCCAACCAGGCGATGATGAACGAGTTCGCCGTGTTCCCCTCGATGTACATGGGCACCGTGCGCGCCGATGGCTCGCTGGACCTGTATGATGGGGAGATCCGCCTGGTGAGCGAGACGGGGGCGCCCGTGGCCCAGTTCTGCCCGAGCAAGTATCTGGACTATATCGGCGAGCACGTCGAGAGTTATACGTACTTGAAGTCGCCCTTCTACAAGCCGATGGGCTGGCCCGATGGTGTGTATCGCGTGGGGCCGTTGGGCCGCCTGAACGCGGCGACGCACATCAGCACGCCCCTGGCGCAAGAAGAGATGGTCAAGTGGAAGGCGCTCAACGGCGGCAAGCCCGTCGAGGGCACCCTGTGGTTCCACTATGCGCGCTTGATCGAGACGCTGTATGCGCTCGAGCGCGCCCGCGAGCTGCTAGAGGACCCCGAGATCCTCTGTGACGACATCGCCAACGACGGCGGCGAGCTGACCGGCGAGGGCGTGGGCTGCATCGAGGCGCCGCGAGGTACGCTGTTCCATCACTACTGGACCGATGCCAACGGCCTGTTGACGCAGATCAACATGATCGTCGCCACTGGCCACAACGCCTGGGCGATGAACCACTCGGTGAACCTGGTGGCCAAGCGCTATGTCGACGGCAACCACCTCACCGAGGGCATGTTGAACCGCGTCGAGGCGGCCATCCGCGCGCACGACCCGTGCCTGTCTTGCTCGACGCACGCGGTGGGTGAGATGCCCATCTTGATCGAGCTGGTCGACGCCTCGGGTCAGGTGATCGACACGCTGCGCCGCGACTAGGGCTCTAGATGATCCCACAGCCCCGGGGTTGCCCAGCGGCCTCGGGGCTCTTTTTTTGAGCGAGGAGCAGAGAGGGTGAAGACACTGGTAGTGGCCGTGGGGAATGCCTATCGCCGAGACGATGGCGTGGGCCGGCACATCGTCAACGGCGTGCTGCGGCGCCTGGGGCGGCCCGAGCTGGGGCCGTTCGACGATGGCTATGACGACCTGGGCCACGCGCTCGACTGCATCGTGTTGCACCAGATGGTGCCCGAGCTGGCCGAGACCGTGACGCAGTACGATCGGGTGGCCTTTGTCGACGCCCACGTGCCCACGCTCGGCGGGGCCATGCGCGAGGAGCGGCTCCAGGCCCAGTTCGAGTCGACGCGGCTCGTCTCGCACCAGTTCAAGCCCAGCTCGATCCTGGCGCTGGCGCTCGAGCTGTATGGCCACGCGCCCGAGGGGCTGCTGCTCTCGCTGCCCGGCTATGACTTTGACTTTGGCGAAGAGCTGAGCCCCCAGGTGGCGGCGATGGTGCCCGAGGTCGTCGAGCGCGTCCTCGCCTGGGCCGAGGTCGCGCCGAGCGACGCGGCGGGGGGCGCCGCCTGAGATGACGGCCGCGCGCGCAGTCACCGTGACGGGCGTGGTGCAGGGCGTGGGCTTTCGGCCGTTCGTCTATGGGTTGGCGACGCGGCTGGGCCTGACGGGCTGGGTGTTCAACCACTCGGGCGGCGTGGATATCCATGTCGAGGGCGAGGACGAGCGGCTCGATGCGTTCGTGGCCGCGCTGACCGCCGAGGCGCCGCCGCTGGCGCGGATCGAGCGCGTGCGGGTGGCCGAGGTGGCGCCCGCCGGCTGGAACACGTTCGAAATCCGGCAATCGCGCGCCATCCCCGGCCAGAGCCAGTTGATCAGCCCCGACGTGGCCACCTGTGACGACTGTCTGCGCGAGCTGCTCGACCCGCACGATCGGCGCTATCTCTACCCCTTTATCAACTGCACCAACTGCGGGCCGCGGTTCACGATCATTCAAGACATCCCCTACGACCGGCCCAACACGACGATGAGCGTGTTCCCCCTGTGCCCGGATTGTCAGCGCGAGTATGCAGATCCGCGCGACCGGCGCTTTCACGCCCAGCCCAACGCCTGCCCCGTGTGCGGGCCGCATCTGTGGCTGGTCGATGGCCAGGGGCGGGCGTTGGTGGCCTCGCCCACGACGGCCGACAACGAGGCGGTGGTCGCGGCCGTGCGCGAGAGGTTGGCGCGCGGCGAGGTGGTGGCCATCAAGGGGCTAGGGGGCTTTCATCTGGCGTGCGACGCCACCAACGCGGCGGCGGTGGCCACCCTGCGCGCGCGCAAGCGCCGCCCACACAAGGCCTTTGCGGTGATGGTGGCCACGCTGGAAGAGGCGCGCGCCCTGGCCCAGATCGACGAGGCTGCCGCCGAGGAGCTGACCTCGGCGCGGAGGCCTGTGGTGCTGGTCGAGCGGCACGCCGACACGCCGCTGGCCGAGGAGGTCGCTCCCGGCACCGGCGTGTTGGGGTTGATGCTGCCCTCGACGCCGCTGCACCATCTGATCACGCGCGACGTGGGCCGGCCCCTGGTGATGACCAGTGGCAACTTGAGCGAAGAGCCGATCGCCAAGGACAATGACGAGGCCATCGCGCGGCTGGGCGGGCTGGCCGATGCGATCTTGCTGCACAACCGCGACATCCATAGCCGCTATGACGACTCGGTGATCCAGGCCACGGGGCTGCGTGAGTTCCCCCTGCAAGTGTCGCGGCGCGCACGCGGCCTGGCGCCCTATCCGGTGAGCCTACCCCTGGCCGTGCCGCCGCTCTTGGCCGTGGGGCCGCTGCTCAAGAACACTTTCTGCCTGGCGCGCGACCGCTATGCCTTTGTCAGCCAGCACATCGGCGACCTGGAGGACGTGCAGGGCCTGGCGCACTATCGCGAGACACTGGTGCTCTACGAGCGGCTGTTTCGCCTGCAGCCAGCCTATGTGGTGCGCGACCTGCATCCGGATTACCTGTCGAGCCGCATCGCCTTGGCCTATGCCGCCGAGCACGGCCTGGCCGAGCCGCTGGCCGTGCAGCACCATCGCGCACACGTGGCTGCGGTGCTGGCCGACAATGCCTGGCGCACCGAGGATGGGCCGGTGGTGGGCGTGGCGATGGATGGCACCGGCCTGGGCGATGACGGCGCCATCTGGGGCGGGGAGTGGTTGGTGGGCAATGAGGCGGGGCTAGAGCGGCGCGCGCATCTGGCCTATCTGCCGCTGCCCGGCGGAGAGGTGGCCATCCGCCAGCCGTGGCGCATCGCGGCGGCCTACAACTATGCGCTGCTCGGCGCCGAGCAGACGTTCACGGGGCTGCCGGAGGGGCTGGTGAGCGAGGACGAGCGCGCGCTATTGCTGGCTCAGCTGGCGAGGGGCGTACACACGCCGCAGACGAGCTCGATGGGCCGGCTGTTCGACGCGGTCAGCGCCTTGCTGGGCCTCACGACGCACGCGAGCTATGAGGCGCAGGCGGCGATCGCGCTGGAGCAGGCCGCTCTGCGGGCGGGCACGGCGGCCGACCAGGGGAGCTATCCCTGGGACTGGGTCGATGAGGGCGAGGCGCTCGTCGTCGAGCTGGGCGGGTTGTGGAGCGCCCTGAGCGCCGATGTGCGGGCGGGCGTGGCCAGCGAGGTGGTCGCTTTGCGTTTCCACCGCAGCGTGGCTAACATGGTAGTTCAGCTTGGGCAGCGCCTGGCGCAAGAGGCGGGCACGCACACCATCGCGCTGAGCGGCGGCTGTTGGCAGAACGCGCTGTTGCTGCGGTTGACCGTGCCGGCGCTGCGGGCGTGTGGGCTGCAGGTACTGCTGCACCGCGAGGTGCCCTGCAACGATGGCGGCGTGTCGCTGGGGCAGGCCGCCCTGGCTGGCGTGCAACTTGGGGCCTAGGTAAGCAGAATAGAGGCGGACGATGTGTCTGGCAATACCGGTGCAGATCAAGGCGATCGATAGCGCGGGGCAGGCGACGGTCGAGTTGGGCGGCGTCGAGCGGCAGGTGAGCCTGGTGATGACGCCCGAGGCTAAGGTGGGCGACTATGTGCTGGTGCACACGGGCTTTGCGCTGAACGTGCTCGATGAGCAAGAGGCGCAAGCTACGTTGGCGTTGTTCGCCGAGCTCGATGCCTTTGAAGAGCAATATCGGGCCAGCGAAGAGCAGTGAAGTATATCGACGAATACCGCGACCCGACCAAGGCCCAGCAGCTGGTGGCACAGATCAAATGCCTGGCGCACGGCCGGCGCGTGCGCCTGATGGAGTTCTGCGGCGGGCACACCCACGCCATCGGCCGCTATGGGCTGGGGCGGCTGTTGGCTCCCGAGGTCGAGCTGCTCTCGGGGCCGGGCTGCCCGGTGTGCGTGACCTCAGCCAGCGATCTGGACTATGCCATCGCGCTGGCCGGCCTGCCCGACGTGCTGCTGGCGACCTTTGGCGACATGCTGCGCGTGCCCGGCTCGCGAGGACGCACGCTGCAACACGCTCGTGGAGAGGGCGCCGACGTGCGGCTGATCTATTCGCCGCTCGATGCCCTGGCCCTGGCCGAGGCGCACCCCGAGCGGCGCGTGGTGCTGTTGGGCGTTGGCTTTGAGACGACCGCGCCCGGGATGGCAGCCACGCTGTTGCAGGCCGAGGCGCAGGGGGTGCCCAACCTGGCGTTGCTCAGCTTGCACAAGCTCACGCCGCCGGCGATGCGCGCCATCTTGGGCTCGGGCGAGATCCAGCTCGACGGCGTCATCGGGCCGGGGCACGTGAGCACGGTGACGGGCAGCGAGGCGTGGCGCTTTGTGCCCGACGAGTTCGGCGTGGGCGTGGCCGTGTCGGGCTTTGAGCCGCTGGACATGCTCCAGGCCATCTATGCGCTGGTGCAGATGGCCGTCTCGGGCGAGCCGCGCGTCGAGAACAGCTATGCGCGCGGCGTGCAGCCCGAGGGCAACCGCGCGGCCCAGGCGCTATTGGCGCGCTGCTTTGTGGTCGACGAGGGCGAGTGGCGCGGGCTGGGCAGGCTGCCCGCGAGCGGCCTGCGCCTGGCCGAGGCGCTGCGCCAACGCGATGCGCGTGCGCTGTACGACCTGGCAGTGGCCCCTGCCGCCGAGCCAGCGGGCTGTCGCTGCGGCGATGTGCTCCGCGGCGCGCTGCGGCCCGAGGCCTGCCCGCTATTCGGCACAGCCTGCACGCCGCGCAACCCCGTGGGGCCTTGTATGGTGAGCGCCGAGGGCAGTTGTGCAGCCCACTATCGCTATGCCGAGGTAGCCGAGCGATGAGCGACGAAGAGACCATCTTGTTGGCGCACGGCGAGGGTGGCGAGCTCACCCGCGAGCTGATCGAGGCACTGTTCGTGCCCGAGCTGGACGCGGCGCCCCTGCGCGAACTGGGCGATGCGGCAGTGGTGCCCATCGAGGGCGGGCGCATCGCGCTGACCACGGACTCGTTCGTGGTCAAGCCGGCGATCTTTGCCGGGGGAGACATTGGCAAGCTGGCCGTCTGCGGCACGGTGAACGACCTGGCCGTGGCGGGGGCGTTGCCGCGCTATCTGACGGCCGGATTCATCCTCGAAGAGGGGCTGTCGCTGGGCGTGTTGCGGCAGGTGGTGCACTCGATGGCCCAGACCGCGCGGCAGGCGGGGGTGGCCGTGGTGGCGGGAGACACCAAAGTCGTCGAGCGGGGCGCTGCCGATGGACTGTATATCAACACCGCAGGAGTCGGTGTGGTGCCGGCGGGACGCGACCTCTCGCCGCGGCGGATCGAACCCGGCGACGTGCTGCTGGTGAACGGCACGGTGGGCGATCACGGCATGGCGGTGATGATGGGCCGCGAGGGGCTGCCCTTTCGCACCCCGTTGCAGAGCGACTGTGCGCCGCTCAATGGGCTGGTCGAGGCGATCCTCGCGGCAGGCGGCGCGGCGGTGCACTGCCTGCGCGACGCTACGCGCGGTGGCCTGGCCACGGTGTTGAACGAGTGGGCCAGCCCTCGCGTAGGCCTCAGCCTGCAAGAGGCGCGGGTGCCCGTCGATGAGGCTGTGGCGGCGGCCTGCGAGTTCTTGGGGCTAGACCCGCTCTATGTGGCGAACGAGGGCAAACTCGTGGCGGCGGTGGCCCCCCAGGCAGCCGACGCTGTGCTGGCCGCGATGCGGGCGCATCCGTTGGGGGCGAGAGCGGCGATCGTGGGCCAGGTGACGGCGAGCCATGCCGGCCTGGTGACCCTGCGCACGCCGTATGGCTCGGAGCGTGTATTGCCCCTGCTGGTGGGCGGGCAGTTGCCGCGCATCTGCTAGCGGGGCGCG
>JBDKSN010000153.1:0-4295 GCA_039680625.1 Anaerolineales bacterium | reverse complement strand
AGATCACCGCCGCGATCAAAATCAGCGTCAGGAACACCAGGGCCATGCCGACGCCCGTGATCGTCAGGCCATCGCTAAAGACCTGCCATCTAGTCACATTCAGTCCCCCTCTCAGGATATCCCGCCGCTCAAAGGGTCGAACGGCGGGTCGATGACCACAAGCAGTCTAGCTCAGTCGCCCGGCCACGCGCCACAGAGACACGTTCGGCGAGGCCTCTTCGATCTTGCTGGGGGTCGGAGCAACCGTGGCCACCACCGGAGCCGCCTTGGGCACCGGCGTCGCCTCGAGCGGGAAGATGCGCGGCTCGGTGATCGGCGCCACGCGCCCAGCCCGCCGCAGCTCAAAGAACTCGCGGGCCTCGCGCGGGAACAGCGCGTACGACATGATGTCCTCTTCGCTCTGCGCCAGGTCGCCGATCTCTTCCTTGGCCTTCTCCCAACCGGGCTCTACCAGGTCAGCCGGCCGCACCGTGATCGGCTCTTGGTCGCCGATGGCCTTTTTCACCAGGTCGGGGTTCAGCGGGGCCGGCGGTCGGCCATACATGCCGCGGCAATACTCGGTCACCTCTTTCGAGATGATCTTGTAGCGCTCGCCCATGATCACGTTCAGCACGGCCTGCGTACCCACGATCTGGCTCGTCGGCGTGACGAGCGGAGGATAGCCCAGGTCTTCGCGGACGCGAGGCACCTCGGCCAGCACCTCTTCCCACTTGTCAAAGGCGTTCTGCTGCTTGAGCTGGCTCACCAGGTTCGAGAGCATACCGCCGGGCATCTGATAGAGCAGCACGCGAATGTCCGAAGAGTTGATGCCCGTCTCAAAGCGCGGCAGATGCTCGGCGCGCACCTCGCGGAAATAGGCTGCGATCTCGGTGAGCAGATGCAGGTCCATGCCCGTGTCGCGGTCCGTACCCTCGAAGGTCGCTACTACGGCCTCGGTCGGCGGTTGCGAGGTGCCCCCGCCCATCGCCGAGATGGCCGTGTCGACGATGTCTACGCCCGCCTCGGCGGCCTTGATGACCGAGGCCATCGAGAAGCCGCTCGTGTCGTGCGTATGGAACTGCACGGGCAGCCCCACATCCTGCTTCAGTCGACGCACCAGCTCATAGGCGTTGTAGGGCGTGCACAGCGCCGCCATGTCCTTGATGCAGATCGTATCTGCGCCCAGCTCTTTGAGCTGCTTGGCGGTCTCGACGAACGAGTCGAGCGTGTGCACCGGGCTGATCGTATAGCAGATCGAGCCTTGCACGATGCCGCCATACTTTTTCACCGACTTGATCGCCCATTCCATATTGCGGATGTCGTTCAGGGCATCGAAAATCCGAAAGATGTTGATGCCCACGTTGACCGACAGCTGGACGAACTTGTCCACGATGTCATCCGGATAGTGCCGGTAGCCCAGGATGTTCTGGCCACGCAGCAACATCTGGAACGGCGTGGTGGGCATGCGCTCGCGGAGCACCTTGACGCGCTCCCACGGGTCTTCTTTGAGAAAGCGCATGGCCGAGTCGAACGTGGCGCCGCCCCACATCTCGACTGAATAGTAGCCCACGCGCTCGAGCTTGTCGGCGATCGGCAGCATGTCCCCGGTCGACATGCGCGTCGCCAGCAACGACTGATGCGCATCGCGCAGGATCGTGTCGGTTATCTTTAAGGGGTTCTTGGCACTCATCCATTCACCTCATGAACAAACCTAGAGGGCTTCACAGCGGCATAGTGCCGTGCTTTTTGCCCGGGTTGCTATCGCGCTTGTTCTGCAACATGCGCAGGCCGTTGATCAGCGCCGCGCGCGTCTGGCTCGGCTCGATCACCGCGTCGACAAAGCCCGCCGCGGCGGCCACATAGGGGTTGGCAAAGCTCTCGCGGTATTGCGCCACCAGCTGCGCCTTGAGCGCCACGGGGTCGGCCGCCGCCGCCAGTTCTTTGCGATGCAAGATCGAAACGGCGCCCTCTGGCCCCATCACCGCGACCTCGGCCGTCGGCCAGGCCAGGTTCAGGTCGCCGCGCAGATGCTTGCTGCTCATTACGATGTATGCCCCGCCATAGGCCTTGCGCAGGATCACCGTCAGCTTGGGCACCGTGGCCTCGGCATAGGCATAGATGAGCTTGGCGCCCTCACGGATGATGCCGCCTTGCTCTTGCACCTTGCCGGGCATAAAGCCGGGCACATCCTCGAAGGTGACCAGTGGGATGTTGAACGCATCGCAAAAGCGCACAAAGCGCGCCGCCTTCACCGAGGCGTCGATATCGAGCACACCGGCCATCTCGGCGGGCTGGTTGGCCACCACGCCCACCACGGCGCCATCCAGGCGGCCAAAACCGACCACCACGTTGCGCGCAAAGTCGGGCTGCACCTCGAACCACGAGCCCAGGTCGAGCACGCGCGAGATGACCTCTTTGACGTCATACGGCGCGCCCGTATCCTCGGGCACGAGCGTGTCGAGCACAGCCTCGGCGCGAGCCGGGTCGTCCTTCGGGGCCACGGCCGGCGCATCTTCGAGGTTGTTCATCGGCAGATAGCTCAGCAGCACCCGCACCTCGTCGAGCACAGCCTTCTCGGTCGCACCCTTGAAATGCGCCACGCCGCTGACCGATGTGTGCATGTCGGCGCCACCGAGCTCCTCTGGCGTCACCTCTTCGTGGGTCACAGCCTTGACCACGTCGGGGCCGGTGATGAACATGCGGCTGGTGCCCTCGACCATAAAGACAAAGTCAGTCAAAGCCGGCGAATACACGGCGCCACCGGCACTGGGGCCAAGGATCACGCTGATCTGCGGGATCACCCCCGAGGCCATGACGTTGCGCAAGAACACATCGCCATAGCCCGCCAGCGCATGGATGCCCTCCTGAATGCGCGCGCCGCCCGAGTCACAGATGCCGATGAGCGGTGCGCCGTTCTTGAGCGCCAGATCCTGCACCTTGACGATCTTGGCCGCGTGGGCTGCGCCCAGCGTGCCCCCCTTGACTGTAAAGTCCTGGGCAAACACATAGACCAGGCGCCCCTGGATCGTCCCATACCCCGTGACCACACCGTCGCCGAGCGGCACGCGGCCCTCGGTGTCCAGCTCGCCACTGGCATGCATCACCAGCGCATCGAGCTCTTGGAAGGTCCCCTCATCCAACAGATAGGCCAGGCGTTCGCGGGCGGTCATCTTGCCCTTGTCATGCTGTCGTTTGATGGCCTCGGCCCCGCCACCCAACTTGGCCTGCTCTTGAAGCCGGCGAAGATTCGCGATCTTGTCGGACGTCATTTATCCCTCCTGTTTGGTGCCTATCGGTTCCGTCGAGTCCAGTAACACGAATTCGATCCCCGCCTCATCCAGCATCTGGCGTGCTAGCGGGTCGGGATACGCGCTCTGGCAGACCACCCTTACCAGGCCAGCATTGATGATCATCTTGGCGCAGGTGATGCAGGGCTGGTGCGTGACATAGACTGTGCCTCCCTCGATCGACACGCCGTGCAACGCTGCCTGGATGATCGCGTTCTGTTCGGCGTGCAGGCCACGGCAAATCTCTTGTCGCTGCCCAGAGGGGATGCCCAGCTTTTGCCGCAGGCACCCGGTCTCCTCGCAGTGGGCCATCCCCCGCGGAGCGCCGTTGTAGCCTGTCGACAAGATGCGTTTGTCGCGCACCACCACCGCGCCCACCGAGCGCCTCAGGCAGGTCGAGCGCGTCGCTACCTGCCGCGCAATATCCCCAAAATACTCGTCCCAGCTCGGGCGCCTCACGAGAGCACCGCCTCGACAAAGGCCGACGCCGTCACCGGCATCACCTGTCGAAAGATGCCCAGCGCCGCCTCGGCATACTGCCGATGCTCTGCCTGGGCGTGCGGATCCAAGCGCTTTTCGAGCCAGTTCATCAGCGACCAGGCGTTCACCGTCCAGATGAACTCGGTGTATACGGCCATGCCCAGCACGCCGCGTGCCTGTTCGCGCTTCCACCCGTCGGCGAGCAGCTGCTCATAGAGGTCGAACGCGGCCTCCATGTGCCGCACATAGGGGCTATCGGACGCCACGCCCGCGGGGACATAGTACTCGCGCTCTGCCTCGCAATAGCGCAAGCTCTTTTCGTTATAGCTGGCGATGCGGTGGCGCATCCATTGGCGGGCCACGAAAACGGGGCATTTGACGCCCCAGCGAAACACAGCGTGCTCGAACACGGTGTTGTGCCTCGGCGTCGAGGACATCAGCCGCTGGATCAGGCGCTCATCGGCGCCCTCGCTCTTGGCGGTCGACTGGTAGCAGATGCGCGCGCCGCGCACCACCGCGGCGTCGCCACCCATCATGTCTTCTAGGCAG
>JBDKSN010000152.1:0-8227 GCA_039680625.1 Anaerolineales bacterium | reverse complement strand
GATGTCGACCTCGTCGTCGTGCGTGAGAACACCGAGGGCCTGTACGTCGGCATCGAGCATGAAGTGATCGCCGGAGAGGCCGCCGAAGCCATCCGGATCATCACCAGGCGCGCCTCTGAACGCATCGTGCGCTTTGCTTTTGAGTACGCCCGCGCCAACGGCCGCAAGCTGGTGACCGCCGTGCACAAGGGCAACATCCTCAAGATCACCGATGGCCTGTTCCTGCGCACCGCCCAAGAGGTAGCCGCCCAGTACCCCGACATCGCCTTCAACGACCGCATCGTCGACAACTGCGCGATGCAGCTCGTCCAGCGGCCTCATGAGTACGACGTGCTGGTAACCACCAACCTGTTCGGCGATGTCCTCAGCGACCTGTGCTCGGGCCTCACCGGCGGCTTGGGCGTCGCCCCGGGCGCCAACATCGGCGACGGCATCGCCGTCTTCGAGCCGGTCCACGGCTCTGCGCCCAAGTACGCTGGGCAGAACAAGGTCAACCCCACGGCCACCATCCGCTCGGGTGCGATGATGCTCCGCTATCTCGGCGAGACCGAGGCGGCCGACCGCATCGAGGCCGCCGTCGCCCGCGTCATCGCCGACGGCAAAGCGGTGACCTATGACCTCAAGCCCACCCGCGATGACCCCACCGCCGTGGGCACCCATGAGATGGCCGACGCGATCATCGCCGCGCTGTAGGGCGCTATTCCCCCACACCCTCCACAGACAGCAGAGGCGCCCACAAAGGGGCGCCTCTTGTCGTCTCTGGCGACCAGTATTCTCCGTATACTCTATAGAGGATACTCAGTCTGTTGAGTATCCCACCCATCGTTTGCTAGCAGGGGACGCCCTGCGCGGCAAACTCGGCGCGCAGCTTGGCCTCCATCGCGACGAAAAAGCCGTCGCTCAGCGCATCGTCCAGGCCGTTCTCGCGGTAGACTCGGTCGGCATAGTGATAGTTCAACCGGTCGAGCAGCACCCGATCCACCGTGCCCGCCAACAGCGCGGGCAAGCCCTCGGCGCCGGGCAGCATCGGCGCGATCATCACATAGGTGCGGATCCCCGCTGCATGCAGCTCGGCCAAAGCCCGCGCGCGCTCGGCGATGGGCGGCGCGTTGGGCTCTAGGATCGCGCGAATGTCGTCGTCGGCGGTGGTGATCGTCAGCCCTACCTCGCCTTGCTTGAGCCGCAGAAATACGTCGCGGTCGCGCAACACCAACGGGCTGCGCGTCTGGACGGTCACCGGCCAGTCCTGCTCGGCCAACACCTCCAGGCACCCGCGCGTCAGCCGGTATTGCGCCTCCACCGGCTGGTAGGGGTCGCACACGCCACTCACCCACACCCGCCCGGGCCGCTTACGCACGACCTCGCGGCTTAGCAGCTCAACCGCGTTGACTTTGACATCGACGAACTCGCCCCACGGCTCGCGGTGCCCGGTAAAGCGCTTCATGAAGCGCGCATAGCAATAGCTACAGCCATGCTGGCAGCCCGTATAGGGGTTGATCACATAGGGATAGACCTTGGAGGCGTTGAGGATCGACTTGGCCTGCACCTCGCGCACGATCATCGTCACCACCCCGCTCGTTCGAGCGCATCGCCGCCCTGTCTCTAGGAGGGATCCGTAGACTGGGTCGCGGCTCGCCGGCCGGGCACCGATATCGCCCCGCACACCGCCGAGATGAGCAAGGCCACTGGTAGCGCCCGCAGCACCGTCTCCAGCCCGCGGGCATCGCCCAACAGCCCCATGATCCACGCGCCGCCAGAGCCGCTCACAAAGGTAAAGCCCAACATAAAGCCCGCCACCGTGGCCATGCGCCCGGGAAACCGCCGCTGCCCCGAGACCACATACAGCGTGTGCGACGGCCCGAATAAGAAGCCACTCGCTACCAGGCAGACATAGCCCCAGAGGCCGGGCAGCGCCAGATAACCATAGAGCACCACCGCCGAGAGCACCAGGGAGACCACCAGCACCACGCGGAACCCCACGCGGTCGGCGAGATACGCGCCCACCACCCCGCCCACGGCGGTAAAGGCGAGATAGGCCGACAGCACCAGGCCATACGTCGCCGCCGACACGCCCAGGTCTTGCTCAAATTTGGGCACATAGGCGCTGATCGTGTTCTGGGTGAGCGCGCGTAGCGCCAGCCCGATGAGCAGAATCCCAAAGGGCACATAGAATCCAGCGCCTTGCCGAGGCAGCGAGTGCTCCGCCGGCGCCGGCCCGTCCTCGCGGTCGGGCAGCTCGCGGGGCACCAACCGGCGCACCACCAGCAGCGCCACGCTGATGGTGATGAACGCCACGATCACCAGCGAGTGCCGCCCCCACGTGTCGATCAACACCCCACCCAGCGCCGAACCCGTCACCGAGGCGCCTAGCGTGCCCCCGAAGAAAAACACCGAGGCCGCCGTAGCGCCCCAGCGTCCGCCACCCGAGGCCGTGGCATTGGCCGAGCCTTGCGGGTGAAACGCGCCCGAGCCCAGCCCCGCCAGCGCCAGCATCGCCAGCAGCACCCAACGGACAGGCGCAAAGATGGCACCGACGAACATCAGCGAGGTCCAGCAGATCGCACTGACCGCGAGCACCCGCCCGCCCACGCGCTCGGCGAGCCGCCCAAAGAACGGCTGCGTCACCGAAGAGACCGCATTGTACAGCAACAGCGCCAGGCCGATGTCCGAGTTCTTGAGCGCCAAGTCGGTGCTCATCGAGGCCATCAACACAGGCGCTAACCCGAACCAGGTGTCGTGCGCGGCGTGGGCGATGCTCTCTCCCACCAATGCAGCCGTGCGCTTGTCCAAGGCCCCTCCTCGTAGACGAACGGTTTGCCGACTAGGCGCTCGGCGCGGCCAGGCCGGCCAGCCAATCGGCCAGCGCCGGAATGCCCGCCCCCGTCGTCGACGAGACCGGGAAAAAGCTCAGCTCGGGGTTCAGTGCGAACACCAAGCGCTTGAACTCGGCCACGTCGAACGGCAGGAACGCCAACAGATCGGCCTTGTTCAGCGCCAACGCATCGATGTTCGCAAACACGGTGGGATACTTGTACGGCTTGTCATCGCCCTCGGGCACGCTCGAGATACCCAGGCGGGTGTGTTCGCCCAGGGCAAAATCCACCGGGCAGATCAGGTTGCCCACATTCTCGATCAAGAGCAGATCGATCTCGTCGAGCGGCAGGCGCAACAACGCCACGCGGATCTGCTCGGCGTCCAGGTGGCAGCCGCCGCCCGTGTTGATCTGCACCACGGGCAGCCCCGCGGCGCGCACCTTGACCGCGTCTACATCCGAGGCGAGGTCGCCCTCGATGACGCCCACACGGCAGCGCCCTTGCAGCGCCGCTGCCACCGCCAGGATCAGGCTGGTCTTGCCGGCGCCCGGCGCAGCGATGATGTTCACCGCGTGCACCCCGTGCTCGTCGAGCAAGCGGCGGTTGGCCGCAGCCACGTCATCGTTCGCCTGCATGATCCGCTCGACCACCGGGATCCTGGCCATCAATCCTCCACCTCGATGCTCTCGACATAGAACTCGCGCCCCGCGCGCACGCGGGCCTGGGCTTGGCCGCAAGCCGGGCACGTCCAGTCGGCATCCACCGGCTGCCACACGTGCCCGCACGCGCCACATTCGACCTCGATCGGCACACGGCGAAAGCACAGCTGCGCTCCCTCGGCCAGCGTGCCCTCGGCAATAAAGTCGTAGTAGAACTGGACGCTGTCATCGACGATCGTCGACAGCTCGCCGACTACCAGATCCACCCGCTTGACGCGGCTCGCGCCCGCCTTGGCGGCGTGCCGACAGACGATATCGACGATATTCTGCGTCACCGCATATTCATGCATACATCGGGGATTATAGCGGGCGCAGCGGGGCCGTCCAAACCGTGGCGAGCTGCGGCCCATGCCATCAGCGCCCTCCGTCAGGCGTCGGGCCGCTCGTCATCCTGCGGCGCGTCGGTGGCCTCGTCCTCATCGCCCGCCCACAGCGCCCAGCGCACCAGGACGAGCGCCATCACCACCAAGGGCGCCAGCCAGATCAGCGGCTCTCGTTCCAGCGTCACATAGATCACCGCGGCCATCACCGCCGTGATCCCCCCGCGGATCAACAACTCACGCCCGCAGCGCGGATCTCGCCAGCCACGCGGCATTGCCTCCCCCTCTCTACCTGGCCCCCAGGGCCGCCAGCGCCTCGCTGAGCAGGCCGGCGGTGTGCACGGGCCGGCGATAGTGCGCGGCGATCTCAGCCAGGGTCACGTCGTCGAGAGTGCGGCCCGCCGGCGCGTCGAGCATCGCCGTTGGCAAGAGGATCGCCTCGCCCGCCTCGCTCGCAGGCAGCTGTGCCATCAAGTCCTGCGCGGTGAGCAGCCCCGAGACAGTCACCGTCTCGCCAAAGAACCGGTTGGCCACCACGCGCACGTCGATGGCGATACCCGTCGCCGCGGTCACCTCGGCGGCGAGGTTGCGCAGCTGCGGCCCGATCGACGCCCCACACACGAGCGTGGCACTCTGCACCGCGTGTCCACGTAGCCTGCGCCGACGCCACCAAGAGCGCCGCCGCAACCGGCGCTGCGCCTCGGCCCAATCGTCCAGCAGCGCGCGCACCAGGCCCACGCCATTGTCGCGCTGCTCGGGCGCCGCATAGAACGCCGCCGGAGGCACCGGCTCACCAGCCAGCAAGTACAGCTCGTCGGCCGGGTAGAGCCAGGTCGTGTCGATCGCGCCGGCCAGCGCCTCGCGCGCGCGCTGCGCCATGGCCAGGACCTCGCGGGCGTCCTCGGCCGTGAGCGGGCGCAGCCCGCCGCGATGAAAGCGCGTCAGCCCCACGGGCACCAGCGCCAGGCTCTGCAGCGTGGGCCAGAGCGCCGCACAATCGACGATGGTGCGCTCGAGATGTGCGCCGTCGTTGAGGCCCGGCACGACCACCACCTGCCCGTGTACCGTGATGCCCAGCTCGCCCAGCCGGCGGATCTGCGCCACGATGTCGGGCGCATCGGCCTGGCCCAGGCAGGCGCGCCGCACGTCCGGCTCGGTGGCGTGGATCGAGACGAACAGCGGGCTGAGGTGCTGCTCGCCGATGCGCTGCCAATCGGCCTCGTCCAGGTCGGTGAGGGTGACAAAGCTCGCGCTCAGGAACGAATAGCGATAGTCGTCATCGCGCACATAGAGGGTGCGCCGCAGCCCAGGGGGCATCTGCGCGATGAAACAGAATGGGCAGTGATTGTGGCATTCGCGCAGCCCGTCGAACACCACCGCGGCGAAATCCAGCCCCAAGTCTCGCCCATACTCGCGCTCGACCAACAGCCGCTGCACCTGGCCGCCGCGCTCGACCTCGAGCATCAGCTCCTCTTCGGCGGCATAATAGTGATAGTCGATGACGTCGCGCAGCACATGGCCATTGATGGCCACCAAGCGGTCGCCCGGCACGAGGCCCACCTCGGCGCCTATGCCGTCGGGCGACACCGCGGTGATCAGGCCGCCGGTCATGAGCGCGCGCACCGTTCGGCGACGGCCCGCAGGATGAGCGCCACCACCTCGTCGACCGAGAGCGTCGTGCTGTCGATCACCAGTGCGTCGGGGGCGACGGTCAGCGGCGAATCTTGCCGCGAGCTGTCGATGCGGTCACGGTTGACCAGGTCGGCGCGCACCTCTTCGCGCGACAGATCCATGCCCCGCGCCTGCGCCTCGGCCCAGCGGCGCCGCGTGCGCTCTTCCAACGAGGCGTCGAGATAGATCTTGACCTCGGCCTCGGGCAGCACCACCGTGCCGATGTCGCGGCCCACCATCACCACGCCGCCGCGCGCGGCGATCTCGCGCTGCTTGGGCACGAGCGCCGCTCGCACGCCCGAGCACGCCGACACCGGCGATACGTACTCGTTGACGCGCGGCTCGCGGATCGCCCAGGTGATGTCGCGGCCATCGGCCAGCACGGTATACTGCCGGCCGTCAGCTGGCCCCTCATTGGTGATGTCGATCGTCAACGCCTCGGCGAGCGCGGTGAGCGCCGCGTCATCGGCGATGTCCACGCCACGCTCGAGCGCGGCCCAGGTCACTGCGCGGTACATGGCGCCGGTATCGACATAGGTATAGCCCAGTTGTTCCGCCAGGCGCGCGCCCACGGTGCTCTTGCCCGACGCAGCCGGCCCATCGATGGCGATCGTCATGCGCTTCACCGCGTCCTCTCTCTTCCATAGCGTTGCAACGCGCGCACCTCTTCCGGCTCTAGCCAGCGCCCCTGCCCCGGTTGCAGGTCGCCCAGCCGCAGCGGCCCCAGGCGCACGCGCACCAGTCGCTCGACCTCGAGGCCTACCGCGGCGAACAGGCGGCGCACCAGCCGCTTGCGCCCCTCGCGCACCGTCAGCCGATACCAACAGCTGCCCGGCTCCGCCGCCTGCCCGCGAAAGCGATAGCCCGGCCCGAGCACGGTCAGGTTGCCGTGCGCGGGTGGCAGGCCGTCGTCGAGCATCACGCCCGCGGCCAGGCGCTCACGCAGACCAGGCTCAGGGCGGCCCCGCGCCAACACGAGGTATTCCTTCGGATGCTCGTAACGGGGATGCGTCAGCCGCAGGGCGGTCTCGCCGTCGTTGGTATAGAGCAGCAGCCCCTCGCTGTCGGCGTCGAGCCGCCCCACCGAGAACAGCCGTGGCTCGGCGGGCACCAGACTCTGGGCGATGCGCGTGGCGTGCGGATCGGCCGCCGTCGTTACATAGCCCACGGGTTTGTAGAGCAGGTAATAGCGCCACTCGCTGGCGGGCTGCACCCGCGCGCCGTCGACCTCGACCACGTCGCGCGCGGGATCCACCTGCCAACCCATCTCGCGCACCACCACGCCGTTCACGCGCACGCGGCCGGCGGCGATCAGGCCATCACTCGCGCGCCGCGAGGCCACGCCACAGCGCGCCAGATACCTGTTGAGGCGCTCAGTATCGCCAGGGGCGCTAATCCCGGGCATAGAGCGGCAGTTCAGCGAACAGATTCCCGTCCATCCACACCTCGAGGGCGCCCAGTGGCTCATCCGGCGCGGGATCGCTCGGCAGCGCCCACAAGCGCCGCGTATAGCGCAGTGCACCCAATTGCCAGGGATGTACCAGATACGTCGCTGGCTCGGCGATGGTCAGCTCGTGCAACTGCCCCTCGGCATCGCGATACGTGTTCAGCGCCGAGCGCGGCAGGTCGATCTCGAGCTCGACATAGTTCTTGTAGAAAAAATCCAGCAGCGCGGTGGAATCGGCAAAGCGATCTTGCGAGCCGAGCACCACCGTCAGCGCTGTGCCGCCGGGCCGCTCGACCCAGCCCACCAGGCATTGGCCGGCCTCATCGGTCGTGCCCGTCTTGATGCCCACCGCGCCCGGATACTTGGCCAACAGCTCGTTGGTCGTCGTCAGCCGATAGCCGCCCATATCGATCTGTGTCTGTTTGACGATGTCGGCGAACAGGGGATCGGCCATCGCCGCGCGCGACAGGATGGCCAGGTCATAGGCGCTGATATACTGCCCGTCGGCATCGAGGCCGTGCGAGTTCACAAAGCGCGTGTCGGCCAGGCCCCACTCCCCGGCCAGGGCGTTCATCTCGCCAACAAAGTCCTTCTCGGTGCCCGCGAGGTTCCGCCCGATGGCCACCGCCGCGGCGTTGTCTGAGGGGATGAGCAGGATGTAGAGCAGCTCGCGCAGCGTGAACGTAGCCCCGTCAGTCATGCCGATCGCCGTATAAGGATAAAAGTCCGCCTTGATCACCTGCAGCTCGCTGTCGAGCGTGAGCGGTGCACCCTCGGCCGTCGCCAGGCTCGTCGCCGTCAGATAGGTCATGATCTTGGTGAGCGAGGCCGGTGCTCGGCGGGCATGCTCTTGATAGGCCAGCACCACCGTGCCGGTGGTCGGGTTGACCACGATGTAGGCCGCCGCCGTGACGCTGGGCGCGATCGGCTGGCGCAGCCCAGCCAGGCGCTCACGGGTGATGACGTGGCCCGGCACATCGCCTGACGCCACCACCGACGGGCTGAACCCGCTGCACAGCAGCAGCCCCGCCCAGGCAATCAGCCATAGCCCCAGCTTTTGTCTGCGCATATTTCCCCGGCTGCACGTGATAAAGCGATTCTAAACAACGCCCGGCCCTCGGTCAAGACCGCGCATTCACTCATCTAAAATCGAACCGAAGGCATACAGTACACTCAAATGATAATCGAACCGAGGAATGTATGCCCCGAAAGCACACTATGAGCCTGGAAGACCGGAATCAGCATCTCAAGAACGAG
>JBDKSN010000151.1:0-4519 GCA_039680625.1 Anaerolineales bacterium | reverse complement strand
CGGCGCTATCGGCGTTACGGTGCTGATCACCGGCGGCATTCTGGTCGGCCCGGAGCAGACCCTGGCGGGCCACATCAGCGAGCAGGCGTTGCAGGGCCTCCATGCGGGCAAGCTCTTTATCGGCGTGAACGCGCTCGACATCGAGCACGGGCTCACCAGTGCGCATCCCAGCGAGATCGGCGTCGACATGGCCATGTTGCGCGCCGCCGACCAGCGCAGCGTGCTCGCCGACCACACCAAACTGGGCCGCGCCGCCACGTGTGCTTTTGGCGCGGTAACCGAGATACACACGCTGATCACCGATGCGCAGGCGCCGTCTGCCTTGCTAGACGAGCTGCGCGAGCTGGGCATCGAGGTCATCGTGGCGTAGTGGTCGACAGACATTCAGTTCTGTTCGAAAGGATTCCGCATGTCCGCGAAACGCATCGTTCTGATCGGTGCAGGCAGCATGACCTTTACTCGTGGCCTGCTCATGGATCTCGTCCTCGCTCCGCATTTGAGGGGCAGCACGGTCGCTTTGGTCGACGTCGACGCCACCAAGCTCGACCTGGCCACACGTCTCGCGCGGCAGATGATCGCCCAAGAGGGGGTCGATCTATCGGTCGAGGCCAGCACTGACCGCCGCGACATGCTGCCCAATGCAGACTATGTCATCACCACCATCTCGGTGGGCGGCCATGCCGCTTGGGAGAAGGACCTCAAGATCCCGCTCAAGTACGGTATCACCCAGACGGTGGGCGACTCGGTAGGCCCCGGCGGCCTCTCGCGTGCTCTGCGCCACGTGCCCGTCATCCTAGGTGTAGCCCGAGACATGGCCGAACTCTGCCCGGGCGCCATCCTGTTCAACTACACCAACCCGATGACGGTCATCTGTCGCTCGGTAGCCCGCGAGACCAGCACGCCCGTCGTCGGCCTGTGCCACGGCGTGCCGAACACGGTCACCTATCTGGCCGAATACATGGGCGTGCCGCGCGAGGAGCTCGAGGTGCGCGCCGCGGGTATCAACCACATGGTCTGGCTCACCACCCTGCTCCGCAACGGTGTCGACGCCTACCCTGCCCTATGGGATCTCTACCGGGCCAAAGGCCCGACTGACCGCCCGGCGAGCTTTGAGCTGATGGAGCTATACGGCTACTTTCCAGGGCCAGGCCATGAGCACATCATGGAGTTCTTCCCCTGGTTCGTCACGGAGCGCACCGGCTTTGGCAGCGCCTATGGCGAGGGGCTTTTCCCCATCGAACAACAGAATCGCGGTCGCGCAGAGCGTCTCGAGCGCCTGCAGGCTGAGGCCGATGGTCGGGCCCGTATCCCCGTGCGCCACTCGGGCGAGGATGTCATGGAGATCATCACCGCGTTCGTCACCAACCAGCCGAGAGTGGTGGCGGTCAATGTGCCCAACCATGGGGCAGTGCCCAGCCTGCAAGACGATGCCGTGGTCGAGGTGTCGAGCCTCATCGACGGCGCCGGCATCCAGCCACTGCGCAATCTCGACCTGCCCGCGGGCGCGGCCGACGTCCTGCGCACTCGCCTGGATCAGCAAGAACTCACGTCTCTGGCGGCAGTAAGGGGCGACCGCAAGCTTGCCCTGCAGGCCCTGTTGGGTGAGCATGGCATCGCCTCGGTGGCCGACGCCCGCGCCCTGCTTGACGAGCTGCTTGTGGCGCAGGCCGACTACCTGCCCACCTTTGCCTGAAGTGAGGGGCGCATGACCGCATGCGACGTCGTCATTGGGGTCGATGTTGGCGGCACCAAGATCGCGGTTGGCGCGGTTACCCGCGCTGGCGAGATCGTGGAGAGCGAGCGCTATCCCATGGATCGCGCCACACAAGAGACCTCGCTGGCCAGCATCGATGCCGCCCTCGATAGCTTTATGTCGAGCTGGTGCGGTCCAAGACCGCTGGCCCTGGGCTTTGGTCTGGTGGGCAGCACGGACCCGGCCACGGGCACGTGGCTGCGCTCGATGAACATCCCGATCTCTGACTCTGTGGACATGACCGCCCGCTTTGGCGCACCTTACGGCCTGCGGGCGGCCGTGGACAACGATGTGCACGCTGCTACGCTGGCCGAACTCCGCTGGGGCGCGGGCGGGGACGCCAGCGACTTTATCTATCTCAATGTGGGCACGGGCACGGCTGCTGGACTGGTGACCCATGGCCGCCTGGTGCGCGGCGCGAGCAACTATGCCGGCGAGTTCGGCCACACCTACACGGGGGTTGCGCCTGACGTCCAGTGCCCTTGCGGGCGACGGGGCTGCCTCGAGCCCGCTGCGTCTGGAGGCGGTCTTATCACGCGCGCTCGTGAGCTGTTGCCCGCCTATCTGGACTCGCCCCTGGCTGCGGCCGACGCCGCCGGCCAGCTCAATGCGCACACCATCTTTGTCTATGCCGATGCGGGCGACCCGTTGGCCGCCCGACTGGCCGAGGACATGGTGAATGCCCTCGGCATCGCCGTTACCAATCTGATCAACCTGCTCGACCCACAGGTCGTCGTTGTAGGCGGGGGCGTCTGGGCCGATGGCTGGCTGTTACCCCGCGTCCAAAAGATCGTCCAGAGCACTGCCCTGAGGCGCGCGTTGTCAGACCTGCGAGGCCTCGTGCCTTCGACGCTCCACCCTGACCACGTCGGGCTGCTCGGCGCAGCTACCCTGGCCTGGGACATTCTCGATGAAAGGAAATCGTATGTCTGATTATCCGATCCTCAACAACATCCTGGATCTGGCCAAACCCGAGACCTGGCAAGTCGCCGTGGACTTGAGCGATGAGACGATCGCGCGCGCGCTGGCCGCCATCGAACTTGGCCGCGTTCGTCGGGCCTACTTCTGCGGGTGCGGCACCTCGTGCTATGCCGGTGAGGTGGCCAAGCGTGTCTGGGAGCGGCTGGCGGCCATCCCCTGCGAGGCGTGCTATGCCTTCGACCTGGCCGCCTATGGCGAGCCTTCGGTGCTCAACGAAGAGGCCCTGCTCGTCGGGATCTCGACGACGGGGGGTACCGGTACTGTGGTCAACGCTCTACAGCACGCACGCCGCTGCGGCGCGCAGACTTTGGCCGTGACTGGTGTCGCCCACTCGCCGGTAGCTGAGGCCGCCCAGGGTGTGGTGCTCACTGGCGGCGATACCGACCTTACGCCGGTCAAGAGCAAGTCATACATCCAATCGCTCATCAGCCTCTATCTACTGGCGGTGGCGCTGGGCAAGGCGCGCGGTCGCGTCAGTGCCGCCGACGAGGCCTATTGGCGTGGGCAAATCGCCCAGGCGGCGGCGGGTGCACACCGCTTTCTCGAAACACAACTCGGCGAGATCGACGCGCTCGTCGACACCTATGCCTCTACGGCGATGGTGTTTCTGCTGACGAGTGGACCCAACATCGGCACCATGCACGAGGGCGCCCTCAAGATCATCGAGATGGCCAAGATGTACTCTGAGGCGAGCGAACTCGAGGATTTCATGCACGGGCGCTATCGCGAGGTCGATCAGCTCACGCCGATGTTCGTGCTGGCGCCAGAGGGCCGTGCCACTGCGCGCGTGCTCGACCTGCTCACGGTGAACGCGCATGTCCAGGCGCCGTCGGTGGTGTTCACCGATCAGATCTCAGCGCCTATGCGCGAGCTGGCCACGCACACCGTGCAGCTCTCCACGCTCGACGAACTGGCTACGCCGCTGCTCTATGTGTTGCCCCTGTACTATTTCGCGCATCAGATGGCCATCGCTCGTGGATGGGATCCGCTCTCTCGCCGGTATGACGACATCGTGCCTGCGCGGGTCAAGTTCGGCGACATCGAGGCTGGCTTGATCTGATCAGAGAACCGACCAACATCAGAGCTTATTCGGGCCAAACTGACTATCTCCGTTACGGCGATAGCCAGTTTGGCCCGAACGGTCGCCTCGACCAGCCACGCAACAGTGCCTGCTGCATCCAGCCAGGAGCCGATTGTGCTGTACGAGTGCGATGGTCTGTGCGCGGAATGCAAAAACCAAAATGTGTCAACTCAAATGAAAATGTTACCGAAGGGCGGCTGACGTTCAAATGGAAATGCTACCGGGATAGCCTCCTCCTTTCAGCGAGACAGGGTGGGTTCCAGGGTCTCAAAGATGTCCTCAGTGTGGCCGGGTTGTGCGCCGGGCAGGCGGAACAGCAGGATGAGCGCTTGGTCCAGGTCTTGTTTGAGGGTGAAGGGGTTCATGGACTCGAACTCGGCCTGCAGTTGTTGTTGGCGCTCGGTAGGGACACACTGGCTAGCCAGGACGCGTTGGAAAGGGGTGCGCACATCTTCGTACTTGCGCGAGGTGTGACCCGCGTTGAATGTCTTCTCGGTCTGGCGCATGACGGGCTGGAAGAAGTTGAAGTAGTACCCCAGGAGGTCGTAGGCCCGGTTGAGCTGCAAGGTCTGTTGGGCGGTATCGAGGCGCTCGTGGCCGAGCAAGGCTCGGACCAGGCCGCCATTGCGTTGCTCGACAAAGCGGTTGTCCTGGCTGTGGTAAGGGCGAGTGCGCGAGAGGGCGATGCCCGTGTACTTCTCCTG
>JBDKSN010000150.1:0-8892 GCA_039680625.1 Anaerolineales bacterium | reverse complement strand
GACTCGGGCGCGGGATAGGCTGGCTCCGCGGTGAGTGCAGTCGGCGTCTCAGGCGCCGGATAGGCCGGCGTAGACTCGGTCTCCCCCGACGTCACCGTCTCGGTGACCACGGAGACGGAAACCGTCGCATCGGCCGCCTCACCGGGCGGGGGCGTTGGCTCGGGCAGGCAGGCCGCCAGCAAGAGCACGCACGCTAGCGGCAAGACAGATCGCCAGACAGAATGCATGGTGCACCTCATCTTGAAACTCACAGTCCTACTCTATGCTGCTGACGGGCGCGGCGCAACCGCGGTTCCCGCGTCAACACTGGCCTTGCGCTCGCTCTGCGGCTACAATGGCCGCGAGTTTGCGTCGCCAGATCGCCGCTCAGCGCGAGAAAGGCCCAGCCATGCCGCCCTTGCAGGATGTCAATACCACCGACCTCTATGGCGCCGTGGCCCTCGGCTGCCAGGCCATGGCCCACGCCCTGAACCGTGACGACGACCAGGTGCCCTTTTTCGCCGCGCAGGCCTGGCCCACCGCGTGGCTGCGCTTTAGCCCGGCCTTCTCTGAGGCCCACGTGCCGGGCCGCCACCTCAACGCGCTGCTCAGCGCCGAAGACGCCCTGGGCATCGTCATCGATGAAGAGGTGATCGCCGCCGACGCGCGCGCCGCCTTTCGCGCCTATAGCGGGCCGGTGCCCCTGCCGCTCGGCCGCGAGACACCGTCTGGCCCGCAATGCACCTTCTTGCCGCACAACCTGCGCGAGGGGTTCCACGCGCTCTATGCCCTGGCGGCCTTTCGCGGCTGTGAGCGCGCGGTCGAACTAGCCCGCGCCAGCATCGCGGCTGTCGAGCAGTATTGGTCGCCCGCCGGGTGGGATCGCCCCGCGCTCGAGGCGCTCGGCGTGCGCTTCTTGGCCGACCCCGCGCTCGACACATTCGTGGGCGGGCTGGGCCGGGCCATCGGCCCGCTGGTCAAGCTCTATCGCGCCACAGGCCTGGCCGAGGCGTTGGCCTTGGCCATGCGCCTGGCCGAGCAGGCCCTGTCGTTCTTTCGCGAAGACGGCAGCTATGACGTCGAACGCTTTGGCTCGCACACGCACTCGACCACCTGCACCCTCTCGGGCCTGGCGCAGTTGGCTCAGCTCACGGGAGATATGGCCCTGCTCGAGCGGGTGCGCGCCTTTTACGACCGCGGCGCCTGGCAGATCCGCGATGCGCTGGGCTGGGTGATCGAGTCGGCTCTGCCCGACGCCTTGCCCGACCGCGGCGAGATCAACAACACGGGCGATTTGATCGAGACGGCGCTGATCCTCGGCGCGCACGGCTGGCCTGCCTACTATGGCGATGCCGAGCGCATGGTGCGTGGGCACCTGTTGCCCGCCCAGTTGCGAGACACGTCGTTCATCGCCGAGCCGGACCATCCCGAGGGCGGCGATGGCCTGCGCGACGTCGCCACACGCCTGCGCGGGACCTTTGGCTTCCCCGCGCCCTATGGCCATCTGCCGCTCGGCGCCACCGAGATCAGCTTTAACTATGACATCGTCGGCGGCGCCGTAGGCTCGCTCTGCGCCGTGTGGCGCGCTTGTGTCACCCGCGATGCAACCGGCCACCACGTGAACCTGCTTTTCGACCGCGACATGCCCGACGTGGCCGTCGAGTCGCCCTATACCCACGGCGCTCTGCGCCTGCGCGTCAAGCGGCCCGCCCCGCTGTGGGTGCGCCTGCCCGAGTGGGCGCCGCCATCGGCCACACTCGACCAGCTGGCTGGAGTCGAGGCGCAGATCGTGGGCGAGTGGCTGTTGCTGCCACGCCCGCCGGTGAACCGCTGGCTCACGCTGGACTGGCCCCTCGCCGAGCGCGAGATCGCCCTGCGGCACCGCACTCGCACCATCCGCGCGCGGCTGCGCGGCGATGCCGTGGTGGCGATGACGAACGACGGCGCCGACCTCACGTTTGTCCCGCCGCTCTAGCGCGTGCGCGGGTTAGGCATAGCTCCCCAGCTCACGGGCCAGCCGCACAAACTCTTGGAACTCGGCCAGGGTCACATTATCGGGCACCGAGTGGTCTGAGGCGATGACATATCCGCCGCCCACCTTCATGGCGGGGATCACGCGGCGCATCTCGGCCCACATGAGCGGGGGATCCTCATACAGGACGGCATTCAGCCCGCCGTGAAAGGCCAGCACGTCGCCGTACTGCGCCTTGAGCGCCAAAGGATCCATGCCCGCCTTGACCTCCAGCGGGTTGAGCAGATCCACGCCAGCGTCGATGAACTCGGGCACGAACGGGCGCACGTCGCCGCACGAGTGCAGGCTCACCTTGATGCCGCGCGCGTGTGCCCAGGCGCACGCCTTTTGGTGCGCCGGCTTGATCAGCGCGCGATACATGCGTAGCGACATGAACTGATTCTGCTTGTAGCCCAGGTCGTCGGGCCAGTTGATCTCGTCGACGGTATAGCCCCGGTCATAGATCATATCGAACAGGGCGATGTCCAGGTCGAGCATGGTCATGATCATGTCCTGCACCCACTCGGGCTTTTCGATGAGCGCCAGCAGCACGCGCTCGGTGCCCACCATCCACGAATGGGTCACGTCAAAGCCAAACCAAAAGTGCCCGCGGATCCACGCCCCCTCGGCGCGCCAACGGCGATAGTTGCGGTCGAGATAGGCCCAATCCACCCGCGAGGGGTCGGGCGTCATGCGCTCTTTGGCTTGCACCCAGGCGTCGGGGTCGGTGATGGTAAAGTGCAGGAACTCGGGCACGCCGCCGTGGTCACGCCAGTCGCGCTGGGTCACGCCCCAACGAGTGGTATACACGCGATAGGCCTCGGTCTCTTCGAGGGTCGTCTCGGGATAGCGCGGGCTGTTGTCTACCGCCACGTTGGCCAGGCGGTCGACACCGAAATAGTCCTCCCAGTCGACGCCGTCGGGCAGGCCCTCGCGGCGCCAGCGGGCGACAGTCGAACTCCATGGCGACTCGATGATGGGCGCACGGTCTGGCTCTTGATGGGCATAGAGGCGCGTCATACGCTCGTGCATGGTCATGGCAGACATGGTGAGCCTCCTGAATGGCTGCCCGCAGCATACACGCGCCGCACATCGGCGTGCAAACAGTGTGCCGTGGTGAGCGACGGATTGCGCTCACCACGGCCGGGCATGGCCTCAAGGAGCGATACCGCGACTGTACAGCAGCGCCATGCCCCCAAAGTAGATGATGATGAGCAGCGCTGCGTCGATCTCAATGAAAAAGAGCCGCTTCTCCAGACGGGCGAGGTTGCCGATGAGGGCCACAATGGTCATCAGCAAGCCGAACAGGCCCACCAACAGAAACGAGTTGTCGATCAAGCCTATAAAGTGGCTGCCGATGAGGAAAAGATCAGCTACACCAACCAGAAGCATGTTGAACATGTTGCTGCCGAAAAGGTTGGCGATAGCCATGTCATCGGCGCCGATGCGCGCTGCCGAGAGCGTCGTCGCCAACTCGGGGAGCGAGGTCACCATAGCCACTAGGGTGGTGCCGATGAAGGTGGTGCCCAGGCCGGTGATCACCGCGATCTCTTCGCTGGCCGAGACCAGCCACGGCGTAACGATGACCAGCAGTGCCCCTGACAGCGTAAAGCCCACCACGGCCGGCCACAAGCCAGGCAGCCCCTCGGGGATCAGTTCGGGCTCGGTGGGCAGCGGGGTGAAGCGCGACTGGTTCCGCAACAGACGTGCGGCTCCTACATAGGCGGCGATGATCACCAAGCTATCAACGCCCACCGACCAGCTCCCGACCTTGATCGCCCACGGCAGGTCGGCACCGATGAAGAGGACGACGAGGGTGATCATGAGCACACACAGGGCGCCCGGCAGGGCATGTTTCGCGCTCGCAGAGCGCAGGATGCGCCGCTGATGGGCCAGGTCGAGGACGGCCAGCAGCAGCATGTTGAACATGTTGCTGCCCAGCAGGTTGCCCACGGCCAGCTCTGGCAGGCCGGAGGCCAGGGAGTTGCCGAGCATGAGGAGCTCGGGGAGTGAAGTCACGCCAGCCAACAGGAAGGTGCCCACGGCCATGCCGCCGATGCCTGTGCGCAGGGCGATGACATCGCCATAGCGCGACAGTTGCATGGCCGCATAGACGATAATGGCTGAGCTGAAGGCGAACAGCGCCCAGGCCATGTCAGCAGTCCTCCGTGCGAAAGCCCTTGACCATCGTTATAGGCCACGCGGCAAAGATGCCCGTGTGGGGCTCGGACAGATCGCCGATCACGCCCTCGGCGATGCGGAGCACCGTCTGCGCGCGCTCTTCATCGGGCACGATGGCCATCAGCGTGATGTGGTCTACCTCGCGATCGACGAGCGGCGAGACATAGCGCATGGGGATGTAGCGCTGCCGCACGCGGCGCATGCCCGTCGACTCAAAGATTGTCACTCCGGTGATGCCGGCCTTCTCCCAGGCGGCCAGCACCTCTTGCAGGCGTTGCGGGTCGTCGAGAACGAGCACTGTCATGAACATCGGCTTCCTCCTTTGAGTGACAGATGGATGAACACCGCGTTTCATTGTAGAGAACCGAGGGTATCTCGCCAAACTTGCATATTATGTTGTCGCGAGACCGCGCGGGCGGCCCACAGCCAGCGGCGGGGCACAACGAAAAGGGCGGCCCGAAGGCCGCCCTGCCCTGCTCGTGCGCCGTAACGTGGCGCTAGGCAACGAGCTGGGGCGACATCTGCGCGTGACCCTCGCCGCGCCACAAAGCCTGCATCTCGGGCGAGGTAGCCAACAGCTCGTCGAGCTTGCCGCGCGCCACCACCCGCCCCTCTTTGAGTACGATGATCTGGTCGGCCCGACGCAACACCGCGCGACGGTGGCTGACCACGAGGCAGGTGGCTCCCTCGAGCTGGCCGATGCGCTGCCAGAGCTTGGCCTCGGTCTCGACGTCGAGCGCGCTCGACAGATCGTCGAACACATACAGCTCGGGCTGGCGCACGAACATGCGCGCCGCCGCAGTGCGCTGCATCTGCCCGCCCGAGAGCTTGACGCCTCGCGGGCCAACCCGGGTGTCGAGGCCATGGTCGAGCTCGACCAGGTCCTGATCCATCACGGCCGTGTCGAGCGCGGCCTGCAGATTGCCGTCGCGTTCGAGCAGGCCGGCGAGCACGTTCTCGCGCAACGTCTCGCTGAACAGGCGCGGCACCTGCGGCGTATAGGCCGCGCGCGGCGGCCGGAACCAAGTGGCGCGGTCTTGGACGAGCGTGCCGTTCCAGCGCACCTCACCGCCCTGAGCGGGCAACAGGCCCAGCAGCGCGCGCAACAGCGTGGTCTTGCCCGCACCGATGCGCCCGGTGATGACGACCATCTCCCCGCGATGCAACGTCAGGTCGACGTCGTGGATACCGCGGCCCGTCGAGGGGTGTACATAGGTCAGCCCCGAGACCTCCAGCGTCTCCAGGCGGTCGATGACGGTGCGCTCCGGTTCGGGCGCGGCGGGCGGCTCGCTGTCGAGATACAGCGGCTCGTGCCGCACGAGCTGGTCCTCGGGCGCGTCGACCATGAGCTTTTCCAGGCGGTCGAACGAAACGGTCACGCGCTTTTGCCGCGCCATGATGTTGCCCAGGTAGCGCATGTAAAAGCCCATGGGCCAGATATAGTTCACGAACAGCGCCAGGTCGCCCACGCTAAAGGCGCCGGCACGCATCAAGCGAGCGCTCATGAGCAGCACGATGGTGATGCTCAGTTCGATCAAGAGCGCAGTCGCCGAGTTGAACAGCTCGGAGGCGAGGGTATCCTTGACCGCCGCCTGACGCCGCGCCTCGTTCAGCCTCCCGAAATAGCGCACGGTGTTCGTCTCGGCGCAGGCCACCTTGACGGCCTGCGCAGCGCCAAACACCTCGCCGATAAAGCCCGTCACCCGCGAGGTGGCGGCGCGATTGGCCCGACGGAACTTGCGGATGTATTGCGCCACGGTGACGCCCATCACCGCGGAACCGACCACAGGCGCCAAGATCACCAGCGTGATCTGCCAGTTGACGCTGAACATGACGGCCAGCGACGTGCTGACAAAAATGAACAGCCCGCTGAGGTCAGTCAGGCCCTCGACCCAGTCGCCCACGTCGTGGATGTCATCGCGCAGCGTGGTGACGGCCGAGCCCGACGAATCGGGCAGCAACCGCGAGCCAGGCGCATTCAGCAGGTGATCCATCACGTTGCGCCGCACCAGCGACTCGATGGTGTACCACTGGTCGATAAAGATCGAGAAGGCATAGCCAAAGGTGCCCACCCGTGTAAGCTCAGCCAGGAACAAGGCGAGCACAAAGACCCACGGCCCTGGGCCTTGGGCCACGGGCGCCTCGAGCGCGTTAAAGATGGCGCGGATGATCAGGCCCGTGAGCGCGGGCATGCCGTGGAACACGCCCCAGGCCAGCAGATTGCGCGTAAACAGCCACGGTTGGTAGGTGATCAGCCGCCAGGTGTAGCGGAGCCAGGGCGTCCGACGGCGCCCGGTGGCCATGGTTGCATCAGCGAGAGCCATGCGTGTGACTCCTCTAGGCAAAGGCCTCTTCGAGGCCGGTGGTGAGCAGTTGATGGAAGCGCGAGTGCGGGTCGGCCACCAGGTCGGCGCGACGGCCGTGTTCCTGGATCGTGCCCTGCTCCATGATCATGATCTCATCGACCCGCTGCACGGTGGCCAGCCGGTGGGCGATGATGATGCCCGTGCGGCCCTCGAGCAGGCGATCCATGGCCAGCTCCAGGCGCTGCTCGGTGGCCGGGTCGAGCCGCGAAGAAGGCTCGTCGAGCACCACCAGGCCTGGGTCTTGCAAGAACACCCGGCCAAAGGCCAGCAGTTGTTGCTCGCCCGCCGAGAGCCCGCCGCCACCCGGGGGCAGCATCGTGTCTAGCCCCTTCTCGAGTGTGTCGAACCAGGCGCCCAGGCCCAGCTCACGGATCACGGCGATGACCCGCTCGTCGGGGATCGACTCGTCGAAAAAGGTCAGGTTGTCGCGTACGCTCGCCTCAAAGAGCTGCACCTCTTGGGTGACCATACCCACGCGCTGACGCAGTTGTTCGAGGTTGACCTCGGGCAAGGCGTGGCCAGCCAGGCGCACGTGGCCCGCCTTCGGGTCCCACAGGCGAAAGAGCAGCCGCGTGAGTGTCGTCTTGCCACTGCCGGTGCGCCCCAGCAGGCCCAGCGTAGTGCCGGGCGCCAGCGCGAACGAGACGTGCTGCAAGACGGGTTCATCCGCGTCGCCATCGTCATAGTGAAAGACCACATCGTCGAACTCGAGGGGCAGCGCGCCCACGGGCAAGAGCGTGCCATGCCCGTGGGTGATGGTCGGTTGCAGCGCAAAGAGGTCGCGTACGCGCCCGATGGCGGCGATCGCCTTTTGCAGGTCTTGCACCTGCGCCGAGATGCGCTCGATGGGGTCGCCCAGCATCTGGCTGTAAGAGAACAGCATGTAGACCATACCGATGCTGAACTTGCCCTGCAGATAGAACACAATGCCCAGGGCCAGCGCGATGACGCCCGACAGCCCCCAAAAGCCGCTCATAAAGAGCCACATGTAGCCGCGGCGCTTTTCGGCCCGGACGGTGCGCTGGTACCACGAGCGGCCGATCTCGAGCAGTCGGCGCATGGTATAGGGGCCGGCGCCGCTAGCGCGGATGTCATCGAGGCCGGCCAGGCGCTCTTCGACAAAGCCGAACAGCTCGGCGTTGGCCTGCCGCTGCGCCTCGGACTCTTGGGCGGCAAAGCGGCTCATCAGCACCATGATCACCAGCGTGCCCAAGGCAAAGACGCCCATCACCAGGCCCACGCGCCAGTCAGCGAGGAACATCATCACCACCACGCCCAGGATGAGCAGCAACGCCCCCACCAGGCGGACGGCGAACTGGCTGAAAAAGTTGGTGAGCGAGGTCACATCGCCGTCGATGCGCTCGATCATCTCGCCGGGCGTGTGGCTGTTGTGGAACTCCATGTCGAGCGACAGCAGATGTTGGGCCAGGTCTTCACGCAGTTTATTGGTGGTGGCAAAGCCCAGGTTGGTGCCCAGCCAGGCCACGGCCACGTCAGAGAAGCGGACGGTGAGGCCGATGACCAGGTAGGTGAGCGCGGCGCGGGTGAGCTGGCTCAACGCAGCCTGATTCTTGGCCTGGTCGATAAAGCCGGCGATGATCCTGGGGCTGACGAGCGACAGCCCAATGCTGCCGAGCAAGAGCACGGTCAAGAGAGTGGCCTGCCGCCAGTAGGGCCGGACATAGCGCGCGAGCAGGTTGACATAGGCGCGCAAGTCGGAACGAGGGGCACTGTTCACAGTTCTCATCCTTTGGCGGATACCCCGCCGGTTGCGGAGGCGGCAACGCGCTAGCCAGGGGCCTCGGGATCTTGAGGCGCCAGATCGTGCGGATGAGCGACAGGGGCATGGCGATTCATAACGTTCTCCTTGGTTGGAATGAGCGAGCGATCGATAGGCCACGCCGGGTGCGCCACGAAAGGGCAAGCGCACACGGTCAAGGGAGGCCACGGTTTGCCAGGCAAACAAAAACTCGGCCTCGGGGGCTAGAGGGGCGCCCCGGGCCGAGCAGGTAGGCAGGCAAACCGCTCAGCGCAGAGGCACACCTCTCCCACGAACAACGGCCTCATAGCCGCAGAGGGAGCAATGAACGACATGTGCGCGACCGACCACTGCGTTGACCTCCTGTAAGAGTAGGGCGAGGGTCAGCATAGCAGATAGGGCGGGGGATGTCAAGGGTTTTGGCGAGGAGGCCCCGGAAATCGGGCGGTATGTAGCTGGGACCGGCGAGTGTATTGGGTCAATAGATCTGTACCCACCTCAGGATCGCAGGCGAGGAGGAGATCGGCGCTGATGCGATCGAGCAGGATGGGTGGTAGTAGCGCGATGTGGTCGGGTCCGTCATAGCCGCTGTCGCG
>JBDKSN010000149.1:0-12601 GCA_039680625.1 Anaerolineales bacterium | reverse complement strand
CCCGGTGCAGGCCGACAAAGCGGAGGCCTCTTTCGACCGCGGTGTGCTGACCCTCACGCTGCCGAGGCGTGAAGAGACCCGACCGCGCACCATCAAGATCACGTCCAAGTAACCCCTATAGCTCGGGGTTGCCCGACGGTCCGAAGCCAAGTCCCCGCTCCTGATGAGCGGGGACTTGGCTTTCTAGAAGACCCGTAGAACAACCGGGATCGAGGCAAACGTGAGAGGCCCCCTTGTGGGGGCCTCTCTTTTATGTTGGGGGAGATCAGTACATCCCGCCGCCCTGCGGCGCAGCCGGAGCGGCTGGTTCGGGCGCAGGAATGTCGGTGACGAGCGCTTCAGTAGACAGGATCATGGCGGCGATCGACGCGGCGTTCTCGACGGCCGACCGAGTCACCTTGCACGGGTCGATGATGCCCGCCTCGAACATATTCACATACTCGCCGCTGATCACATCATAGCCGATGGCCTGGTCGCCAGTTTCCTTCTGCCGGCGACGGATCTCGGCGACGACAACAGCTCCGTCGAGACCAGCGTTCTCGGTGATCCCGCGCATGGGCCGCTCAAGGGCCGTGCGGAAGATCTGGGCGCCGGTGTTCTCATCGGGCAGGGCCAGCTTGACGTTGTCGAGGGCCGCGATGGCGTTGATCAGCGTCACACCACCACCCGCCACAATGCCTTCTTCGACTGCGGCGCGCGTAGCCGACAGGGCATCCTCGACGCGGTGCTTTTTCTCTTTGAGCTCAACTTCCGTCGCTGCGCCCACCCGGATGATGGCGACGCCACCCGAAAGCTTGGCCAGGCGCTCTTGGAGCTTTTCGCGGTCATAGTCCGAAGTCGTGGTCTCGATCTGGGCCTTGATCTGCTCGATGCGGCCGCGGATCTCGGCCTCTGAGCCCAAGCCCTCGATGATCGTGGTGTTGTCTTTGTCGACCACCACGCGGCGGGCGCGGCCCAGGTCGCTCAGTTGAGCGGTCTCGAGCTTGCGGCCCATCTCTTCGGTGATGACCTGACCACCGGTCAAGATGGCGATATCGCGCAACATCTCCTTGCGGCGATCGCCAAAGGCGGGGGCCTTGACGCCGACGACGTTCATCACGCCGCGGAGCTTGTTCAGCACGAGGGTCGCCAGAGCCTCGCCATCGATGTCCTCGGCGACCACCAGCAGATTGCGGCGGCCCGACTGGACCATCTTCTCAAGCAAGGGCACGAGGTCAGCGGCCGAGGAGATCTTTTTGTCATGCACGAGCACATAAGGCTCTTCCAGAACAGCCTCGCCCGTCTCTGCGTTGGTAATGAAATATGGCGAGATATAGCCACGGTCGAACTGCATACCCTCGACGTATTCGACCTCGAACTCGAGACCCTTGGACTCTTCGACGGTGATGACGCCGTCTTTGCCCACTTTGTCCATCACTTCGGCGATCAGGTTGCCGATCTCCTTGTCTGCAGCCGAGATGGCGGCGACGTTGGCGATGTCCTCATGGGTATCCACCGAGCGAGCCGTAGACTTGATATAAGCAACAACGGCCTCACTGGCAGCCTCGATGCCGCGCTTGAGCAGCATGGCATTGGCGCCGGCGGCGACGTTCTTCATGCCTTCGTTGACGATGGCCTGGGCCAAGACCGTAGCGGTGGTGGTGCCATCACCGGCCACATCGTTCGTCTTGGTGGCGGCCTCTTTGAGGAGCTGGGCGCCCATATTCTGATAGGGGTCCTCGAGCTCGATTTCCTTGGCCACGGTCACACCGTCGTGGGTGACCGTGGGCGCGCCCCACTTCTTGTCGAGGGCGACGTTACGGCCCTTGGGGCCGAGCGTAGTGCCCACAGCCTGGGCGAGCATATCAAGACCGTTCTTCAGGCTCCGACGAGCCTCTTCGGAAAACTGCAACTGCTTTGCCATCTCTGGGTTACCTCCTGATGATCTCGCTCTGGCTACTCGACGATGGCCAGGACGTCGTCTTCACGCAGGATCAACAGCGTCTTGCCATCGACCTTGACCTCGGTGCCGCCATACTTGGCATAGAGCACCTTGTCGCCCACCTTCACATCCATCGGCTCACGCTCGCCGCTATCGAGACGACGGCCCGGGCCTGCAGCCAGGACCACACCCTCTTGCGGCTTTTCCTTGGCGGTCTCGGGCAGGATGATGCCCGAAGCCGTCTTGGACTCGCCTTCGGAAGGCTCGACAACGATTCTGTTGCCCAACGGCTTCAAGTTCATCGACATCTCTACCAACCTCCCAATGATTTGGCCTGGTGTGCTCATCGCGATAGCGCACGTTGGAACGCTCTTCGCTGATTAGCACTCGACTGGCTAGACTGCCAACCGAGCAACAATATACAACATTCGTTTTGGGGATGCAAATCGCTGCGTACGCCTTTTGGCCTATCTTACAACGAATTCAGGGGATATCGGCGACGCTGTCGAGCACATAGGTTGGGTGCACGGGGCTATCGGCCAGCATGTCGCGGCTCGTGACGCCAGTGAGCACTAGCGCCGTGTCTAGCCCAAGCTCGTTGCCCATGCGAATATCGGTAGCCAGGCGGTCGCCCACCATCAGCACGCGCTCGCGGGGCACGCCCAGGCGGTCCAGGGCCGCAGAGAGGATCAGTGGAGAGGGCTTGCCGGCGATGAGTTCGCACTGGCGGCCTGTGGTCGCCTCCAGGAAAGCAATGACGCCGGCACAATCGGGGATGGCGCCGCCCTCCACTGGGCAGGCGCGGTCGCCATTCGTGGCCACAAAGCCCGCGCCGCGCACGAGCGCCTGATAGGCGATGTTCAGCTTGGCATAGGTGAGCGTGCGGTCGAAGGCCGCCACCACAAGATCGATCTCGTCTGGGTGCTCGGCTAGGCAAAACCCCTCAGCGCGAAACTCGTCCACCAAAGCGGATTCACCGATCACATACAGCCGCTGCCCAGGCCGCTCGGCGCGCAGATAGGCCATCAGCGCCTGCGTCGAGTTCACCACATCTTGCTCGCTCGCGGCAATGCCCAGGCGAGTGAGCTTGGCGGCGTAGGCGCTACGTGGCTCCAGAGGCTTGTTGGACAGGAAAACAACCGGCCGGCTGTGACGCCGCAGCCAGGCAATGGTCTCTTGCGCACCGGGGATCAGGCGCTCGCCCAGATAGATCGTCCCGTCCAGGTCAAAGATATAGCCCGTATAGCGCGGCTCGCGCTCAGCCATGGTCGGCAATCACTTGGATTTCGTCGAGGCCGCTCAGCACGAAATCGGCCAGGGGCGCCAGGTCCTCGGCCCGCGACGCTCCCGTCGTCACCGCCACCGCCCAGCCAAAGCCCGCCTGACGGGCCATGAGCAGGTCAGAGGTCGTGTCGCCGATCATCATCGCCTCGACGGGGCGCACGCCTAGTCGGCGGCAGACCTCGATTCCCATGTCGGGCGCGGGCTTGAGGGCTACGCCATCGTCGCCGCAGACCACCGTGTCTAGCAGCTCGCCAATGCCCAGCGCATCGAGGGCGTGCTGCGTGGGCACCCGGGTATCGGCAGTGGCCAGGGCCACCAGCACGCCCGCCGAGCGCAAGGCGCGGAGCAGGCCGGCGACGTCGCCCAGCGGCTCGAGCAGGTCGGCCCGAAACAGCTCGACGCGGGCATCCTGTGCCGCCGTGCGCACCAGGGCGAGCGCCTCGTCCCAGGTCAAATGGAGGTAGCGATAGAGCTGACTGGCCACCAACAACTCGACCTCAGTGGTCGAGGCCAGAGTCAGCGGCCCCTGGGGATCCCAAGTGGCAGCGGATGGGTCCGTGCCGAGAGTGCCCGCCAGGCCCAGGCGCGCCTCAGGCGTGAGCGGGTGACGCTCGTCGAGCGAGGCCAACAGCCGGTTGTACCAGGCGTGCCACATCGCGTCAAAGGCGATGAGGGTGCCATCTTTGTCAAACACGACGAGTCGAGGGGCGAGGGTGCGGTCACCGATGCGCAGCATTGCCACTCCATCCGGGGATGATGAGCCATCGGTGAGTATGGCACGCCTGGAACTTATTGTCAATGCGCCGGTCAGAGGCGGGCTTGGCTTCTCGGTGTGTCGCCTGGCCCAAGCGCAAGCGATGCTCCTGCACCCGCCCAGGAAGCAACCGAGCCGATGGGCATCATGCTGTTTGCGGGCTGTCTGATGGCTACGTATAATATCGCCTACTCACGTTCACTGGAGCGCCCCAGGCAGAGCTGCCTCATCAGCGTCGACCTCTTGGCCACGCCGCCGTGTGTTTTGCGCTGGTCAGCTAGCGTCGTCGGGAGGCGGGCCATGATTGTCATGAAGTTTGGCGGCACATCCGTGGGGACGGGCGAGCGCATCGCCAACTCAGCCACGCTGGCGGGTAAGGCAGCCACCAAGATGGGCACTCCCCCCGTCGTCGTCGTCTCCGCCATGGCTGGCGTGACCAGTGCCCTGCGTGAAGCAGCTACTCGTGCCGCTGCCGGAGACGCACAATCGTACACGCGCATTCGCGCCGAGCTCGAAGTGCGGCACCTCGAGGCGATCTCTGTGTGTGTGCCTGACTCTGAGCTAGCGCGCAGCCTCCGCGCCGAGATTCAGCTCCTCTTTGATGGCTTCGAACAGCTCTGCCACAGCATCCATACCCTCGGCGAGCTGACCGATCGGGGCATGGATGCCGTGTCGGGCACAGGTGAGCGCCTCTCGGCTCGACTGTTGGCTGCCGCCATGCGCTGCCAGGGCTATCCGGCGCAGATGGTCGAGGCCACCGAGGTCATCGTCACCGATGCCAACTATGGCAATGCCCTCCCTCTGCTCGAGGAGACCGGGGTGCGGGCACGCGCCCGATTGCTGCCGCTGATCGAACAGGGCATCGCGCCCGTAGTGACAGGTTTTATCGGCGCCACGCGCGATGGAGTCATGACCACGCTCGGGCGCGGCAGCGGCGACTTTTCAGCGACGATCATCGGCCGCAGCTTGCGCGCAGATGAGGTCTGGATTTGGACCGACGTCAACGGCGTGATGACGGCTGATCCGCGCATCGTGCCTGAGGCGCAGACCTTGCCCAGCATCTCATATCACGAGGTGGCCGAGCTGTCTTTCTTTGGTGCCAAGGTGTTGCATCCGTTAACCATCCAGCCGGTGGCCGAGCTCAACATCCCCGTGCGCGTGCTCAACTCGTTCAACCCCGAGCACCCGGGCACGCTCATCACCACCGAGCAGGTCCCCGAGCCGCTGGTCAAGGGCATCACGGCGATTCGCGACTTGAGCATTGTGACGGTAGCGGGTCGGGGGATGCAGGGCGTGCCCGGCGTCGCTGGCCGGGTGTTCACCGCAGTGGCCGGTTGTGGGGCCAGCATCCTCATGATCACCCAGTCCTCTTCAGAGCAGAGCATCTGCTTCCTGATTCGCCAGCAAGATACGGCGGCTGTGGTGGCCTATGTCGAGGAAGAACTGGCCCTCGAGATGATGCGTGGCGACATCGACAGTGTCGACCATCAAGACGGTGTCTCGATCGTCGCCGTGGTGGGTTCCGGTATGCGTGGCCACCCGGGCATCGGGGCACGTGTGTTTGGTGCACTGGGCGAAGAGGGCGTCAACGTCATCGCCATCGCCCAGGGTTCGTCGGAATGCAACATGTCCCTCGTGCTCGCGAATGGCGACGTCGACCGCGCCGTCCGCGCCGTACACCGACAGTTCGACCTGCACAAGATCGAGGGGGTGAGCGCATGAAACCGATTCGCGTAGGCGTGTTGGGCGCCACCGGCGCCGTAGGGCAGCGCTTTGTCGAACTCTTGAGCAACAACCCTTGGTTCGAGATCACGGCTCTGGCCGCCTCGGAACGGTCGGAGGGCAAGTCATATGCCGAAGCCTGTGACTGGCGCATCTCGGGAGAGATGCCAGACGCCGTGCGCGACATGATGGTGCAGCCCTGCGAGCCGCCCCTGGACTGCCAGATTGTGTTCTCGGCGTTACCTCCGGCGGCGGCGCAAAGCGTAGAAGAACAGTTCGCCGCGGCGGGCTATGGTGTGTTCAGCAATGCCAGCGCACATCGCATGGATCCCGATGTACCCTTGCTCATCCCCGAGGTCAATGCCGAGCATCTGGCGCTCGTGCCGGTGCAACAGCGTCGTCGCGGCTGGGAGCGCGGCTTTATCGTCACCGACCCCAACTGCGCCACCGTGGGCATGGTCGTGCCGCTCAAGCCACTGCACGATGCTTTTGGCGTGCAGCGCGTGGTGGTGACCACTATGCAAGCGCTCTCTGGGGCGGGCTATCCGGGTGTGCCCTCGCTCGATATCCTCGACAACGTGGTGCCCTATATCCGTAACGAAGAGGACAAGCTCATCAGCGAGCCGCGCAAGCTGTTGGGCACGCTGGTGGGCGAGCAGGTGGTCATGGCCGACATGCGGATCAGCCCCTCGTGCAATCGCGTGGCTACTCGCGACGGCCACCTCGAGACGCTGGCCATCGAGTTCGCCCGCAAGCCACGCTCGGCCGAAGAGGTCAAAGAGGTGCTGCGCTCTTTCCGCAGCGAGCCGTTTGCCCTCGGTTGCCCCTCGGCCGTGGAGCAGACCATCATCGTGCGCGAGGAGCCCGACCGCCCGCAGACGCTCAAAGACCGCGACGCCGGGCATGGCATGGCCGTCACGGTCGGGCGCGTGCGCCCTTGCGAAGTGCTCGATTGGAAGATGGTCGTGCTCTCGCACAACACTATTCGCGGTGCGGCCGGCGGGTCCATCTTGAATGCCGAGATCATGGTGGCCCGAGGGATGATCGGATGAGCTGGCCACGTGGTACTCTGGCCGACCTGTTCGGCGATAATGTGGTCTATCGCAACCTCGAACCGCAAGACGCGCGCCTCGCGGGCCTGGCAGCCATCTGGTCAACGCTGGGCCTAGAGAGCGCCGCCGTTCCGCGCAAGACCACGCCGGAATATGCGCGTGCGCTGCAATGCTTCATCAGCCAGGCGCAGGCGCTACGCGGCCTACCCCCGCTCGAGCGGCTGCTGTTCATCGGCGACACAGCCATGAACGACGGCACGGCGGCGCGCAACCTGGGGCGCTACTGGCCCATGCGTGGCTTTATCGGCGCCGATCGACTGCGAGAGGCGCCCAAGGTCGAGCTCGACGGCGACTTGATGCTGGCGAACCGGTGGAGTGCGCTTGGCGAGTTTGCGCGCTGGATGGCTGACGAGGGCTATGTCGGCGACGAGCGTACCGCATTGCTCATCGACCTGGACAAGACATCGCTGGGCGCGCGAGGCCGCAATGACCGCGTCATCGATGCAGCGCGTGTGGCCGCCATCCAGCGCACCCTGAGCGCGGCTCTGGGTGACCGCTTCGATGAGGCGCGCTTCTTGGCAGTGTACGATCCGCTCAATCAGCCAGCCTACCATCCGTTCACGGCCGACAACCAGGATTATCTCGCCTATATCTGCCTCATGGTGGTAGCGGGCATCTATGACGCCGAGCGATTCTGGGCCGACCTGGCCTCGGGTGCGTTGACCACCCTCGAACAGTTCAGCGCGGCTTGTGAAGCGCAGCGAAGCACGATGTCTCCGGCGCTGCGCGAGGCGCAAGATCAACTCCAAGCTGGGCTGGCTGCACACGACCCCACGCCCTTCAAGACTTTTCGACGGGTCGAGTATCGTGAGACAGTGGCGCGCATGGATGTGTTGCCCGACGACGCTAGCGTGGCCGACGTCCTGGCCAATGAGATCGTAATCACCGGCGAGGTCGTTGCTTTTGCCCGGCAGATGCAGGCGCGTGGCGTATTATTGTTTGCCATCTCTGACAAGCCCGATGAGGCCTCCACGCCCACGCCCGAAGATGCCGCCGCAGGCCTTCAGCCGCTGCACCGCACCACAATGAAGATCTATCCCGCGACGCTCGACTAGCGCAAGCGGCGCCCGTTACCGTTCCAGGCGATGCCCCCGCAGGGTGACATCGCCGGCCAGGATCACGTGGCGGGTGCCCGCCTCGTCCTCGACCACCAGCGCGCCCGTCTCGGTGACGTCTACCGCCCGGCCACGGATGACCTCTTCGGTCGTGCCCACTTGCACCTGCTGCCCGATCGTCTCTAGCGCCTCGCGCCAGGCCTCGTGAGGCGACCAGCCTGCGCACAACGGCAGATAGAGCGCCTCGCACTCGGCCAACAGACGGGTGAGTAGCGCCAACCGCGATACGGGCTGCCCGCACTCCACGAGCAGACTCGTGGGCGGCGTCATCGTCTCGGGCAGCTCTGCGGGGTGCAGATTCACATTCAGCCCGATACCCACCACGGCATAGTCGAGCACGCCATCGGTTACCGGGCCCAGCTCGGTCAACACGCCGCCGAGCTTTTTGCCCGAGACCACCAGGTCATTGGGCCACTTGATCCGCGCCGGTACGCCCGTTAGCGCCTCGATGGCGCGGGCCGCGCCGAGCGAGCAGACCATGGTGATTCGCTGGGCCAGGATGGGCGACAACTTGGGACGAAGCAATAGGGTGAACAGCAATGCGCTGCCGGGCGGCGCGAACCAACGCCGACCCAGGCGCCCCTTGCCAGCCGATTGGCTGTCGGCGATCACGAGCGTGCCATCGGGCGCGCCCTCGTGAGCCAGGCGGATCGCCTCGGTGTTGGTCGACCCGATCTCGGCATAAAAGTGTGTCGGGTGGCCGAGCAGGCGCGTCGTGAGGCGCGCCTCGATCGCCTCGGCCGAAAGGGGTTCGTCGGGAATCGTCATCTCAAACTCCTGTCAGGCGCGAGCGCGCCTCATCGACGGGCAACAGGCGGGCTGGCCCGGCCACACGGCCGCTCACCACCTCATAGTCGGCCAGGGCACCGATCTCGCGCGCGACGGTAGCCGCTGTGTCGCGGTGCGTCAAGAACACCGTCGTGGGCCCCGTATCGGTGGAGAAATAGACGGGCACTCCGGCAGTACGCAATCGATTGCAGAGCCGAAAGAGAGGGATGTTCTCTGGCTCCCAGGCAAACAGCTTGTTCTCGCGGCTGGCCGTCATGGTGACGCCGTGGAGACGGATGCTGTCCAGCTCGGCGAGCTGCCCCAGGGTGCGCCAATCGCGCGCTTGCACCGCCGCAAGACACTCCAATACCTCGGCCTCGCGCTGCCACATCCACGGCCGAAAGAATGGGCTGTGAGGCGCCTCGCGGTGTGCCTGCTCGGTGCTCAGGCCGATGCGCGAATCGAGCGGCACGGTGAGCAAGGCCAGGTCAGCCAGCTCGTCGTGCTCATCCAGACGCAGGGCAAAGCTATCTTCGTGCGCCGCACCGGGATAGGATAGCCAGAGCGATACCCCGCCCGTGGCACTGCGGCAGCCCGAACCGGCCAACAGCCGCGCCAGGCAGCTCAACAGGCGCTGATTGGCCACTGCCTCGGTGCCCAGAGCGGCCGCCAGGGCAGCCATGGCCAGCGCCGCCGAGGCCGAAGCACTGGTGCCCAAGCCCTTGCCGGTGCGACTGGCGCGCACCACATTGCGCGACTCGACGAGGGCGTGGCTCTGGATATGGGCGAGCGAGCGCACGACGTCGAGCGTGGCCGAGACGCGCTCCAACGGGCGGCCGGTAGCCTCCTGGCCGTTGAGCCGCAGACGATCGGCGGGCAGCGACGGTTCAAACGAGACCAACGTCACCGTGTGCGCGGCATCGTTGTTCACCGAGATCGAGGGCAGATAGGCGATGCGCTGCTCCCAATCCGACAGGCCGTGGTACTTGAGGATACCCTGGATGGGATAGGCCAGCGCCGCCGCCTGCCCATCGCGGCGGCCCGGGGGCAGCGCTAAAGGATAGTCTTCCAGGCGATAGCCTCGTTCGCAGAGAACAGCTACGATCCGTTCGTGCGCGGCGCGCATAGCCGGAGCGATATCTTCAAACCCCTCGGGGACCTCAGTCATCCGCACCTCTCGAGGACAGCTGAACGGCTCGATTATACGGATACACGGGCCGAGACGCCAAGCCCCCTTCGGCAACACTTTCGTTTGAGTCAACACAAGCCCACGGGTTAGCAAGCGGGTTGGCGTCCCGGTCACCGAGAGGCTCGACATCGCCTATCGCGCTATAATCGTCGCAATGGGGCCAACTGCCATGAGGAGTACCTGTCGTGACCACAGCGCACACGTAATGGGGAGGAGACCATGTCGACCATTCGACAGGTGATCGCCACCATCGAGCGGCTCGTTGGGCATCCGCTGAATCACGATGAGGGGCTTCATTACGGAACAGCCGACCGCGAGGTCGAGCGCATCTTGGTCTGCTGGATGGCCACGCCCGAAGCGCTGACCCGCGCCGCAGAGATCGGTGCATCGCTGGTCATCGCGCATGAGAGCCTCTACTATCCCTACGATGCGGCCGTGCGTAGCGACAATCTTCCTGGCTGGGAAGACTGGCCAACGAACAGCCAGCGCCGGGCGCTTCTCGCTGCACACAACCTCTCGCTGTTGCGCGTGCACGGCTCGGCCGATGAGCTGTGTATCTATGATGCCTTCGCACAAACGCTGGGCCTGGGCGAGCCTATCGCGGGCGAGGGCCTGACGCGCGTCTTTGCCATCGCACCCTGCCGTCTCGCCGACTTGGTGGCCCGCGTGAAAGCGGCTACGGGCATGGCGGCGCTGCGCGTGGCCGCCCCGCGAGGGCTAGAGCAGGTGGTGAGCCGCGTAGGCTTGCCCTGGGGCGGCATGGCGCTGTTCGTCAACGTGAGCTATCAGCAACAGTTGATCGCATTGGATTGCGATGTCATGATCGCCGGTGAGTCTGACAACTATGGCCTGCGCTTTTGCGCCGAGCTGGGCATCCCGCTGATCGAGACGAGCCACGAGGTGTCAGAGAACCCCGGCCTGCGCGTGTTCGCTCAGCGTCTGGCGGGGGAGCTAGGGCTACCGGTTTCGTGCTATGAGAATCCACTCTTCTGGCGCTTGGCCTAGTTGGTTACGAGTACGACGTCGAGAGGAGCAGGGCGATGGATCATCAGGCGTATCTAGAGGCGACAGCGGCGAGCCGCGCACGGCGCATGGCTTGGTGGCATGAGGCGCGGTTCGGCATGTTCGTGCACTGGGGGCTGTATTCGCAGATCGGCCGGCACGAGTGGGTGATGAACCGCGAGCGCATCCCAGTGGCCGAGTATGAGCGCTACGCGGCTACCTGGAAGCCCGGCCCGCGCCCGGCTCGCGAGTGGGCGCGCCTGGCCAAAGAGTCTGGCATGCAATACATGGTGCTGACGACCAAGCACCACGAGGGCTTTTGCCTGTGGGATACGGCGCAGACCGACTATAACGCCGTCAAGTGCGGCCCCGGGCGTGACCTCGTTGCCGAGTATGTGGACGCCTGTCACGAGTTTGGCCTGCGGGTGGGCTTTTACTACTCACTGATGGATTGGCACCACCCCGATGGCGCGCGTTGCTTGCACGACGGGGCCGCGCGCCGGCGCTTTCTCGATTTCACCCAGGGGTGCGTGCGCGAGCTCTGCACCAAGTATGGCAAGCTCGACATCCTCTGGTATGACGTCTCTTGGCCCCTGCGCTCGCCCAAGGCCTGGGAGAGCTATGAGATGAATGCCATGGCTCGCGAGCTGCAGCCCGACCTGATCATCAACAACCGTAGCCAGTTGGACGAGGATTTTGGCACGCCCGAGGAACAGATCACCGCCGCGGACCCAGGCCGCGCCTGGGAAGCCTGCATGACCTTCAATGGCTCGTGGGGCTATATGCCCTCGGCCATCGATTGGCATTCGGGGCGCCGCGTCGTGCAGATGCTCCAAGAAGTCTCTGCCGGCCAGGGTAACCTCTTGCTCAACATTGGGCCCAAGCCCGATGGCGCGGTGCCAGAGGAGGCCTATCCTCGCCTCGAAGCGGTAGGTCGCTGGGTACGCGCCAATGGCGAGGCCATGTATGGCCAGGTCGACCGCGTGGCCGGCCGCATGGAGTGGCTGCCTACCGGCTCGTGGACGCTCAAGGGAAACACAGGCTACTATTGGTGCCAGCGCTGGCCAGGCTACGAGTTGGTGCTCGGTGGGCTACAGACGCCCGTCAAGCGCGTCAGCTATCTGGCCACAGGCGAGGAGATTGCCTTCGCGCAGAGTGAGACTCGCCTGGTGCTCACCGGCCTGCCCGCCGCCAACCCCGACCCCGAGGTGGGCATCACTGTCCTCAAGGTCGAGTTCGACGGCGAGCCACGGCAACGCCTGGGCGCGGGCTGCGTCTTGGTCGACTAGAGGGCGATTGGCACGGGGCAGGAGGGCCGTCTCTTGCCCCGCCGCGGTCACGGCGTGGCCTTGAGCTGGGCCTCGATGTCGGCCTGGCGGCGGAACTGGCTCTGGTACAGGCGCTGATACAGGCCGCCTGCGGCCAGCAACTCTTCGTGGCGTCCCCGCTCGACGATCTTGCCCCCCTCGACCACGAGGAGCTGGTCGGCGTGACGGATGGTGCTCAGCCGGTGCGCAATGACCAGGCTGGTGCGCTGGGCTAGCAGCCGATCGAGTGCCGCCTGGATCAAACGCTCGGTGCGCGTGTCGACTGAGCTGGTGGCCTCGTCGAGCACAAGGATGGGCGCGGCCTTGAGCACGGCCCGCGCAATGGCCAGCAACTGCCGATTGCCCTGGCTCAACGTGGCGCCGCGTTCACCCACCTCGGTCTGATAGCCCTTGGGCAGACGCAGGA
>JBDKSN010000148.1:0-6188 GCA_039680625.1 Anaerolineales bacterium | reverse complement strand
TGGGCGGCGATGGCACGGCGCGAGCGGTGAGCCGGGGCGCAGGCGAGGTGCCGTTATTGTGCGTCTCTACCGGCACTAACAACGTCTTGCCGGTCTTTATCGAGGGCACCATCGCAGGCATGGCCGTGGGCGCGGTAGCACTCGGGTTGGTTCCGCAAGACGAGGCATCGTATCGCAGTAAGCGGCTGGTGGCGACGCTAAACGGCGATCTGCTGGACTCGGCTTTGGTCGATATCGCCTTGCTCAAGAGCCGCTTTACAGGTGCCGGCGCAGTTTGGGATCCCGGTGCCATTCGCTATGTCTGGGTGACGCGCGCCGAACCGCACAACATCGGCCTGACCTCAGTGGCGGCGACGCAGGGCACCATCGGGCCGCGAGAGCCATTTGGCCGCTGGTTGGCATTGGCCGGCCCCTCGGCCAGCGGCCCACTGGCCGCCCTAGCGCCCGGGTTGGTGGTGCCGATGGCAGCCACCGCCGTCGAGACACTGTGGCCCGACCGCCCGATAGACGTGACCGTGGACGAGCCGAGTGTGTTGGCGCTCGATGGGGAACGTGAGCATGCCCTGAAGACGGGAGCCCACCTAGAGGTGACGTTGCGTTTGGATGGCCCCTGGCTGATCGACCCTCAAGTCGCCATGCGCGTCTGGGCTGAGGCCGAGAGCCAGAGTTCGTACGATCGAGGTGCAGGATGATCAAGACGGATATCGCCATCATCGGGACGGGTCCCGGCGGTTACATCGCAGCCCTGCGCGCTCGACAACTGGGTGCGCGCGTCGTCTGCATCGAGAAAGAACACATCGGGGGCGTGTGCCTCAATGAGGGGTGCATCCCCACCAAGGCGTTGTTGCGCAGCGCCGAGGTGCTGCAGCTAGCTCGGGAGGCCGACCGCTATGGGGTGCGTGTGGGCGAGGTCGATTTTGACTGGGCGGCTGTGCAGGCGCGCAAGGCACGGGTAGTGTCGCAGCTCGTGGGGGGTGTGGCCAAGCTGCTCTCTCGTGCGGGTGTGCAGGTACTGTCGGGAACAGCGCGGTTGGCGCGTGAGCGTACGTTGATGGTCGAGTCTGCGGCGGGCAATGAGGCCGTAGAGGCCGAGACGATTGTGATCGCCACAGGCTCGCGCCCGTTGATCGTGCCAGTGCCTGGCCTCGACGATCCCGAGATCCTCGACTCGACCACGGCGCTGGCCCTCGAACGTCTGCCGCATAGCCTGTGCATTATCGGCAGTGGCGCGATTGGCACCGAGTTCGCCTCGCTCTTCGCCACTCTGGGTGTGCAGGTGACGCTGGTCGAGATGCTGCCCCGAGTGGCGCCGCTCATGGACGAGAGTGTGAGTGAGGGCCTCGCCTGGTCTTTGGGCCAGCGCGGTGTGGCTATCAAGACCGGTGCCAGGGTCACGCAGGTCGAGCATTTGGCCGAGGGCTATCGCACTACGTTGCAGACTCGCGAGGGCACCCAGGTCGTCGAGTCTGAGAGGGTCATGTCGGCGATCGGCCGCGCGCCGAACGTCGAGGGGCTGGGGCTGGAGACCATCGGGCTAGTGCCTACGCGCAAGGGCATTCAAGTGGACACGCACATGCGCACCGCGGCGCCGGGCGTCTATGCGATCGGGGATGTGGCAGCCGAAGGGCCGATGCTGGCGCACGTGGCCTCACGCCAAGGAATCGTGGCAGTTGAGGATGCGCTCGGCTTGCCCGCGCGCATGGACTATGCCGTCGTGCCCAGCTGCATCTATTCGCTGCCCGAAGCGGCCGGTGTGGGGCTGACCGAAGAGCAGGCACGTGCGCAATACGGCCAAGTGCTGACGGGCAAGTTCGCTCTGGCGAACAACGGCAAGGCAGTGGCGATGGGCGACACCGATGGCATGGTCAAGGTGATCGCCGAGGCGCAGCATGGCGCGGTGTTGGGCGTGCACGTGATCGGCCCTCATGCCAGCGATCTGGTGCTGCAAGGGGCATTGGGTATTCAACTCGAACTGACGCTCGCGGAGTGGGCGCAGACGATCCAACCGCATCCGTCGCTGGGCGAGGCCTTGAGTGAGGCAGTGCTCGCGGCGCTGGGCAGCCCACTGGCCGTGCCGGGCTGATCTAGCCTAGAGTGCAACGATCCGAGGGGCGCGCAGGCGCCCTTCTCTATGCCCGCGACTACTCGGGCAAGATAGCGATCAGATCATCGCACGTGGTGCGGTAATCGATGCGGATGCGCCCGATGAAGAAGGGGTCGTCGGGCTGTTGGTAGATCGTCTCGTTCAGTGAGAACGCGGTGCGATAGCCATTCTGCGCGAGCAGCTCCTTCGTATGCTGGTTGAAGCTGCCCGAGGGATAGCAGAAAGCATCGATTGATACGCCGAGATGCTCTTCGAGGAGCGCTTTTGAGCCTACGATCTGTTGCTCGCGGGCGGCTTCGCTGATCTCGCGCAGCGAGCTATGGTCCATGCTGTGCGAGCCGATGATGAACCCCTGTGCCACAAGCTCGGCCAGGTCTGGCCAGCTGAGATACGCGCTGTACTCGGTATAGTCCGTCACCACAAAGAGCACGGGCATCAGTCCACTCTCGACAAAGAGGTGCGAGACATCGCGCACCTCTCGGTAGCCATCATCGATCGTGATCATCAGAGGCTTGAGCGGCAGTGGCTTGCCCTCGGCGAGGTAGTCGGCCAGCTGCGTGGGTGTGATCGTCTGCCAGGCATGGCTCTGCAGATAGGCCAATTGCTCCGCTAGGGCTTCAGGCGAGACCGTCCAAACGAGAACGCTCTGGCTCGCCGTAGCATCCAGGTGGGCAAAATGGTGATACATCAATACGGGTATCGGTGCACCGGTTCCTCCACTGCCAAAAGTCAGCGTGTGGCTTGCGGCGAGGCGGCCTCCTGAGGTCGAACGAGCGGTGTCTTCTAGGGTGAGGGTATATTCAGCGTCGGCAGACCATGGCTCGGTGGGTGTCGCTACGAGCTGCCTATCGCTCTCCCAAGTGAAGTGCAGTGTAACCCGAGGCGAGACGCTCACCGCAGCCTCGACGCTGGCGCGATCCATCGGGGTGTCGAAAACAAGGCTGAGTGGGCGCCCGGGTGGCATCGACATGTCGCCGGAGACGGGATAGGTGGCGAGCACATGGGCAGGCGGCGGCGTGGTCGGGAGCGCAGTTGGGCTGGGTGAGGGCGATGATGGCGGCAGGGGAGTTGCGGATGGGATGCTTGGCTGAGCCTGGGCGATGGATGTATCTGGTGTGCGCACGCTCGAGTGGGCCCAGGCGGGATCATCAGGTGGCGCCTGGCATCCGGATAGGGCCAGCGCTGCCAACACGAGCAGCGCATGGCCCCAACGGTGCCTAGTTGGCCACATTCACTGTAACCTCGTACGGGGCAGGATAGTTGCCGGTGATGTCGACGACCACGAGCCGCAAGGTGTAGGTGCCATTGGGCACGACCTGGGTGTTGAAAACCGCCAGGGTACCATCGCTCACGGGGTGGCCGACTGTCTCGCCGATCGAGCTCCACGACGTGGGGTCGGTGCCCACGCCCAACTCGATCTTGTAGAACTGGAACTGGGCATGATTGGCGGTACCCTGGATAGCCAGACTGCCCGAGACGGTGGCGCCGTTTGTTGGCGAAGTGATGCACACATTGGGGTCGGGGCAGCTAGCCCTGGGTGGAGGCGGTTCGGGCGTGTTGGTAGCGGCCGTGGTAGGCACTACCTCTGCCGTCGGCTGCTGGGTGGGCATGGTGCGTGCTGTCGGCGTGGGCGCCGCAGTGGGCGGCGTGGTGGGCGTTGGCTCGCGCGTAGGGATCAATAGCGTGGCTGTAGGCGTCGGCTCGACGAGTTCAGCGACGTCGAGCGAGGGTAATAGAAAGTAGCGGATCGCTACTGCCGCAACACAGATGGCAAGCATGGCGCCGATCGTGGACATGGCCTGCCCCTCGCGGTGGGCAGCGATCTCGCGCTCGACCGGAAAGATGGTGTTGCGACGATCGTTCCGCGCCAATAAATAGCGCCGCACGTTCCAGAGGATCACGGCGCCGCAGACGATGTATACCCAGTAGGTATAGTTCTGAATGATCTCGACAACAAAGGTCAGGACGTTTAGCACCGTCGCAGGCCTCAATTCAGATTAGGATGGTTCAAGATGCCTTCGACCAACGCAGCCAGTCGTGGCACAGCCGCCTGCCCCGCCAACAGCACTTCTTCATGGCTCGGCTGTGCGGTCTGCTCAGCAAGGCTATCGACTGCCTGGTTGCTGATCAGCGAGATGCCCAGCACACGCATGCCGGCATGTCGGGCCACGACCACTTCGGCGGCGGTCGACATGCCCACCGCGTCTGCACCCAGAGCGCGCAACATGCGCACTTCAGCGGGCGTCTCAAAGCTCGGGCCAGACACCATGGCATAGACGCCTTCGTGCAGAGACATGCCTTGTTGACGAGCTACGTCGCGTGCGAGTTCCAGCAAAGTGGCGTCATAAGCACGCGACATCTCGGGGAAGCGCGGTCCCAGCCGCTCATCGTTCGGGCCGCGCAGCGGGTGCTCGCCCGCCAAACCAAGGAAGTTGATGTGGTCGTTGATGAGCATCAAATCACCGGTACGGAAGGCCTTGTTGATGCCGCCCGCCGCGTTCGTGAGGATGAGCACGCCCACACCCAAGCGCTGCATCAGGCGGACCGGCAGCGTGATCTGCTGAGTGGTATAGCCCTCATAATAGTGCACCCGGCCCTGCATCATCGCGACCTGGTGTTGCCCAAGGAGGCCGATGAGCAGGCGCCCCTCGTGCCCGGGTACGGTCGAGGGCACCAGGCCGGGGATCTCACGATAGGGGATGACGGTCGGGTCGCACACACGTTCGGCCAGGCTGCCAAGCCCCGAGCCAAGCACGATGCCCACGCGGGGGCACACAGTCGTCCTGGCCCGGACAGCCGCAGCGGCCTCTTCGGCCTCTTTCCAGCTGGATAGGTTGGGCATCGCCTCTCTCCGCATGTATTCTCAGCCAGCAGGCAGGTGCGACCACGGCGTGTCGAGGTCTAGTCGACCAGTGAGTGCGCCTCATCATAGGATTCGCGCAGATGCTCCTGATTGACTTGGGTATACACCTGGGTGGTCGAGATGTTGGCATGGCCCAACAGCCCCTGCACCTCGCGCACATCGGCGCCACCGTGAAGTAGATGCGTGGCAAACGAGTGTCGCAACGTGTGCGGCGTCACTGGCGTCTTGATGCCCGCCTCCTCGACATAGTGTTTGATAATCAACCAGAGGCCCTGTCGAGTCAGGCGGTTGCCACGGTGGTTCAAGAAGAGCGCTGGCTCGTCGTCGCTTTTGGTCAGGACATTGCGACCTTTGGCCAGATACAACCGAAGCGCCTCCTCGGCCCGCCGGTAGATCGGGATCATTCGTTCGCGATGCTTGCCGCTCTTGGTGGCGCAATGCACGGCGCCCTTGTCTAGGTCGACGTCGGCAATGTCGAGCGCCACGACCTCGCTCACGCGCATGCCCGTGGCGTAGAGCAACTCGAGCAGCGCGCAATCGCGCTGGCCACGCGGCGACTGATTGTCCGTCGGCGCGTGCAATAGCCGCTCGACCTCGCTCTCGCTGATCGATGTGGGCAGGTATTTCTGCACCTTGGGCGAATCGAGATTGGCGCTCGGATCTTGGCCGATGATGCCCTGGCTGACGAGGTAACGAAAGAAAGACTTGGCCGCAGCTACCTTGCGCGCCACAGTGGCTGAAGCATATTGGTGCTCATTGCGGAGGCTGTCGACATAACGATCGAGGTGGTTGTTGCCCACCCGCTCCCAGACGGCAACGCCAGCGCCATTCGACAGGTAGTCCGCGAACTGGCCCAGATCGTTGCGGTAGGCTACGATCGTATTGTTCGAGTAGCCCTTCTCTTCACGCAACGAAGCCAGGAACGCCTCGATTTGCTCACGCATACAAGCACACTCCTCGGTAAGCTCCGGCGCCGGATGCGGGCGCTATTGTACCATTACTTTGCATAAGGGCCAAAGCCCTGTGTTCACTCGCCTAAAATGTTACCGAAGGGGTATGGTTCACTCATTTGAAAATGTTACCGAGGAACCATGCCGACCAAGAAGATGGCCATCGACAAACGCTACGCCTACCTGCAAGTGCAATACGAACGTTACCAGCTTGCCGATCGCCGCACCAAGGGCGAGTTGTTGGCCGAGATGGTCGCCGTGACCGGCATGC
>JBDKSN010000147.1:0-3433 GCA_039680625.1 Anaerolineales bacterium | reverse complement strand
GGGTGGATGTGGCGATCGAGTATAGCGGCTCGCTCGACGCCTTCCAGTCGGCCTTACGTGGCGTGGCCTATGGCGGCAATATCGTCATGGGTGCCTTCCCTCCCGCCTATGGTCCCGGCCTCGACCTCGGCGGCGAGGCGCATCACAATGTGCCCAACCTCATCTTTACCCGCGCTTGCAGCGTGCCCAACCGCGACCATCCGCGGTGGGACGAGCCACGCCTGTTCGACACTTGCTGGGACCTGCTGACAGCCGGCAAGGTCACCGGCGTGCCGATCGTGCACCCCATCGTGCCCTTTGCCTCTCTGCTAGAGGAATACCCCAAGATCGCCACCATGCCTCAAACCTATCTGAAACTCGGCGTGGACTACTTGGCGTAGCCCAGCGCCATAGGAGCAAGCACACCATGCAGATCACCGACATCGAGACGATACTGCTCAGGAACCCAATGGGCGCGACCTATGCCGATGCGCAGCATACTTTTGGCACGGGCACCGAAGAGCTGTATGTGCGCATCCACACCGACGAGGGCATCACGGGGCACGCAACCGTGGGCTTTGGCGTGGGCCTCCACGGCGCCCGCGCTGTCCGCGAGATCATCGCGCGGCAGTGCGTGCCACTGCTCATCGGGCAAGATCCCTTCCAGCCCCGCGCGTGCCGCGAGCGCCTGGCTGCCGAGCTGGAGTATGCCGGCATCGAGGGCCTGGCGCACTTTGCCATGACCGGCCTGGACACCGCGCTGTGGGACATCATGGCGCGCGCCCTAGGCGTGCCCGGCTGGAAGCTGTTCGGCGCCTGCCGCGATCGCCTGCCCACCTATGCCATGGTCGGCTGGTACTATCCCGAGGACGATGGCACCCATCTCGACGGCCTACAAAAGGCCATCGAGGGCGCGCTGGCCGACGGCTACCGGGGCGTCAAGATCAAAGTTGGGCGCGGCCCGCTCGAAGAAGACGTCCGCCGCATCGAGCTAGTCCGGTCGCTCATCGGCGATGGGCCACTCATGGTCGATGCCAATCAGGTGCTGTCGCGGAATGAGGCGTTGCGCCGCGGCCGAGTGTATGAGCAATTGGGCGTCACCTGGTTCGAAGAGCCACTGCGCCCACACGACAAGGCCGGCTACGCCTGGCTCTGTGAGCAACTCGACCTGCCCGTCGCTGCTGGAGAGAACGAATATGGCAAGTACCACGTCTGCGAACTGCTGACGGCGCGCGGGTGCGATATCTTGCAGCCAGACCGCCGTCGCACCGCTGGCCCCAGCGAGTGGCTCGAGATCGCCGGGCTGGCCGCGGCTATGCACGTGCCCATCGCCAGCCACGGCGGCGACCTGGCCACCGTTCACCTGCTCATGGCCACGCCCACCGCCGAATGGTGTGAGACGGGCGGGGTGCCCAAGGGTCCCGGCGCCACCGTCGAGCAGCCGCGTATCGAGGATGGTTGGGTCTATGCGCCCGAGGCGCCCGGCTTGGGCCTGGAATTGCGCGCCGAGGTCATCGCGCAGCGCGCCGTGCGCTAGCCCGGGTTGGCCGCAGTCCATCGGACCGCGCGAGGCTGAACCACGCACCCTGGAGGCAACCGCATGAAACAGACCGTATTCCCTGCTCCGGCGACCTTTCACGAACCCGCCCGTGAGACGCCCGTCCTCGCCAGTGTCGATGTGTTGGTGGTCGGTGGCGGCCCTGCCGGTATCGCGGCCGCTCTGGCCGCGGCCCGCGAGGGCGCCAACACCCTGCTCATCGAGCGCTATGGCTACCTCGGGGGCATGATCACCGGCGCCTATGTGGTCTATATCCTCGGCGTGGGCGACGGCCTGCGCCCCGTCGCCCGTGGCATCACTGAAGAGATCCGCGAGCACCTGGCGCGCTATGGAGGCGTCCAGCCGATGCATGCCGGGAGTGATGAGGAGTTCGACGAGTTCGCCCCCTCGGGCGACTATGTTGTGGATGCAGAGCTCTTCAAATGGCAGGCCGCCGAGATGCTCACCGAGGCCGGGGTGCGCTTGCGGCTACACACGGTGGCCTGTGATCCCTTGCTGGTAGACCAGCGGGTCGTCGGAGCGGCTATCGAGAGCAAGTCGGGGCGCCAGGCGATCCTTGCCCAAGTGGTCATCGACTGCTCAGCAGATGCCGATCTCGCCTATCGGGCTGGTGTGCCGTGTGTGAACGAGACGCACGAGGTGACTTTGGGCATGAGCCTTGAGGGCGTCGACCGCGAGCGTGTGGAGGTCTTTCGCGCCGCCCATCCCCAAGCCTATGACGCGGCCGTCAGCGAGGCGCGCCAGCTCAATGGCGGTGTGATGCCGGGCAGCTCGCGACGGCTGCGCGAGATCGACATCGCCGACGCTGAGGCGCTGACGCAGGCCGAGATCTCCTTGCGCCACGACGCCTTTGTCGCTCTGCAGGTGTTGAGCGCCCAAGTGCCTGGTTACGAGAACGCGCGCATCGCCACGACCTATCCGCAGCTCGGCGTTCGGCAAGGGCGACGCATCTGTGGCGAGTACACGATAACGGACCAAGATCTGCGCGAGAGCCGCCGTTTTGCAGATGGCATCGCGCGTTTGGGAGTCTATTTCCCCGACTGGGGACCCACCTATCGACTCCACGGCCTGGCCTATGACCTGCCCTATCGCTGCCTAGTCCCTCAAGATATCGATGGGCTCTTGGTCGCGGGCCGTTGCCTCTCGGCCGACTATGTCGCCTGCAACACCCTGCGCCTCATCGTGCCCTGCCTCTGCTCAGGCCAGGCGGCGGGAGTCGCCGCCGCGATCGCCGTCGAACTCGGCTGCGCCCCACGCGCGGTGCCCGCCGATACTTTGCACCAGGCGCTGAGCCGCCAGAATGTAAACCTCGGCTAAATCCTGTACCTTGTTCAGATTCGCGCCAGGAACTATTGCCTGGCGCGTCTTTTTGTGCTATTCTGTCCGCAAACGTACAGTATCAGTCATTACTGAGCTGGGTGATGTGCACAGGAGGTCTGTTGTGTTCACAGCGCAACGGCGCCAACTCATTCTGCAGACGTTGCTTCAGGACGAAGCTGTCCAGGTGGCTGCGCTCGCCGAGCGTTTTGGCGTGAGCGAGGTGACCATCCGACGCGACTTGGCAGCACTCGACGGTCAAAACGGCTTGCGGCGCATTCGAGGCGGCGCTCTGCTGACCCCGCCCAACCTGCACGAGCCGAGCCTGAAAGAGCGCGAGGTGGTGAACCGCGAGGCCAAGCAACGCATCGGCCAGGCCGCCGCCGCCCTGGTCAAAGACGGCGACACCATCATCATCGCCGGGGGCACCACCACCGCCGAGTTGGCCAAACGCCTCACGCGCCACAGCGACCTGCTGGTCATCACCCCCCCTATCAACGTGGAAGCGATCCAGGCCGGCGCTATCGGCGTAACCGTGCTGATCACCGGCGGCATACTGGACGGCCCGGAGCAGACCCT
>JBDKSN010000146.1:0-8738 GCA_039680625.1 Anaerolineales bacterium | reverse complement strand
ATAAACGAAAACGCGCAAGGCCAGGCTCATGTGCTTGGCCTTGTGCGGTTTCGTCTATTCCTCTGCACTCTCTGCCACTGAGGCCGGCAGGCCACTGTTGCGCAACTTGCCCTGCACTACCGCGAGGATGGCCGCGATGATCGCGCAGAACCCTCCCGTAGTCAGAAAGACCATCGGCATACTCCAGCGAGCCGCAACGCCGGCGCCCACCATCGGCCCGACCGAACGCCCTGCCGCCTGAAAGCTGTTCGAAAGGCCAAACACAGACCCACGCCGCTCATTGGGCGTGCTGCGCGCCAAGAGCGCATTCGCTGTGGGCATCGTGCCACCGAGAAAGAGGCCCAACACCCCATAGGTGACGAGCAGCTGCCCCACCGACTGGACATACGCCAATGGAATGTACACGGCCATCATCCCCAGAACACTGATCAGCAACACCTTTGCCTGGCCAAGCCGATCTCCCAGGCGCCCAACGGCGTATGCCGAGATGGCCGAGGTCACCGCTGAGACGGAGGATACCATGCCCGCCAGCGTATTGATGCGCGGATTGGTGGGGTCGATGGACTGGACATACAGCGACATGATCGGCGAGGCCGTCGTCGTGGTCAGCCGCAATAAGAAGACCATAAACAGCAAGGTGCCCGTGACACCGGCAAACGTAGATAGCGCCTGCCGGGGCGTGCGTCGTGGCCCTTGGGATTGTTCGGTGCGCACAAAGTGCTCGCGAACCAAGACGATGCAGAGTACGAGCGAGATGACTTGGAGGGCGCTGGACATCATAAAGACCGTGCGAAAACCAAACGCATCGGCGACCGAACCACCGACAAGAGGACCCACGGCATTGCCTGCGTATTGCACAGTCTGCATCATGCCCAGACCCAGGCCCAGGCTCCTCTCGGGCGTCTGCGTCGCGATGAGCGTCATCGCCGCCGAGACGGTGCCGGTGAGCGCCCCTTGCACGGTGCGGATAATGATCAGCTGCTCCGGCGTCCGTGCCAGGCCCATGAGCAGCGACATCACTGCGCCACCCAACGTGGCACGCACGAGCATCATCTTGCGCCCGTAGCGATCGGCCAATATCCCCCAGATCGGCGACATGATCATCATCGAGATGGCCGAGCCGCTGGTGAAGGCGGCGTTGAGCTTGAGAGCCTGGCTATAGTCCGCAGCACCCAGGTCCATCATGTAGAAAGGAACAATAGGAATGTAGCTCGAGAAGCCAATGAGCGTGAGCAACTGCGTCAAGCAAAGGATGATCGTGTTTCGCTTCCAGTTGATCTCCGACACACCAGCCCCCAGGTCGCCAAGATTAGCCCATTATAGTACGCATCCTAACGATTAGCACGCTCGGTGTCTCGGAGGACAAACGTTGACGGTGACCCGCTCGGCCGCTATACTGTCGGGCAGCAATACTGGGGGGCAAGATGGAGATCGTCTGGTATGGGCATGCTTGTTTCCGGCTGCGCGGTCGCGGCAGTGCGGTGGTCACTGATCCCTTCCGTAGCGACCTGGGTTATGAGCTGCCTCGGCTCACCGGCACGGTGGTGACCATCAGCCATGACCATTCCTACCACAACGAAGCGCGTGTCGTTCGCGGCAGCCCCTATGTCATTACCGGGCCCGGAGACTATGAGATCGGTGGTGTGTTCATCACCGGCATCCGCACCAACGCCGAACCCAAGACCACACCGCCCAATCTGCGCAACACTGCCTATGTCATCGAGATCGAGGGTCTCAACATCTGTCACTTGGGCAACTTGCTCGATGTGCCCACGCAACAACAGGCCGAAGATCTCGGCCCGATCGACGTACTCCTGTTGCCGGTGGGTGGCAACTCGACACTCCCCGCCGCCCGAGCAGTCGAAGTGGTGAACGTCCTCGAACCGCGGATTGTGGTGCCCATGATGTTCAGAACCGCCGATCTCCACGCCGACCTCGGCCCCGTCGAGAGCTTTCTCACCGAGATGGCCATAGATGAGGTCCAGACCGAAGAGCTGCTCAAGCTCACCAAGAGCGACCTGCCCGAAGAGACCGCCGTCCGCCTCCTAGTGCCCAAGCGCCAGACCCAGTGACATGACTCAACCGGCACCTCTCTCTCCTGCGCCGCGTCGGGAGTCACCCTTTGACTGGCAGGCACGCACTTGGGTCATGGGCATCATCAACGTCACCCCCGACTCGTTCTCGGGCGACGGGCTCCTCGACAGCGGGGCTGAGCAAGAGCTCGGCGCACGCGTGGTCGCACAGGCTCTCCGCATGGCTGCAGAGGGAGCGGACATCCTCGATGTGGGCGGCGAGTCCACGCGCCCCGGCTCGGTGCCGGTATCGAGCGAAGAGGAGCTTGGTCGCGTCATTCCAGCGATACGGGCTATTCGCGCAGCTTGCGCACTGCCGATCTCGGTCGACACCTCCAAGGCTACGGTCGCGCGCCAAGCCCTAGCCGCCGGTGCCAATCTCGTCAACGACGTCTGGGGCCTGCGGCTCGATCCGGCCATGGCTGGCCTGGTCGCCGAGGCAGGGGTGCCCGTTGTACTGATGCACAACCGCAGCCGCCCGAAAGATGCAGAGCAGCGCGAGCGCCTGGGTAGCCGATATGTGGGTGTGGCCTATGGGGACTTGGTCACAGACATTGCTACCGAGTTGAGCGCCCAGGTCGCCACTGCGCTGGCCGCAGGCATCGCCCCTGAGCAGATCATCCTGGACCCGGGGATTGGCTTTGGCAAGACCGTCGAACAGAACCTGCAGCTCGTGCGGCGCCTCGGCGAGCTGCGCGCCCTGGGCTATCCGCTGCTCATCGGGCCTTCGCGCAAGTCTTTCATCGGCTATACGCTCGACGTCCCTCCCGGGCAACGCGTCGAGGGCACCCTCGCGGCGATCGGCGTCGCCATGTGCCAACAGGCCGCACAGATCGTGCGCGTCCATGACGTCGGCCCTACCGTGCGCTTTGTGCGGATGATGGAGGCCATCCTCAAGGCATGACGGTGCTCGCCTATCTCGGTTTGGGTAGCAACCTTGGTGATCGCCAAAGGTGGATCGAACGCGCCCTCGAGCGCCTGCACAGCCTGGGGCATCTCCTCGCCGTCGCGCCTCTGTATGAGACCGAACCGTGGGGCGTGCTCGACCAGCCCCGCTTTCTCAATTCGGCCTGCGTCCTCGAGACCGCCCTGGGGCCTATGTGCCTGCTCGACTGCCTAAAAGAGATCGAGCGTGAGCTGGGACGCACGCCTACCCTGCGTAACGGCCCACGCACCATCGACCTCGACATCCTGCTCTATGGCCAAGAGCAACTCGAGCTGCCACGCCTAACCGTGCCGCATCCTGGCCTGCTGCAACGAGCCACAGCTCTCGTCCCCTTGGCCGACATCGCACCGGCGCTCGTTCACCCGGGCACGGGTCAGACGATCGCCACTCATTTGGCGGCGCTTCAGCCGGTCCATGGAATTGCGCCCTACCCGCCAGGCCTGCCCTGACTTGCTCAGCCTCGCAAGATACTCCTGAGCGCTGCAAACGCCAGCTTCTGGCGCCGATACTCATCGACGATGCCCTTGTTGTTCATGCTGCGCGGCCGCATGAGCACGTTATGGCCATCGTCAGCGCGATCGGTGCGCGTATCGCAGAACTGCCAGATAAAGAACCCTGCGCAATCCCCGCGCTCGCGGAAGAGTCGCACGCAGTCGGTCAGTACCTTGCGTTGATATTCCTCACTCCAGGCGACATCCTCTTCCGCCGTGCGATAGCCATAGAGCGCCCCCGCCCCAAACTCGCTCACGATGAGTGGCTTGTCGCCGATATAGGCTGTCATCCGGTCGAGAAAGGCATCCCAAGTGAGGTCATGCCGATACCAGCCATAATAGGCGTTGACGCAAGCCACGTCGGCCAGGTCGAAACAGACATCCCGTTCGGCGCGATGCGAAGCGTAGGTGATGAGCCGGGTGTCATCGACCTGCAACGTCGTCTCGCGCAGATCCTCCAAAACGGCGCGCACCGCTTCGGTGTCGGTCTCGCATTCGTTGGACATACTCCAGGCGATGATACTCGGGTGGCACGTGTCGCGCTCGACCATCGCCCACATCATCGCCGCAGCGCGATCGGCCAGCAGCCCGTTCGCCATCTGCTCGGCCGAGAACTGCCACAAGGGAATCTCCTCCCAGAACAATACCCCGCGCTCATCACACAGGTCGAGAAAGCGAGGATCGTTGGGATAGTGCGAGCCGCGCACGGCGTTCGCACCCAGATCCTGAATCAGGTCTAGATCACGGGCCATCAAGTGCTCGGGCAACGCCGGTCCCCACTCGGGATGATCCTCGTGGCGATTGACCCCCTGTACAAAGATGGGTTGCCCGTTGAGGAGGATCTGTCGCCCCTGCACGCTCACATGGCGAAAGCCAGTACGTTCGATGAGCTCATCGCCGGCAAAACGCAGGGCGACGGTATAGAGGCGCGGCGACTCGGGCGACCAAGGCTCGACGTTGTCCAGGCGCACGCTCAAGCCCAGCACCTCACTGTCGCCAGGCCCTAGCCGCAGATCGGCCTTGCGCACCACTTGGCCATCGATGAGCAGCGCATAGTCGGCCTGCAACACCCTGTCCGTCAGGTTGAGCAGTTCAGCGCGCACCCTGAGCTGCCCCTGACCATCGACTAGGTCTGGAACCAGCCGCAACGAAGCCACGTGCCCCGGGCCATCCAACTCCTCGACCAGCACGGGGCGGGTGATGCCGCCATAGCGAAACCAGTCGAGGTGCGCGCTAGGGATCGTCGTGCTCAGATCATGTCGATTGTCCACGCGCACGACGAGTTCATGCTCGCCACCGGCCAGCTGAGCGAGAAACGAAAATGGCAGCGACCCACCATAGTGCTGCCCCAAAGGCTCACCATCGAGCCAGACATTCGCCTGCTGGGTCACGGCGCCAAACACGATGCGCACCGCCTGGCACGAACCGATCGTAAAGCGCCGTCGATACCAAGCCACCCCCTCATAGTTGAGCCAGCCGGCGAGCGTGTTCCAAGCGCCCGGTACCCACGCTTTGCGCCCAGCCGGAAGGGCAAGCTGCCACTGTTCGTCCAGGCCTCGGTCTTGTGGGTCGAGAACGATATCCCAAAAGCCATCGAGCTCGCGCTGACGACGCTGCGACGACGTGACAAAGGTACGATGCATAGCCCCCGCCCCAGATGTGGATGCCCAAGTATACTTGCCTCAAGGGTCGAGTCCAAGCGGAGGCCGCTTCTATACGTAATCATAGTTGCCAAGCCACGAGGGCTATGATAGAATCGCCGCCTATACGGCCGGGCTATTGCGGGCGCCCGTCCACGTGCCTTGTATCTCGAAAGGAGCGCCAGCAGGATATGACTCCCAAGCATCACGGAGCCTTCGACCGTATCCTGGTCGAGCGGATTATCAACTATGGTGTCGTGCCCATCCTCCTGATCATCTCTCTCATGCTACCCCCCGCTTCGCTAGGCCAACGCTTGTTTGGGCGTGAGGGCGCCGCGGTGAGTGCCGCACAGGGCGGCGTGGTGTCTGGGCCTGGTGGAGGCCAACTGATGGTGCCTGCTGGGGCGGTTTCCCGCAAGACTCGCCTCGCCTACACCGCATTCCAGAGTGGCGATCCGGCCACTATGGGTGGCTCGCACGTCTATGCCGCGTCGGTGGGCGTCACCGATGCCGTTACCGTAAAGGACGATAGCGCTGAGGGCCAAGCGATCGCACAGCTCCCTCAAGATGTCGTCACCTACGAGCCGCTCTACAGCGTTAGCGTCCTAGGCAAAGAGGCGCCGACTATGGCCACAGTGACAGTGCCCTTGCCCACGGAGTTGGCCGCAGTAGAGAAAGCCGACCTCTATATCTGGAATGGCGATGCCTGGCAGTGGCAGCCCTCCCACGCGAGCGAGGATCTGTTGTACCTGGTTACCGAGCTCACCGAGTTTCCGGCATTGCTGGCCGTCGCTGAAGCCCAGCCTGCACCGCTTGACATCGCCGTCTCGGTCGATGATCCAGAGGAAGCAGAGAAGGCCGAGGACATCACGACCATCTCTGTGCCGGGTTTCACCATCGATGGTGACCTCGGTATTCCTGGCTCGGCCGAGCCGGTCGAGGCCGACCTATGTCTGGCTCTGGTCTCGAACAACGTCGATGGCGTCGTGCGCACTGATCTGACCGACAACATGCTGGCCGACGCCGACTTGCGTTCGGCGCATGTGGCTGCGATCGTTTCGGCGGTGACCGAGGCCGGCTTTGACGGAGTGGATCTCGACTATGCTGGGGTCGATCCCAGCCTACGTGGCGAGTTCACCGCCCTAGTACAAGAGCTTGCCGACCGACTACATCAAAAGGGTATGCAGCTTGTGGTGCGTGTTGACGCGCCCGCCACTGACGGCGTGCACTGGGATACCGGTGCTTATGACTGGCAAGCCATCGGCATGGCGGCCGATCGCGTGGCCATCCCTGCTCCGACGGATCCCACAACCTATGTCGCCGGCGGCGACATGGACTTGATGCTCGCCTGGGCCGTAGGTGAGATCGACCGCCGCAAGATCGAGCTATTGGCCAGTGCGTCGGCTCGCGATGTCTCGCCATCCGGCGAGACCGAGCTGGACTATGCCGAAGCTGCGGCCATCCTGGCCAGCGGCATCACCACCACCGACCCAACCGACCTGGTGCAGCCCGGCGAGAGCATCCACTTTTCGGCTGCAGAAGGCAGCGTCCAAGAGCTGACCCTCGACGCCGATGCCCAGGTCTACTCTTTTGACTATACCGACCAAGACGGCGTGTCGCACACGGTTTATCTCGAAACGGCCTCCAGCGTCGCGCGCAAGCTACAGTACGCCACGCGTTACGCGCTGGGCGGCCTGGCGGTCGATGGCGCTCTGTCGCCCTCGGCCAACCACGGCATCCTCACCGTGATCGAGTCTGCCAACGAGGGCGCGGTAGAGGTGACCGCTCCACAGTTCGCCATTGTCTGGTCTATCACCGATCCCGATGGCAACGTGGGCAAAGAGATCGTGCCGCTCGCCGATCCCAGCTGGACCTGGACGGCTCCGAACAACCCGGGCGGCTATATCATCGGCATTGCCCTCTCGGATGACGGCGGCCAGACCGAGACAGAGCCCGTGACCGAGCTGGACATCACGGTGCCCACACCCATGCCCGAACCAACCGCCACACCTGGTCCCACAGTGGAGCCTGGCAAGCAGGCCGCGTTTGCTGCCAAGTTCGTCGAGGATGTCACCGTCCCTGACAACACGCATTTCGAGAAGGGTGAGGCATTCACCAAGACGTGGCGTTTGCAGAACGCGGGCAGTGTGGCCTGGCCCAAGGATACCGCCCTGGTATTCGACTCGGGCCAGAATCTAGCGGCGACGTCAACAATCGAGGTGGGCGCCGTCGAGCCGGGCGAGCAGGTTGACATCAGTGTCGACATGACCACTCCTGACAAGGACGCCGTCATCAAAAGCGTTTGGAGGCTCCAATCCGCCGCGGGCAGCTTCCGCGGTGGCTCGATGTATGTGCAGATTCGTGCCGGTGAGCCACCGGTAGCGGCTGCCAGCACCGGGCCGGTGGTCGGCGCCGGTCAGGTGGGCGGTTACTTTGGCTATGGCATCCAGGCGCATCTGGATGGCAACATCGAGCAGATCCTGAGCAGCATCAACGGACTAGGCTTTGGCTGGGTCAAGCAGCAGGTCGAGTGGTTCCGGTACAATCCGGCGCCGGGTCAGTATGACTGGGGGCATCTCGATCAGATCGTTGACGCGGCCAACGCTCACGGTGTGAACGTGCTCTTTAGTGTTGTCAAGGCGCCGAGTTGGGCGCGCCCCGCGGGTGATACCGATCAGGGCCCGCCATCGGACCCAGCGACGTACGCCACCTTCATGCGTGAGATGGCGGCGCGCTACAAGGGCCGCGTCAAGGCCTACGAGATCTGGAACGAGCAGAACCTGTACTATGAGTGGGGCGGACGTGGTGGCAAGCTCAACGCCGGCAAGTATGTGGAACTGTTGGCCGCAGCCTACAACGCCATCAAATCGGTAGACCCGGGCGCCGTAGTCGTCAGCGGCGCGCTCACGCCCACTGGCCTCACTGACTGGGATATCGCGGTCGACGACGCCACGTATCTGGAAGAGATGTACAAAGCCGGCCTGGCCAAGTACTGTGACGCTATCGGCGCGCATCCCAGTGGTTACAATAACCCTCCCGACGCCGTATGGAGCTCGTGGAGCGATCCTAGTGCGCCCAATTTCAAGGGGCACCGCAGCTTTTTCTTCCGCTCGACTCTCGAGCAGTACCGCAACATCATGGTCAAGTACGGCGATGGCGGCAAGCGCATCTGGGTCACCGAATTCGGTTGGGCATCTACCGAGAACCTGGGTGCAGGCCCAGCCGCAGGTTACGGCTACGCAGCCGACAACACGGAGGCCGAACAAGCCGAGTTCATCGTGCGGGCTTATCAGATGGGCCGCAACTGGGGGTGGGTCGGCCCGATGTTCCTCTGGAACCTGAACTTTGCCCCGGTGGCCGGCAACACCGATGAGAAAGCCGCCTTTGGCATCGTGCGCGGTGATTGGTCGCCCCGGCCGGCCTACTCGGCGCTACAGAACATGGCCAAATAGCCTCGTTCTCCTCTTGCGGGCAGACCCCATGTCACGGTCTACCCGCAAGAGGGAACTCTACTCTTCGCTCGCTCGTTACACGATCAGTCCTCTATCTCGACCGAGGTGAACATGCGTAGACATGTCCTATTGCTTCT
>JBDKSN010000145.1:0-4954 GCA_039680625.1 Anaerolineales bacterium | reverse complement strand
CCACGGGGAAGGGGATACGGGCCAGGCAACGCTCGAAGGCGGCGCACATCACGCGGTAGCTGCGGCCCAGGATGGCCACGCACTCGAACCAACCGGTGGCGACATCGACCATCTGCAAGGTGTAGACCAAGTCGCCCGCCGCGCTCGGGCCACTGTGGTAGACGAGATCGACCTCCAAGTGTCCGGGGGGTCTCATCCCAGGGGATGTTATGGTTCCTCGGTAACATTTTCAAATGAGTGAACCATACCCCTTCGGTAACATTTTAGGCGAGTGAACACAAGCTATTGACATCACTTGGGAAATCGTTTACACTGAATCTATCTGCAGCCGACGTTCGCTTGCTTCGTGGACAGAGAGGTGACGAGTGGCGTGAAGAGACGGCGCGGTGATACTGTCGGGGGCGACCGACCCCTAGCTCAAGACGACTCGGTGATGTGTCTATGTGGCGCACCGGGTGTGCCGCGGCACCCAGCGGCGCTTGGGCTGCCATCAGCCACCCCCAGTCAGTATGGGCTGCCCTATCCCGTATATGCTCTCCCTCCTCGGCTCCTTAAGCGGCGTGCAGTCGCTCTGTGTTATGGCATTGCCGAGCCGACGACCCACGTTGCATGGTCGCGTGTGGCCCGTAGCGGTCGCCGTGTCGTGCTGATGAGGCATCATATGGGCGCAGGGTGGCGGCAACCGCTACACGGCCGGAGGGTGTGCGCAGCGTCTGGAGGGCTCGCTCATGGCGCCTAGCTTGAAGGACATTGCCAAGGACGCCGAAGTGTCGATCGCCACGGTATCGAGGGTCCTGAGCCAAAGCAGACCGGTAAGCGCTAGCTTGCGAGAACGAGTGCTGGCCTCGGCAGACAGGTTGGGCTATCGCCCGAACCTACTGGCCCGGGGACTGCGCACTAGCCGCACGCGCACCCTCGCTTGCGTTATCCCCAGCATCAGCAACCCCTACTTTACTGACATTGTGCGGGCGGTGGAAGACACTGCCCTCGCGGCCGGGTACGTGGTCATGGTCTTTAGTTCGGATCAAGATGTCAGTAAAGAGCGAGAGCACTTTCTGGTCTTGCGAAGCCGTATGTCCGATGGGGCGTTGGTCGCGGTCGCCGATCGTTCCCATAGTGATCTGTCGCTCTTGCTAGACGCCAACTATCCCGTGGTGTTGATCGATCGGCAGCTGGACAATGCGAACCTGGATAGCGTGACCGTAGATGCTCGCGCCGGCGCGCGCGCCGCTGTACGGTATCTGTATGAACGCGGCTATCGCCGCATCGGCATCATCACGGGGCCGGATCGTGTCTCCACCTCGCTTGAGAAGCTGCGAGGCTACTGCGAAGGCTTGACCGACTCGGGGATGGCATATGACGAGCGGCTCGTGTACTACGGAGACTATACCGAAGCCAGTGGGTTGGCTCAGGGGCGTCGACTGTTGGAGGCGAACTCCAAGCCGGATGCCATGCTGGTCTCGAATAACCTGATGACGGCTGGGCTCTATCGCGCTCTCGCCGAGCGAGGCGCGCGTGTGCCAGGTGATCTTGCGGTGATCGGCTTTGATGACGGCCTGTGGGCCTCGTTGGTGGCACCGCCGCTCTCGGTCGTCGAACAGCCAACCTATGAGCTGGGCTGCACGGCGACCGAAATGTTGTTGCAGCGCATCGAAGCCAAGCAACCCATTGCGCCACGAGCCGTAGTGTTGCCCACCCGACTGATCCTACGAGATTCGGCGTGAAACAGGGCACCGATGCGGAGCGCTTGCCAGCGTTGGGCCAACCCCCATCACGTGCTACAGGGGAGATTGCGCTCAGGGCGGTAGCGTTGCGCAGTTTGTCAATTGGCGGGAACGGCACGGTTAGCAGAGACAGTTAGGGGTCGATGGAACGGGGAGCAATTCCCACCAGGAGGAGGGCAAGATGAGGGTATCACGTCGCAGTGTGCTCAAAGGCATTGCCGTGGGCATTGCCGGAGCGTTGCTGGCCGCTTGCCAGCCCAAAGCCACACCCACTGAGGCTCCAGTTGCCGGGGAACCCGCTGCCGAACAACCGGCGAGTGAAGCAGCGGCCGGAGAGCCTGCCGCGCCCGAGGCGACCGAGCTCACCGTCTGGGATTTTGGCGGTTCCGAATTCGCCTGGATGGATTCGATCGCCATCGGGGCATTCAACGAGGTATTCCCCAATATCAAGATCAACCACGTAGGGGTGCCTGAGGAGGAGATAAGCCTCAAACTCGAGACGGCCATCACGGCAGGGGCGGTGCCCGATCTCGCCCTCGGTGTGAGTGGCCGCGTGGTCAAGGCCGGCCACGTCGTTTTCCTCGATGAGTACATGGTCCGCGATGACATCTCGCGCGACGACTATGGGCCGCTTTTCGTCAGCGGCAACGTCATGGATGACAAGGTATTCTCGTTACCCATGGATGCCAACATCTGGGCGATGATGTACAATAAAGACCTGTTTGCCGAGGCTGGTCTCCCTGAACTTGGCCCCGACGACGTCATCACCTATGACGATTGGCTGGTATATGCCAGGGCCATCAACAAGCCCGCCGAGACTTTGGAGGGCCGCGTGTGGGGCTCGGTCTTTTTCTGGCCTCGCTGGAACTCGATGAACAACTACATGAGCGACCCCTATGTGCTCGGCGCGGATGGCCGCACATGCTTGGGCAGTGCCGACAACGAGCACTGGATTCACTTCTGGGAGATCATGAAGCAGGCCTATGATGAGAACGTCACCACTGAGACGGCTGGTGCGCTGTTGAGCGACGTCGAGGAGGACATGTTCACCCAAGGCAAGCTGGGCATGAGCTATGCAACGCTGGGCGATGCTGTGTTCGCGCAACGAGCCGGCGTCAACGTAGGCCTTACTGGCCAGCCCGTAGTCACGCCCGGCTGGAAGGGCAATGTCGGCGGGTGGACCACTAGCTACGGCATCATGACGGGCACCAAGTCTCGCGATCAAGCCTGGGAGTTCCTCAAGTGGCTCTCCGTCGAAGCGCTCAAGGTAGTGCCACTTGGCACCGACGCGCTCGATGCAGGGGCGGGTGGCGGTGTGCCCGGGTTGCCGTGTTATCTGCCATTGCATGAGTTCGACTCGATCGCCATGATGAGCCAGTCCGAGCCGGTTGTGGCGGACTCGGTCTAGCTGATGGCGCGAATCCAGCCACCGCCCTTTTCTCCCGATGTCTGGGCTTCGGTTAGCCCATTCGACGAGGCTTTTCGCCGCATCACCGAGGAGGGCGAGGATATCGCGACCGCGGTCCATGAGGCGGCGCAAGAGTGTCAGGAGATCACCGATCAGCAGTGGGCGGAGTATGACTCGTTAGGCCAATAGCGGGCATCGCCGAGGATGCTGGCATGAGAGATACCTCGCGCCCAGAGTGCCCTGGGTAGGGACGCCTGCCCGGACCCCGGGCGCGGGGTCGCCTCTTCTAGCATAGCGGCAGAGACCAGCGAGATGATCTGATGCCGGGCGACCCACAGTGATGTGAGTCGGTGCTATGTCGGCCACAGGCAGAGATGTTGGAGGTTTCTGTGTCCAGAGCTAAGCGTAGAGAGAACATCGAAGCCTATCTGTTCCTTTCACCATGGATCATCGGGTTTGTCGTTTTCCTGGTGGTCCCTATCGGGATGTCCATCTATGCCGCCTTCACCCGATGGGTGATCATCGACCCTCCGCCTCGCTATATCGGGCTCGCTAATTTCCGGGAGATGCTCACCAAGGACCGCTATTTCTGGTGGTCGCTGGGTGTCACCCTACGGTACATGCTGATGACGGTGATCCCCTTCCTCATCATCGGATTGCTGCTGGCACTGCTTCTTAACCAAAAGATCCGAGGCATGCACGTATTCCGCACCATCTTCTATCTGCCCTCGGTGATCTCCGGGGTGGCAGTGGCGATCCTGTGGATCAGCCTGCTCGACTATGACATGGGAGCGGTCAACACGATACTGCGCTCGATAGGGGTCGACAATCCCCCCAACTGGCTGAACTCGGCCAGGTGGGCGTTGCCCTCGGTGGCGCTGATGAGCCTGTGGGGCATCGGCGGTGGCGCCATCATCTATCTGGCCGGTCTACAGAACATCCCCCAGCACCTCTACGAAGCGGCTGAAATCGACGGCGCGAACGATTGGCAAAAGTTCTGGAAGATCACGATCCCTCTGCTCTCACCTACCATCTTTTTCAACCTCATCACCGGTCTGATCGGCGCGTTTCAGGTGTTCACGCCGGCCTACGTCATGAGCGGTGGGGCGAGGTGGGGCACCACCAAGGCCTTGCGGTTCTACGTTTTTCATGTCTATATCACAGGGTTCAATGAGGGAAGGTTGGGCTACGCTTCAGCCTTGGCCTGGGTGTTGACCATTATATCGGTCATTGCCGTGCTCATTGTCTATAACACGTCGGATCGGTACGTCTACTACGCCGAGTGAATCGGGGGAAGAGCCATGGCGGATCTTGGTACCATTGAGCAGCCTAGCGCTGTGGTGGCGACGCCGAGGTTCGGCGAACGTCGCTCTGTCAGGACGGCTGTTCACCACGTCATCGTCTATGTCGTTCTGTTCGGCCTCAGTATCATCATCCTTATGCCTCTCTCCTGGATGGTTACCGCCGCCTTGCGCGGGCCAGGAGAGCCTGTCTATACCGTTCCGCCATCGTGGTTCCCGACTGAATCCTTTCACTTTGAGAACTTTTGGACGGTGCTGACCAATCCAGCCTATCCCCTCTATCGGCCGCTGGCCAATACAGTCATGCTTGTGATACTGAATATCGCGGGTGCGCTGGTCTCCAACACCCTTGTAGCATACGCGTTTGCACGGATGGAGTTTGCGGGAAGGGAACGTCTCTTTCGCCTAGTTATCCTGACGATGCTAATGCCCGGTGTGGTGCTGATGATCCCGCAGTTCCTGTTGTACAACAGCTTTGGCTGGTATGGCACGTACCTGCCACTCTGGGTGGGGGCATTCTT
>JBDKSN010000144.1:0-13048 GCA_039680625.1 Anaerolineales bacterium | reverse complement strand
TCGGCGTTGGGTCGCGGCTGGCGCACGGGCCACCGCTCCATCATGGTCACTGGCTCCTCGCCCCGCGGCGTACGCACGCGAGCGACGGTGTCTAGCACGGTATACTCGCCCGGCGCGGCCACCCAGGTGACCTCGCCCTGGAGGCGCGCCGGCAGCGGGAGGCGCAGCGTCACCAGCGGGGTTTCGACGACCGTGCCCAGCGTCTCACCGCCGTGCACGACCTGCCCCACCGAGACCGCCGGCTCAAAGGCCCAGCGTCGCTCACGATCGAGTGCGGGGGCGGCGATCCCGCCGGCGATAAAGATCCCCGTTCGCGCTTCGATGACCTCAAGCGGACGCTGGATGCCATCGAAAATGCCGCTCATCAGGCCAGGGCCGAGTTCGACGCCAAGGGGCATACCCAGGCCATAGATCGGCGCCCCCGGTCTGAGGCCCACCGTCTCTTCATAGACTTGCACGGTGGCCACGTCACCCTGAAGCGAGATGACCTCGCCCACCAGATGCTGTTCGCCCACCTCGACCTGTTCGAGCATCTGCAGGCCCGTGGTCATGCGCGCCCTCAAGACAGGACCATTGATCCAGATGACATCTCCAGCGCGTTTCACGAAAGGGCTCCTCGATCCTCGGGCTGGTCGCCCTCGGGAGCGGCCAGCAGAGCATAGACCTCGTCTCGTATAGTGTCGTAGGCGAGCCGCAAGCGCTCGTCCCACGAGTTGTCGACCAACCGCTGGGCTACGCCGGGCGTAGCCGGGCAGCGGACGATGACGCCGCCCAGAATGTCTGCCGAAGGGTTGGCCACTTGCAGGCGCTCGACTCCGAGTGGGCGCACCCGCTCGGTCATCTCGGCCAGCAGCTCGTCAGTGAGCAGCACCGCATCGACGGCATTGACCTCCAGAAGCAACTCTGGCCCGCCGAGCTGGGCAGCGGCATCGACGACCAAGGCCAGTAGAGACTCGACCCGCTGTGCGGAAGATAGGCCGCCAAGCTCTTCGCGAGCGCGTTGCCATACCTGTTGCAGAACGCCCTCACGGCGCTTTAGGCTAAGGGCCTGGGCCTCGATCTCGGCCTGGGCCAGAGCGCGTTGGCGGGTCTGTTGGGCAACGAGCTTGGCATTCTCTGTGGCTTGCTCAAGGATCGCCGCGGCCTGGGCCTCAGCGCGCTCGGTCAGTCGGCGCGCCTCGATCTCTGCCTCGGCGATGCGGTTGAGGGCACGCTCGCGCGCATTCCGCTTGATGTAGCCTTCTAGTCCAGTGCCTACAATACTGGTCATCTGACGTTCCCCAGTGAAATGCCCACGGCCGACTGCACAAAGTCTCTGAGTGAGCGCATGGACTCGCCCCGTTGACCGGGGATCTCTACGACCAGAGGGCTGATGCTATTGACCTTGAGTTCGTCGACGCGCGCTCGCGAGAGCGAGGCCACGTCGGCAGAGACCAGCACGATACCGATGGCGGGGTCGGTCAGGCAGGCCGAGAGGGCTGCGTCGACCTCGGCCTGAGTGTGCACCACTCGCCCGGGCACGCCCATCTGCCCAAAGCCCAGGACGCAGTTTTCGTTGCCGATGACCATCGTTCGCTGGCCGCTCATCTGCAGCTCCATGCCCTACGCGTTCAAGATCATGAAGGAGATGATCAGCCCATAGATGGCGATGCCTTCAGCCAGGCCGACAAAGATCAGTGTGCGGCCCAGGATCTCGGGCTTTTCGGTGATGCCGCCCACGGCCGCTGCACCGGCGATACCCACAGCGATGCCGGCGCCGATGCAGGCAAGGCCTGTCGCCAGGGCGGCACCAATCGCCACGTTACCGGCACCGGATGTCCCGGCATCTTGCGCAAACACCGGCGTAGGCGCGAGCAGAGACATGCCTACGGCCGCCGCGCACAAGAGCACGGTCAAACCATTGATGCCGACCAGCCCGCCCACGGCTGCTTTCAGGGTAGCTTTGGGGCGCGCCGAGCGTTGAACCAGGGCGATGGCCGCAAACGCAGCCAAGATGAGCACGAGACTGCCGGTGTTGATCAGGTTCATGAGATGCACTCCTTGTGACTGGGCTGCCTGTCTGCTAGGCGCGCTGTGCGTCCGGCAGGGCGAGCGGCTTGAAGGGCACGCCCTCACCGGTAAAGAACTTGCCAAACAGCTCATAGTATTCGAGGCGCAGGGTCTGGATGCCCACGATGAGGCCCTCGAAACCGATGACGACGATATTCCCGAACACGAGCACGATGATGCTGGCGGCCGACAGATGGCCGTTGCTGCTGAACATCTTGGCCAGGATGAGCACCACGGAGCTCAAGCCAGCATGAGCGACCGCAAAGGCGCCCAGGCGCACATACGAGAGCGTGTTGCTGACATAGCCGATAGCGGTCTCGAATAGCTCGAAAAAGGCCTGCACGGCGAACTCGAGACGGCTGCCGTGGATCAGCGGGCGCTGGCCAGTGATGAGGTTCGTCAGCGGTTCGGCGAGATACAGCGCCACCACCAAGAGCAGGGCGAGCACATAGAGGATGCCGGGCGTCTTGTGGCCAAGGACGGGCAGCAGCACCAATGCGCCTACCGTCCAATAGAGGGCCAGGCCGGTGATACCGTTCTTGTCAAAGATCGCCGAGCTAAAGGTGCCCGCGCGGATGGCCGTGACGATGCGACAGGCATAGCCGATATTGAGCACAACGACGCCAAACACAATGGCGCTGAGTAATAGCGTCAAGATGTTGTTCATTGGCTGGAGCCACAGGCCTTTGAAAACGTCCTCCAGGCCAAAGACGCTGCCATACAGCACACCGAACAAGCTCGACGATAGCCCGCACCCGAGCAAGATGGCCCCAATGCCCTCGGCACCCTTCATCGGTAGGGGCACCAGCCGAAAGGCGATCAAAGCGCCAGCAAGGGCCAACACCAGGCCGTGGCCCAGGTCGCCGAACATGATGCCGAACATCGCTACGAATGTCACGGCCACCAACGGGGTGGGGTCGATCTCCTTGTAGCCCGGCAGGCCATAGGTGGTCACCAGGCCCTCGACACCCTTGAGCACCTTGGGATTGCGCAACAATGTGGGTACGCGCCTTTGCTCCCCGAAGGACTCGGGCGGGTTCTCTTCGAACGTGGCCCGCCCCTGACTGGCTGCTTCGACGATGGCGCGCAGCTCGGCGACCCGGTCGGTGGGTGTCCAGCCAGCGATGAGGTACACATGCTCGCGGTGGCCAAAATGTGAAATGGCCTCGGCAACGATGCGGTTGGCGCGCGCGCAGGCCAGCATCTCGTTGAGCATAGCCTGCGACTCGCGAGCCACGGCGCGGAGTTCTGCACGCACACTATCGAGCTTGCCACGGTCGCGCTCTTCCTCGACGACCAGCTCTTCGAGCGTCTCTTGCGCGGTGCCACTGAACTCTTCGGGTAGGGCGAGCGGTTCGAGGAAGGCGCTCTCGAGTGCACGGTCGAGGATGGGCGCGTGTTCTTGGGCGCAAAAGGCAAAGATGAGCGTGCGGTCACCGTAGCGATGCACCGGAATCAACGAGTAGGGAATGCGGAACAGGCTTGCCTCCAAGCGAGCCATGTTCTCGGTAGGGATGGTGCCCGCGACGAGGTGCAGGTGCTCGAGCTGACGCAGCTCCGACAGACGGATCCACAGCGGAGCGAGGCGGTCCATCGAGTGGCGGATCAATGTCCACCGGTCGAGGGCACGGCGAAGGTTGGCCTCTTTTTCGCGGAGGGCGCCAACGCGCTCTTCGATTGCGTTCAGCTGGGCCTCGATGCGCGTCAGGTCACCGCGCAGATCGATGGTCGCCGGCGAGCTTTCGGGCTCGGGCTCGATCTCGAGCTGCCGCATCAAGTCGAGGATGCGGCGTTCCTGGTTGGCATATTGGCTGGCCCGACCAGACCACTCACCTTCGCCACCAGTGGCCCACTGGCCCAGCGCCTTGTCTTCAGCAAGATGCAGAGCACCGAACCGCGCAATCGCCAGAGCGACGGCTTCTACCTGTTCGTCGTAGACAAAGATGTCGACTTCGGACATCTTAGCGGGTGTAAACAACGCTCACTCCACCTGGCGGCCTGACGCCGCGCTGCCGATCAGACGCTGGGCGATGCGTTGGCGACCCCAGCCCAAACCCTTGGCCTCGACGGCGGTGACGAGGTCGTGAACTTCGATTTCTTGCACGATGAGGTAGCCGAGTATCGGCCCCAACCCAAACGGATAGCCGGTCATCGCCCGTCTGGCCAGACTGTGCCAGTAGCGGTGCAGCGCCAGTTCGAGCAGGGGCAATTGCGCTGCTTCATCTCGCGCCTGTGCGACCGCATCGAGGTCGATGGCATCGCGCCCCCAGATCTGCTCGACCACATCGATGATCGGCGCGCCGGTGGCGATGGTTTGGATGAGAGTAACATCTGTGTGCACCGTGTGCCAGATGGTAAAGTTGATGATCTCTTCCGCAGAGAGCTGATAGTAGATGCGATAGCGAAAGGCCCATAGGATGTTCAGAATGTCGAGGCGCGTGCCCAGTAGACGAATGGCAATGCTGCGATCGCCAGCTCCGAGATGTTTGATCGCGGCGGGGATATCGCGGTAGTAGCGCACATCCATGGCTACTTCGAGCGGGAAGAGCGTGCCATAGCGCGCATACAGGTGCAGCGCATTGCGTAAGGGATTGATATAGTGCGTGCCTGCCATGCGCTCGACAAGAGCTGTCACCGAGCGCTCGTGGAGTAGGGCTTCCCAGTCGATGCGCGAAAGGTTACCCAGCGGGATGAGATAGTCACGCATCTGCGCCGGACTCAGCCCTTGCTCGATGCCGCGAAAGACGGCTTTGAGGTTCTCGAGCTCAAAGTGAGCCCACCAGGTGAGCAGCAGATTGCGTGCGGCGCCACGCACCTGGCTCATAGCATGAACCACGTTGTCAGCCGCCAGGCCGAGCAGATGCCGCTCGAGCGACTCGAGGTTGGGCTCGCTGCTCTCGCCCGCGCGAAACGCTCGCGCATAGGCTGTGGAGCGCAGGGCGTCGAACATCCGGGGCTGGCTGTCGGCCGACAGTAAGGCATCCCAGTCTGCGGAGCTCAGGAGTTGTGCCTTGAGCCCAGCCACGCGGGCACTGGCGCCAGCATAGGCGACGGCCTCAATCCCGGTGGCCACCATTCACCTGCTGTGGAAACGCCACCAAGCTACAGACCAAGCGGACGGCCGCGGGCAGAGTGCGCTGTGCTGCCTGCTCCCACTGGGCTATGCTCGCTTCGGCGCTGGCGATAATCTGGGTGGCCTGATGCTGCGCTTCCTCGAGCGCCTGGGCCAGGGCCGTCTGCGCTTGTTGCTGCGCGGCCTGTTCAGCCTCACGGACGCGCGCGGCAGCCTGCTCTCGCGCAGTGGCGATGAGGCTGGCCGCCTCCTCCTCAGCTTCCTCCAGGATGGCCTGAGCCTCGCGCTCGATGTTCAGAACCTGGTGGAGCGCGTCCTCTTCGGCTGAGCAGCCGCCAGGGGGCACATGTGTGCTGCTTTCCATCGATGTCACCCCATACGCGCGAACGTCAAGAACGACAGATCCAGAGATCGAGAAGGAACGTCAATCGTCGTTGCAGGCGCGGCGTTCGGAGGTCAAGCGCAATCCATCATCGGCGGGGCTCGGCACAGAGCAGAAAACGGTTGCCATCATACCCCCATACCGCTCATTGTCAAAACAGGCTTGACCTCATGCACGATCCATACCTACGCGCCATTGTAGCGCAAAACGCGCGTTGGCGCTGCCGATTCACTTGCACACGCTGCTGGCCTGTGCCAGAATGGCGGCAAGACTAGCATACCACAAGAGAGGAGCCGCGTGCGCATTCTCGTCGTCAGACTGCAGATCAAGCCCGAATTCCGTGACCCCTTTGTTGCCATCGCCAAATTGAATGCCGATGGCGCCAACAGCAATGAGCCCGGCTGTCGCCGCTTTGACGTGCTCGAAGAGGAAGAGCACCCCAACACCTTTGTCTTCTATGAGGTGTATGACGATGATGAGGCCTTTCAGGCCCATCAAGCATCGCCGCACTATACGCAATATGCCGCGACATTCCGCCCCGAGTGGCTGGCAGCCCCTACGACAGTGTCTCGCTGCGTGAACGTCTTTCCCAGCGACTGTGAGTGGAAATGACGCGCGCTCCGCGGGCTGCTGCTCCAGCTCGTGGGCAGATCATGACCAGCAGCGAGGCGCCAAGGTGCGATGGGCTGTTCGAGCTGTTGGCAGGAGCGGGGCTTGCTGGCGCTGGCTATCTCTTGTTGCCGGCCACGCCGCCCCACGCCGATCTTGCGCGCTGGGCATTCCTGCCAGTGGTGTTGGCTGCGCTGCTCTTGCCCGCTGCTGAAGCTCTGCTACGGAGGCTAGGGGGCGACGCTGGGCCTGGGGCGCCGGTCGCTGCTGGTTGGCGGTGGTTGCTGTTGGCCTTGCTCGTCTTGGGGTTGGGCGCGGGCGCGGCGGTGCTCGTCTGGATGGAGGTCGATAGCCCGTTGCTTGCCGTCCTGTTGCAGGCCGTGAACGCTGTCCTGAGACATGCAACGGCCGCCTTGGGGCTGACAGTGGGGCTGATCTGCATCCTGATTGGCTATGCCAACGCCCAGTGGCGCCTGGCCATTACGGGTACCCTATGGGCTGTGTGCGGTTTGGGCATCGATGCCCTGCTCTGGGGCAAGCTGCTGCCCGGCTGGCTGCAGGTGTTGCTTACGTCGCGTCGAGTGACCGCTCTTTACTTGCTGACACTGGGCACGCTAATGGCACTTGGCGGGCTGGTGGCCCTCCTGCACTTGATCGTTCGGCGGCCGCTCGCCCCGGTGGATGCCACCACTGACTAGCGCTGCATAGCGAGCAGCGCTCCACGCGGGCGAAGAGCGGAGTTCACCCGTACCTTGGCTTTGCGCAGAGTCTATTCACCAGGCGGCTCTGAGGAGCGCCTTGGCTTCGTCCAGGTTGATCAGGCGCGGGTTGTTGGTCATGACCCGTTGCTGCGTCTCGATGGCGCTCTGGGCCACGTCATCGAGCAGGTTGCGCGGCACATTGAGCTCACGCAGACGCTGGGGGATACCTACCTCTGCCGTCAGGCGACGCACGGCCTCGATGCTGCGCTCAGACGCCTCATCGAGCGACAGCCCCTCGGTCGCCTCGCCCAATAGCTCGGCGACGCGCGCATACTTTTCTCGGCAGGCGATCCGGTTCGCGGCCATGACGTAGGGCAGCAAGAGCGCGTTGGCCAAGCCATGCCCGATAGGAAAGAGCCCACCTAGCGCCTGCGCCAGGCCATGCACCGCGCCGACATTCACCTCAGCCAGGCCCAGTCCGGCGAAAAAGCAACCGGCGAGCATCCCCGTGCGCGCTTCCAAGTCATCGCCGCGACAGACGGCGCGCCGCAGATGCTGGCCGATCAGTTGAATACCGCGTTCTGCGTGGCCATCGGTCAGCAACGAGGCGCGCGGCGAGGTGTAGCTCTCGATGGCGTGAGTGAGGGCGTCCAGCCCCGTCGCCGCTGTCAGGTTGGGCGGCAAGCCCAGGGTGAGCTCTGGATCGAGGATGGCGACCCGCGCCAGCAAGAGGTTGGTGTTGACGCCCTTCTTGGCGCGAGACTCCGGATCGATGAACACCGCAGCCGGTGATAACTCGCTGCTGGTGCCCGCGGTGGTGGGGATGGCGATGACCGGCAAGCCCGGGTTGGGCACGCGATCGACGCCCCAGTAATCGGCGGCTGTCCCGCTATTGCCGGTCATGAGTGCCGCCATCTTGGCGGTGTCCATCGAGCTGCCCCCGCCCAGGCCGATCACGGCCTGCGCCCGCTGCTCGCGGATGAAGGCAACGGCCTGATCGACCAGTGCGACGGGTGGCTCGGGCACCACGTCGGCAAACACCGCCACCTGGCTGTTGAGACCCGCGATGACCCGCTGCACCAGGCCGGCTCTCTCGACACCCGGGTCCGTGATCAGCGCCACACGCTCAGCGTGCAGCTGGTGCAGCTCACCCTCCAGCTTGGACACTGCACCAGGCCCAAAGTAGACCACCGGCGCTGTGCGAAAGCGAGTGACCTCCATGAACATGTCTACTCTCCTCTGGGATCGTGATTCCGGCCGGACTCCCTGTCACCACACAAAGAGCACGGGTGGGGGGAGTGCCCCACCCGTGCAACGGACATCAGGCTACTCTGTACCCCATCTATCTTTCCAGCCAGACTCCTCCCACTCGGTCTCGACATCCTTCTGCCAGGCATCCATGGCCTCTTTGGCCGTCATGGTGTCGCGGTACACCTGTTCCTCATACTGAATGCCCTTGGTCTGGATGAAGGAGCGGATGGGGATGATGTTGTCGCCGTAGGCATGCGTGCACGTCGTGGCCGAGTCGAGGTAGAACTGCAGACCCGGGAACTTGGAGCCGTCGACCGACGCGACATAATCTTTGAGCGCGGGCAGCCAGCCCAGCGTGTTGAAGATGATGTCGCAGGCGGCTTTGCTCTGCAGGAACTCGACGATGGGGAAGGCCTCTTTGGCATGCGCCCCCTCGGCAAAGAGCCCAACGGCGTGGCCGTTGAACTCTTGGATCTTGTCGCCTTTGCGAAAGTCGGGCATTGGGATCCATGTGGTGACGTTGTACTGGGCGACTTCGGGCTTTTCCTTGACGGTCTCGCCGGGATGCCAGTAGCCCTCAAAGATCATGGCCTGCACCTCAGCGTTGTAAGAGCCACCCCAGGTGCCCTGACCCTCTACCGAGCGCATGCCCTGCAGGTTGTCAGGCCCCATCTGTCGGTAGAACTCGCCCATGAAATCCACCGCCTGCACGAACTTGTCGTCGTTCAGGTGGAAGGTGCCCGTCTCCGGCTCGAAGGCGTTGTCGATGGCATAGACCTCTTTGAGGAACCAACCATCGGTGTCGCAGATGGCGTTGCCTACGGCATCGTAGGGATCGATGCCGAACTGCATCATGTTGCCGGCGGCGTCGAACTTGGTGAGCTTGACGTGCCAATCGAACAGCTCGGGCAGCGTCTGTGGCGGGTTGTTGATATCGAGACCAGCCTCGCCGATCATCCGCGAGTTCATGTTGAGGCCGCGACGCACGTAGCATTCATGGGCGGGCACGCCGTACTGCACACCCTGCCACTGCGCATGGGCGTTCGTCCAGTTGCCCTCGAAGAAGAGCTCGGGCTTGACCACCTCGCTAGCCTCGATGTATGGACCCATGTCCATCATCTTGCCGCCGAGGATAAAGTCGAACTGGGGGCCAAGATCGCCCACATCGGGTGGGGTGCCTGCGGCAACGGCAGTGCGTCCGGCATCGCCGCCGCGGCCGGTGCCAAACTCGATCTCATAGCCTTGCGCTTCGATCGCTTGCCATTCAGCGGTGGCGCGGAAGGCCTCTTCGCAGGCCTGGGGCTGATTCCAGAAGATGTGATACTTGAGCAGCACTTTTTCCTTGGAGGCTGGGGCCGCTGGCTCGGCCGGCTGCGCTGCGGCTTCGGCGGGGGCTTGTTCTGCGGGGGTCTCGGTGGCTTTGGGGGCACAGGCCCCCAGCATCACTCCGATCGCCCCCAAGGCGGTAGCAGTGAGGAATGAACGACGGGAAAGCTCCATGGGACCTTCTCCTTCGTGCAGTGACTACAATGTCACTTGGCACACCTCCATCATGTGCCTGGGTGCAAGAGATGTCAAGCATCTCGTCCGGGAACCAGTAGCCTCGCTTGCTTCCTGGCTCCTCTTTGGCCCTTGATGGCCTCCAGCATACAATCGCCGCACGATCCACAGGGGGCATTGCGGTGGAGACTCTGCGCAGGCTATTTCGTGCGTTTCGCCAACGCCAAGTGCTGGCGCTCACGCTGAACGTGCTGCTGGCCGAGCTGGTGGTGGGCACCTACAGCCCCTACTTTTCGCTCTATAGCCAGAGCTTGGGTGCCAGCGTCGCCCTGGTCGGGGCGCTCGTCGCCGTGCAAACGCTGAGCCGGACGATCAATTGCCTGACGATGGGCGCACTATCCGACCGCATCGGGCGCAAATCGGTCATCGTGGTGTCGATGGCGTTCTTTGTGGTCGGCATCACTGGCATGACCTTGCTGCACACGCCGGGGCTGCTGTTCTTGACCCAGGTGCTCATCGGCGCCGCTCAGGCCGGCACCTTTGATATTGGCATCGGCTATCTGGGAGACGTTGTGCCGCGTGAGGATCGAGGGGCAGCCATTGGTCTCTATACCACGGTGATGGGGCTGGGCTTTGGGCTGGGCTCGTCTTTGGGCGGGGCGTTGGTTGGTCAGAACGGCAACTATGTGCTCGCTTTTCGGGTGACGGCCCTGTTTGCCGCACTGGGTGTGGCCATCTCGGCGGGAGGTCTGGCACAGCGGCCGCATCATCGCGCGGATACGGCGGCGCTGCCTCTCGGCTGGCGCGTGCGTGCCATGGTGGCCCCCATGGCCGAGGCGCTGCATAACCGTCTGTTGCTCTCGGGATCGATCCTCAACGCGCTCAAGTCGGCGTGGTTCTTGGTGGTCGGCGGCGGCTTCTTGTCGCTTTATATGGCCAACAACGGCATCGATGCCGAGGCGATCGGGCTGATCTTTGGCCTGCGAGCGGTGACCTCGTCGGTGGCGCGATTGCCCGCCGGACTGTTGACTCGTTGGCTGCCTAGCTATTGGATCATCATCGTTGCAACCGCGGTGACCATGGTCGGTTTCCTGCTGCTGCCGTCGCTCACCAGCGTCCCTGCGCTGGGGGCATTTGTGGCTGTCGAAGGCGTGATGTTCGGGGCAGCGATGAGCGTCGGCAATGCGTTTGTGGCCGAGAACTCACGCCCCGAGAACCTGGGTTCGGCTTTGGGCCTTTATGGCACCGTCGGGGGCGCGGGTTCGACGCTGCTCTCTCTGCTGGTAGGGCTGGTGGCCGATTGGCGCGGCTTGCCCACCATGTTCACGTTTATGGGCATTGTGCTCGCGCTGGGCATGCTGTTGGCCATCTGGGTGCGGCACCTGGGGATACAGCAAGGGCCGGCGCCAATGGCTTGACCGGGCTTGGCCCGATCAGTCGGTGGGGTCGGCCAGGGCGCCGATGCTCACAAAGACGAGCAAGGCCAGGATGACCAGCAATGCGGCCAGAGGTGCTGCGGCAGTCAGACCATAGCCTTGGAACCGCTCATAGACGAGCACCGCCAGTGTGCGTGGGTGATAGGCCAGCATCACGACCGCGCCGAACTCGCTGATCCCACGGGCCCACATCTGGAGCGCGCCGCTGGCGATGCCCCGGCGGGCACAAGGCAGTACGATGCGCCAGAACGTTTGCCACGGCGATGCGCCATCGACACAGGCGGCTTCTTCATAGTCAATGCTCACTCCCGCGATGGCCTCACGGGCGTTGCTGACCAGCAAGGGGACGCTGACAAAGACCATGGCCAGCACGATGCCCGCCAGGCGGTCGGTGAGGGCTACCCCGACGGCAGCGAGCGGCGCGCCCAAGAAGCCCCTGGCGCCGTAGGTGAGCAAGAGAGCTACGCCGGCCGCCGTGTGAGGGATGATGAGCGGCAGACTAACGAGTGCCTCGACCCAGCGCTGCCCCGGCACACGCCGTCGTGCCAGCAGGTAGGCCAAGGGCACGCCGAGCGCGAGGCCACTCACCGTGGCCAGCGTAGCGGCGCCCAGCGTTGTGCGCGCCGAGCGCAGCACCTCATCATCGCCCAATGTCTCGACGAGCTGCGTCGGCGAGACGCCGGCCAAGATCAACCCCAGAGGCAGCGCCAGGAAGAGCAGCAAGATGCCCCCCAGAGCGGCCCATAGAGGATCGAGCCGACGTGGTGCTCCGTGGCGCTGGCGCACCGGCCTACTCTCCCGCCTCAGCGGCACACAGCGGCTGTAGCAGCGTCGGTAGGTTCTCGGGATGGTCCACCGTAGGTGGATCGAGCAGGGGGTGATGGTTCTCGGCCATGATCCGTTGGCCCTCTGGCCCCAGCAAGAAGGCGACAAAGCGGGCAGCAGCCTCAGGTTGCGGCGCGTTGCTCGGGATCGTCAGCCCATAGGCGATGACCTCGCCGGTGAACGTCGGCTCGACCGAGGCAAAGCGCCGAAAGTCGAGCTTGACAGCCACTTGAGCATAAGTGTCGGCCTGTTCGGGATCGCTGAGGTTGACCTCATCAGGCAAGACGATATAGGCGAGCTGATGTTGCGCGGCGACGCTCTCATACTCAAAGATATAGTCCAGGTCGCCCGACTGCAACAGGGGGATGAGCTGAATGCTGCTGCCACGCATGAGGATCGTGCTCTTGGGACGCGGCTCCAGCACTTCGGGCACGTGGATCAGCGTGACACCATCGATCTCTTCTGTCGTGATGGGAGTGATAAAGCGCCCCAAGACCACATCCTCCAAGATGCGCGGCTCGCCATAGAGAGTCTCCGCGAGCTGCAACACCATGAGCTCGCGATAGCCGCAGGCATCAAAGCGCGGATCGGCTAGGCCGATGCGGGTGCCCGGACGGGTGATCACCTTGGCCCAGTTGTCCGTCGTGGGAATGTCGGCGCCTGCCGCTGTCGGCGAGTAGGCCAGGACCATGCGGTTGGTGGCAAAGCGGATATTCCAGTCGGCAAAAGGTTCGCCCGTATCTGGGTCCATGCTCCCGTACATGAGCATCGACAGCAGGGCATGGTCGGCTGAGGCGACGATATCGATCTTCTCATGGATGTCGGTGACGTGGCGGATGACCTGGATGCTGCCATGAGCCTCGGTCTCGACGTCGATATCCGGATTCTGGGCCTCAAAGGCGTGCTCGATCGCGTCAAAGGGGATCATCAAGCTGCCCGCCTCGAACACGCGGAGGCGCACCTGGCCCCTCGGCGCCTCTGTGTGGGGGGTGTTTGTCGCTGAGGGTATGGGCGTGACAGCGGGCGTTGGCGCGATGACCGTGGCTGGGACCGGCGGTGTTGCCTCGGCGGCGCGAGCTGCCGAGGCCGCTGGCATGGCGCTGGGTTCTGCCCGGGCGCAGGCGGCGAGGGTGAGAGAGACGATCATGACACCTACGAGGCGCAATGCGCGCGCCAGCCGGTTCGTGCGGGACATCAGCTCACCTCACCAGGGGCGGAGTTG
>JBDKSN010000143.1:0-5427 GCA_039680625.1 Anaerolineales bacterium | reverse complement strand
AGCGGCGACGCTGCGCCCCATACTCTTGGCCAAGCCATTGATCACGTCGGGGTCGGCGCCATCGAGCTTCATCTTGCCTCGCGCCACCACCGCCTTGAGGTTCTTGGAGCCCATCACCGCGCCGAGGCCGGTACGGCCGGCAGCGTCTTTGAGCTCGTTCATCACACAGGCGTAGAGCACCTGGTTCTCGCCGCCGGGGCCGATCATGGCCACGCCGATGCGCCTGTCGTCGAGCTCGGTCTGCAGCGTCGTGAGGGTCTCTTTGGTGGTCAAGCCCCATAGATGGCTGGCATCGCGCAGCTCGGCTTGGCCATCGTGCACCCACAGATAGACGGGCTTGGGCGAGATCCCCTCAAAGATGATCGCGTCAAAGCCAGCGCGCTTGAACTCGTAGGGCCAGTGGCCGCCGACCTCTCCCGCACCAAAGCCGCCAGTGAGCGGCGATTTGGCGCCCACCGCGCTCCGCGAACAGCCCGAGGCGGCCAGCCCTGTGAGCACGCCGGGCGCAAAGATGAGCCGGTTGTCGGGGCCGAGGGGATCGGCGCCTTTGGGCACCTCGCGCAACAGCACATCGGCGATCAAGTTCCAGCCACCCATGTACTTGCGCATATAGAGCAGGCCGGGTTCTTCGGTAGTGATGGCGCCGCTGGTCAGGTTCACTCTCAAGATCTTGTTATAGAACGACCTCGCCATATAGAGCCTCCCACGTGGCGTAGTTAGCCATATTCTACCCGGCACCACGTAATCTGGTCAAGCTATCCATTCCACCGATCGCCCTCTCGCATCCAGTGGCTAGCCCAGTCTCGCCCCTCGGAGGTTCTGCGACTAACGCCACTCGCGGCCAACACAGTTGCCCGCCATACGGTAGAGATCGGCGATGCTTTCGGCTACGGTAGGGCCACGGTGCTGGCTCTGGGCATACGGCGAATCGCTCGCGAGCGCGCGGTAGCCCGCCTTGAGGTTGCCCGCCCCGGTAAAGTGCCCCCAGTGACTGCCGATGTCTCCGGCGGAGCCCTCGACCTTCCAGCCTTCGTCGAACGCGCTGAAGAAGACGACCTCGACTCCCTCGGCCTCGGCCCAAGCGTAGACCTCTTGGAAATAGCGCGCCGCATTCGCCTCTGACGGTACCGCCTGCCCCTCAGGAGCACCTGCCGTCGGCCAGCCCGTCTCGGAGATGATCACCCGCTTGCCGGGATAGGCGGCGACGAGCCGGGCATATTCAGCCTGGAGCGCTTGAGCTGCGTCCTCGATAGGCACCCCCTCGAAAAAGGGGTAGTAGGTGGCCATGATCACGTCACTGGCAGCGCCCGCGAGGCGATGGTCCAGCAAAGCCTGGGCGGTGTCGGACGTAGCCACCGCGATGTCTGGATCAGCGATGCCCTCGCGCACATAGGCAAGGTACTCGATCAGCTCTGCCTCGGTCACATCACCGCGGCGGAGGCATTCGGAGCCGACTACGGCGAGATCGCACTCGCCGCGATTGGCTACGTCGATAAGGGTGTCAAGCTCGGTTTGGGTCTGTTGTGGCGTGTGGTTCGGCCCGATCCAACAGCCGGCGATCACCCGATACCCGTACTGCTTCTTGGCCAGAGGGTAGAGCTTGCGCAGCTCGCCGGTAACACCGAAAGCGCGGATCGTGTCGGCATACGGCCGAAGCGCGTCGAGCTGCTGGGCCATCTGCACGAGAGGGATGATGCTATTCAGGTCGGGGCTTTGGCCATCCTCTGTATAGGGTGAATAGTTCAGCGAGATGGTCGGCGCGTCCGCAGAGGGATTGGCTCCTTTCGTAGAGATGGCCGGCGTTGCTGTTGGGGCAGCCGTGGGCGTTGGCGAGGGCGTCGGTTCGGGCCGCACCCAGCGACCCTCGCGAGCCAACACAGTCACCTCGCCCGTCTGACTGCGCCTGATCTCGAGCCTATCGAGGGCCACAGCCTCTGAGCGCGCATAGTCGCCATCGGGCACAAAACTGCCCGGCACCAACAATACGACGATCACTTCGGCGATGACGTCGTCTCCGCCCGTGTTGAAGATGAGGCTGAATTGGCCCTCACCATCGACCGGCTCGGATGGCCAGTCGAACGTCGGTTTCGGCCCCCATACCCGGCCGCCCTCGACCACCTGTAGATAGCCCGTCACCGCGAGATCGCCACTGGCATTGAATACCGTGCCGGTGATGGGTTCGTCGACACCATAGGGAGGCACCACATCGAGTCGCAGTGTCGGTAGCGCCGCACCCTCGTCGGCGAGCACACCGGGGGCAAAGACAGACATGGCCACGATCAGGCACACGATGCAGAACAGACAGCGCCCATCATCACTCCTCATGCCCCCATCTCTCCTTCTGGCCACCTTGCCGACAACGAACCCGTGGTCCTGCGCGGATAGTGCGAGACGCCCGCCTGGCGCCAAGGCTCTCTGGCCCGACGCACTCGGTCGGCGCGCCAGACAGACGAGTCACTGGCGGAGTCTAGGCCAAGATCGCCAGAAGAGCCAACGCGCCTCTCTGCAAGTGCTGCTCTCAGATCTGGGCCCCCTCCCCTCCTGTCAACGCCGAAAGCCCTACCACCCGCGCTGCATTTCCAGCATGGACTGTGTCGAGTGTGCTACAATCGAGTCAGGAGTAGAAAAGGAGATGGTTCCATGATCCGGATAGGCTCTATTGTCTGGGGAGTGACGGATGTCAACAGGGCCATCGCTTTCTGGAGCCAAGCGCTCGACTATCAGCTTCTGGAAGAGCCGTCGGACGATTGGGCCAAGCTAGGCCCAAGACACGGTGATGGGTTCCAACTGTCTTTGAAGCTAGTGAGCTCACCCAGAGCCCGTCGGCACCACATGGATCTGTTCACCGACGACCAATCGGGCGAGGTCGACCGCCTCATCGGCCTCGGTGCAAGCGGGGTCGACTGGGACTATCCAGAGGGTGCGGACTATGTCGTGTTGGCCGATCCGGACGGGAACCCGTTCTGTGTCGTGCAAAAGTAGACTAGCATAGACCGCGGCGCTCGCCGATCAGTCGACGACTCAGCTTGGCCCCAGCAACATGCCGCTATTGCTCGCCTATGGTCGTAGCTGGCAGTCGATCCGCGAGAGGCCTACATCCAGGCCCGCCGACGCAGCCAGAGCACCATGCCCACCGGCGCCAGCGCGAGTAGGCCCAGGGTGATGTAGAGCGCGAGGCGTCCCGTCCACACATCGAATAGCCCCGATGCCTCGAAGAAATTCATGCCGAAAAAGCCGGTGATGAAAGTGAGCGGCGCAAAGAGCACCGTGATGACGGTCAGCGTCTTCATCACCTCGTTCATGCGGTTGTTGATCACCGACAGGTGCGTGTCGAGCGCGCCCGAGATCAGGTCACGCAGGTTCTCCGCGATGTCGGCCAGGCGGACATAGTGGTCATACACATCGCGGAAATAGATCAGCTTGGTGTCATCCAGCACATCATCGTCGCCACGCGCCAGCTTGTTGATCACCTCGCGTTGCGGAGCAACCACTCGGCGCAGCCGCAACAGCGCTCGCTTGTAGCGCATGATCGTGCCCAGGATCTCGCCATCGCTCCCTTGAAGCACGCGGTCCTCAATATGGTCGACCACCTCGTCCAGGCCGTCGATCACCTGCATGTAGCCATCGGCTAGCTCGTCGGCCAGCCGATAGAGCAGGTGCGTGGCGCCGCGTTGCATCAGCCGCTCGTCGCGTAGGCAGGCGTCCCACACGGTGGCAATGGCCACATGGGCGCCGGCCTGGTGGGTGACCACATAGTTGCGCCCCACAAAGATGTCGATCTCATGGGTGTTGAGCGGGGTGTCGACGTCGGCCTGCAACACGGCCTCGTGCAACCCGATGTAGAGATACTGCTCCCAGTCGTCCAGCTTGGGCACGTGGCGCTCTTCGAGAGCATCGGCCACCGCAAGAGGATGAAAGCCGAACACGTCCAGGAGCAGGTGCCGGTTCTGGTCGGTCTTGGTAGCATCAAGGTCGACCCAGAGTAACCCCCCCGCGTCGTGGAGCGCCTGAGCGATGCCCTCCTCAGTCAAGTTCTCTCGGATCGCGCCAGATGGCTCACGGTAAATCGAGCGCACTACCCCGCCTCCTCATCCGTCTATCGGCCGACATGCTGGTGCCAAGCCGGAGTTTGCAGCGAGCCCATGTTACCACACCCCGTGTCGGTGTGTAAGGCCAAGGGCCCAATCCAGTGGGACGCTAGCCCGCAGGCGTATATAATGCTCGCGTACCAAGAAACTCGTCTTGGCGCCGCTTGACCGCGGCCAGAGATGAGAGCGGAGGTAATCATGCAAGTGTTGGGCATTGTCGGTAGCCCACGCAAGAACGGCCGCTCGTGTGAGCTGGTGGATGCTGCGTTGCAGGGCGCAGCCGCAGCCGGTGCAGAGGTCGAGCGGCTCTTTCTGGTGGACTATGCCATCGGCCAATTCGTCGGCCAGGGCGGCAGTGAAGAGGGCGTACGCTTCTGCCCGCCAGAGCTCTCGGCCACGCTGGCCAAGGCCGACGCGCTTGTGGTGGCAGCGCCTGTCTATTGGGGAGACATCAATGGCCTGACCAAAGATTGGTTCGACAGCGTACGGCTGACACCCGACCAGGGCAATGGCCTGCCGGCGCTAGGTGCGGCCGTGGCCGGTGGTTCGGGCAAGGGATTGCTCTCGGGGGTGCAGAGCCTGTATCACTGGTTCTATCACAAACAGATGCGCGCCATCGACCCCACGCCGGTCTCGCGATTCAACCTGCGCGAGGCCCGGGCGTCGTTGGCGGAGAGTGGCGCGCGGCTCGTCGAGCTGGCCAACTCGCGCCGCTCATTTCTCGGCGCGAATGCCGATGAGCGCTGGGCCGACGTCGTGGCCTGGTATGCCGCGCTGCCCTATCTGCGCGATGGCCCGGTAGAAGAGTTCCTGATGCTAGCGCGGCAGCTGCTCAAAGAAGCCGGCGCCGCGGCGCCCCGCCAGGCCATCGAGCGCTACGATGCTGCCCTAGCCGCGCGGGAACGTGGTGACCAGGCGGAGGCCGGACGCAACGCAGTCGAGGCCTATCGCCTGCTCTATCACTAGACACCGAAGGGCCAGATTCCGCCTTTCACCGTGCTGCTGTGCAACCCTAGGCCATGGTCATCGGTCATATCAGTAAGGATAGCGCAAGAGGGCGAATATGATGCGCACCAAATTGGGCGCCAGACAAGTCTGTATTATACTGATAAAAGGTAACTAGCGTAAGGAGTCTCATGCAGATCGTCAGCGACCGTGGCATGGATCTCGATCCCGAGCAACTGTCTGGCATCACCATTCACCAAGTGCCTTTACGCATCACGCTGAATGGCAAGTCCTACCGCAGTGGCGAGGACATCAGCCCAGAGGAGTTCTTTCGCCTGCTCAGCGAGACAGACGGCTATCCGACGACCTCACAGCCATCGCCGGGCGACTTTGC
>JBDKSN010000142.1:0-14996 GCA_039680625.1 Anaerolineales bacterium | reverse complement strand
TCGCAGAGCGCCAACAGCGCGTTCTCGAGGATTTGCTCCAGGTCGGTGGTCGTCAGCAGATGGTCCTCGAGCTGTTGGATAGCATAGACCTCGTCGCGGCCGGCGCGATACAGCAGTCGATCGAGTGCCGGCTTGCCCAAGTTGATCAGCACCTGCAAGGCGATGATCGCGCCCGTCACAGCAAAGACCAGCACCGTGTCGCGGTCGAGGCCAAACACCAGCTCGCCCGGCGGCACCGCCAGCATCAGCGACACGGCCACGATGGCCACCAATGGCCCGCGCAGCAAAAAGTGCACCAGCCGGTGCTTGACCACGCGGTCGGGCAGCATCACGCCCTGGTAGGCCACGATATAGCCAATGACCACGGTCATCACCGCGATGGCCAGGTTGCCCACCAGAGTGAGGATCGAGACAGCGCGCGGCGTCAGCGCCTGCGCCGCCGTGGGGATCAACAGATAGGGGATCACTCCCAGGCTCGGTGCCACACAGGCGAGCATCAGGTACGACATGCGTCGACGAGCCGTGGTGGTCTGGCAGAGGCTGCGTGCGCGGCTGATGTTGGCATAGCCCGTCAGGCTCGTCAGCGCATAGTACACGGTGAACAACCAGAAGTAGGGCCCGGGGCTCAGGTGTAAGATGTCGCCCTTGACCTGCAACGGCCCCAGCAACAGATCGGTGCCCAGGGCCAGCCCCAGCGCCGTCAACCCGCACGCATAGGCCAGGGGCACGCTCCAACGCTCGCCCTTGCCGCCGCGCACGTTGCGCAACAGCGCCGATGAAAAGTGCAGATAGGCCGCCGGCACCATGGCGATGCCCAGCCATTGTGCGCGCAACAAGAACGCCGCCGACTGGGGTGAGGCCACGCCCGCCGAGAGCACGTCGATGCTATAGACCACGGTGACAAAGGCGATCAGCGCGCAGAATGCACGCGCCACCGAGCTGCGCAGGTTGTGCGTCAGCACATAGAGGAACAAAGACAGGCCGATGATGGCGTTGACCGACGAGAGGATCAGATTGCCAAGCCGCAACGCCTGTACCAAGAGGTCAGAGAAATCAATGATCATAGACTGGCTGATTATCCCGCCAGCAACATCCTGGCGATATAGATCACGGGCACCACAAACAACAGACTATCCACACGGTCGAGCATACCCCCGTGCCCAGGAATGAGGTTGCTCGAGTCTTTGACGCCCGCCTGGCGCTTGATCACGGACTCGGCCAGGTCGCCGATGACCGCCGCAGCCGCCAAGGCCACCGCCATCGCGACCGCCGCCCACCAAGGCACGTGTAGCACCAGCAGGGCGAACGGGGTCACCGACAGCAACGCCCCGGCCAGCTCGCCCGCGACGCCTTCCCACGTCTTCTTGGGGCTGATCGCCGTCGCCAGCTTGCGTTTGCCCCACTTGACGCCGACGAAATAAGCGCCCGAGTCGGCAATCCACGTGCCCACCAGGGCGATGGCCAGCCACCAGATGCCCTGCTCGGTGGTGCGCAGCCTCGCCCAATAGCCCAGGGCATAGCCCACATAGAGCGGCGCCGCCACAGCCACTGCCCAGCTCAGCAATGACCCCGGGCGGTTCTGATGGCCCACCTCGATCGCCAGCAGGCCCAGCGGCAAGAGCAACATGCACCACGAGAGCACCCCCCACTGGGGAAAGACGCCGTCGGCCACCAGGGCCACGGCCATGGGCAGCGCCAGCGCATAGCTCGGCGTGGCACCCAGCCGTCGCGAGAGATCGAGCACCTCTTTGGTGGCCAACACCGCCGCGACCGCTAGAGCGATGGCCAGAGGATACCCCCCGAGCCACACCAGCACAGCGACGACTGGCAGCAACACACAAGCGCTCAACGTTCGCTGTGAGAGCATCGCACCCCCTCGGGTGAGGTCGTGAGCGCCGGCAATCGCCCTCAGCTAGAGAGCCCCCCATAGCGGCGCTGGCGGTTAGCGAAGGCGATCAGCGCCTTCAACAGCTCCTCGCGGTCGAAATCGGGCCAGTACACCGGCGTGCTATAGTACTCGGCGTAGGCCGCCTGCCAGATGAGAAAGTTGCTCAGCCGCATCTCGCCCGCCGTGCGGATCACCAGGTCGACGTCTGGCAGGCCAGCGGTGGTCAGGGCGTCGCTGATCGCCTGCTCGTCGATCGCCTGGGCCGGCACCCCGCGCCGCACCAGGCTGCGCACCGCATCGACGATCTCGGCCCGCCCCCCATAGTTGAAGGCGACATTCAGTTGCAGCCGCTCGTTGTTGCGCGTGAGCTCCTCGGCGTGGCGGATGCCCGCCAACAACGGCGCTGGCACCCCCTCGCGTCGACCCAAATGCCGGATGCGTACGCCGTTCTGATGCAGCGCCCCCAGCTCATCGCGTAGCGCCGCTGACATCAGCGACATGAGTGCATCTACCTCTTGTCGGGGGCGCTTCCAGTTCTCGGTAGAGAAGGCGTACAGCGTCAGGATGGGCACGCCAAACTCGACGGTCGCCTCGACCACCCGGCGCAGGTTCTCGGTGCCCGCCTTATGACCGGCACTGCGGGGCAACCCACGGGCGGCTGCCCAGCGGCCATTCCCATCCATGATGATGCCTACGTGCCGCGGCAGAGCGCCCTCGGGCACCGACGCAGCATTCGCCGTTGTGCTCAATCAGCCTAGCCTTCCATGATCTCGGCGTCTTTTTGCTTGCCGAGCTCATCGACCTTGCCGACATACTCGTCAGTCATCTTTTGCAGCTTTTCCCGCGAGGTGTAGAGATCGTCCTCGGTGATCTCGCCCTCCTTCTCCATGCGCTCCAGCTCGCGCAGCGCATCTCGGCGCACGTTGCGCACGGCCACGCGGGCCTCTTCGACCCGCCGGCTGACCAGCCTGGCCAGGTCGCGCCGACGCTCATCGGTTAGGCTGGGGATGGCCAGGCGGATGATGCGCCCATCATTGCTCGGCATAAGCCCCAAATCGGACTTCAAAATCGCTTTTTCGATCGCGGCGATATTGTGCACATCCCAAGGACGAATCGTCAAGAGCCGCGGTTCCGGCGCGGCGATGGTGGCCATCTGGCTGAGCGGCATCGTCACGCCATACGCATCGACGCGCAGGTCTTCGATCAGGGCCGGCGAGGCGCGGCCCGTCCGCACCTTGAGCAGGTCGGCCCGCAACGCCACCACCGCGCCATCCATACGTTCCTCAGTCTCGAACATCACATCATCGATCATCGCCGTCTCCTTTCGCAGGAGGATGCTCGCGCCAGCCCTAGGCTGACACCAACGTGCCGATGGGCTCGCCGCGGATGGCCCGCGTCAGGCTGTCGGGCGGCTCGAGGCGAAAGACCATCAAGGGCAGGTTGTTGTCCATGCACAGCGACAGCGCCGTGCTATCCATCACCTTCACGCCCATATTGAGCGCTTCGAGGAAGGTCAGCCGGTCGAACCGGCGGGCGTTGGTAACCTTGAACGGATCCTGATCGTACACGCCGTCGACCTTGGTCGCCTTGAGCAGGATGTTGGCACCGATCTCCATGGCGCGCAAGGCAGCCGCCGTATCTGTCGTAAAGAACGGGTTGCCGGTGCCCGCGCCAAAGATCACGATGCGCCCCTTCTCTAGGTGCCGGATCGCGCGGCGCCGGATATAGGGCTCGGCCACGTCGCGCATCTCGATGGCCGTCTGCACGCGCGTCACCACGCCCATGCGTTCCAGCGAGTCTTGCAGGGCCATGGCGTTGATCACCGTGGCCAGCATACCCATATAGTCCGCCGTGGCGCGCTCCATGCCCCGCGCCTGGGCATCGCTGCCTCGCCAGATATTCCCCGCACCGATCACGATCGCCAGCTCGACCCCCAGCTCATAGGCATGGACGATCTGCTCACACACCGTGTCGACGGTGGTAGGATCCACGCCAAAGCCACTGGGGCCGCACAGCGCCTCGCCAGACAACTTGAGTAGGACGCGACCGTACTTTGCCGTCATGTCGTCCTCCTTGAACAGCACCGGCCCTTGCGGGCCGGTTCGTCTAGTTTTGGATCTGGAATCGGGCAAAGCGGGCGATCTTGATGTTCTCGCCCAGCTTGGCGATGGTCTCGGTGAGCAGTTGCTCCACCGTCTTGCTGTCGTCCTTCAGATAGGGCTGTTCGAGCAGGCACGTCTCGGCATAGAACTTGGCTAGCTTGCCCTCGACGATCTTTTCGATGATGCTCTCGGGCTTCTTGCCGTCGGCGGCCTGCTGACGGAACTCGGCCTTGAGCGCCTCGAGCTCGTTGGCGGGGATGTCGGCCGGCGAGACCCAGCGCGGCGCCATCGCGGCCACCTGCATGGCCACGTCGTGGCAGAATGCCTGAAAGATCTCGGTTCGCGCCACAAAGTCGGTCTCGCAGTTCACTTCGACGATCGCGGCCAGCTTGTCTCCCGGGTGCACATAGCACTCGACGCGGCCATCGGTAACCTCACGGTCGGCCTTCTTCTTGGCTGTGGCGAGGCCCTTTTCCTTCAGAATCTCGGCTGCCTTCTGTAGGTCGCCGCCGGTCTCTTCTAGCGCGCGCTTGCAGTCGAGCACGCCCGCCTGCGTCAACTCGCGGAGCTGCTTGATCAATTCAGTGGTGGTTGCCATAGCGTTATCCTCATTTCTCCTGGCCTGCGCCGGCGGCTCGCCCGACGCAGGTTTCTTTTGATTCTAGCCGTTGTGCTGACACTCGACAAGCCCAGGCGCTGTACGCCTGGGCTCGCCATGAATCCCGGTTGGCTACACGAAAAGGCTATTCTTCGTCGTCGATGATGATGGCGTCGTCTTCGTACAAATCGCCGTCATCATCCGCGTCCTCGCCATAGTCCGTAGATGGCCCTGCAGGCACTTCAACGGGAGTCTCACCCTCTTCGGCCATCACCACGCCGCGCATCTGCTGCCCCTCGATCACCGCATCGGCGATCTTGCTGGCGATCAGCAGCACGGCGCGGATCGCGTCATCGTTCGCCGGAATGACATAGTCGATCATGTCGGGGTCGCAGTTGGTGTCGACGATGGCCACCACAGGGATGTGCAGGCGATGCGCCTCTTGCACCGCGATCTGCTCTTCAGTCACATCGGTGACGAACAGCGCCTCAGGCAGGCGGTTGAGGTTGCGCAAGCCGCCTAGGCGCCGCTGGAGCTTGGCTAGCTCGCGCAGACGCACCATCGCCTCTTTCTTGGGCAGGCGATCGAGTTGGCCGTTCTCGCGCATCTCTTCGAGCTCGAGCATGGTCTCGATGCGCGAGCGGATCGTGCGAAAGTTGGTCAGCGTGCCGCCGAGCCAGCGGTCCGTGACATAGGGCATGCCGCAGCGCTGCGCCTGCGAGGTCACGTTCTCCTGCGCCTGGCGCTTGGTGCCCACAAACACGATGCTACCGCCCTCGGCTGCCAGGTCGCGTACGAAATCATAAGCCGCCTGCAGGTTCTGGATCGTCTGCTGCAGGTCGATGATGTGAATCCCGTTGCGCTCGGTAAAGATGTACGAGCGCATCTTGGGGTTCCACCGGCGGCTGCGGTGCCCAAAGTGGACGCCCGCCTCCAACAGCTCTTTCATCGTCACGATCGCCATGCGTCTCCTTCCGTTGTCCACCCGCCCCCTTCAGCCCGCAGCGAACCGGCATCAGCCGGCACGGCGCCTTGGATCCAGAGGCGTGCCGAATAATGTATGGACTGAATGTCCAGCGCAAGAGTATACCAGCGCCCAGCCCAACGCGCAAATGGCTGCCCCCCGTGCCCTCTGGCGCAACAATGCTTGGGTAGCGCCGGCTTTCGTGCTATACTCGCTTGCACTAGACCAGACGAGGGGGTAGCCCGGCTCACGATGATCAGTGAAGAATTGCTCGCCATCCTAGTTTGCCCTGCCTGCCGCACCAAACTCTCGCTTGTCGGGTCCTGGCTGGTCTGCCCCAACGAATCTTGCGCCCGCAAGTACCCGATCATCGATGACATCCCGAACTTGTTGATCGAGGAAGGGAACAAGTACATCCATGTCGCCGTCAACGACCTGCCCGCCAACCCACGCTAACCGTCGCCAGCTGGGCTGGCTGCTATCGTTGCTCTTGGCGCTGGCCCTGGTCTGGCCCGTGCCGGTCGTCCGCGCCGACACGCATGGGCAGCTGCAGAGCAACGAGGTCAGCTACACCTTTGCCGAGGCGATTTACTTTGACCTAGAGGCCCAGGCCACGACGCCGCCGACCGACGTCATCCTCTTTTACGGCATCGACGGCGAACCAGTCTGGCGGCGCATCTATCCCGACGGTGACCTCGGCACCAAGATCGACATCGCCTACACCGAAGAGCTCTTGCCCGGCCAGTTCGCCCCCGGAGAGACCTTGCGCTATTACTGGCGCCTCGAGTTCGCCGATGGCACCCGCCTAGAGACGCCGGTCGAGCGCTTTGTCTATGAAGACGACCGCTTCGAGTGGCGCGTGCTGAGCAGCACCACCATCGACCTCCATTATTATGGCAATGCCAAGAATCAGGCCGCGGATCTGCTAGTGGTGGCGCAAGAGGCCCAGGAGCGCCTTTCGACCGAGGTCGGCGTGGCCACAGACACTCGTCTGCAGGTCTATCTCTATAATTCGGCGCGCGACATGAGCGCCGCCCTCGCCCAACGCTCGACGATCTTTGACAGCCAGGTTACCACGCTCGGCGTGGCCGTATCTGACGACACACTGCTCTTGCTCGGCTCGGATGAGAACGCCCCCGCTACCCTCGCTCACGAGCTGAGCCACCTCATCGTGGGCTTGGCGACCGACAACCCGTATGCCGGTCTGCCGCGCTGGCTCGATGAGGGCCTGGCCATGTACGCCGAGGGCCAATTGCCCCGCAACAACCGCCTCGCGCTCGAACAGGCGATCAAAGAGGACTCGCTGCTGACCATTCGCTCAATGTCCAGCTATTCCGGCCAGGCCGAGCAGGTCGACATGTATTATGGCGCCGTCTATTCGGTGGTCGACTATATGCTCCAAACCTATGGCCGAGACAAGATGCGCGCTCTATTGCGTGTCTTTGCGCAGGGCGCCCGCCAAGAAGATGCGCTGCAGCAGGTCTATGGCCTCACCCTCGATGAACTCGACGCGGGTTGGCGTCAGAGCCTGGGCCTCAAGCCGCGCAGCGCCCCCACCTCAGCCCCGCTGTTCTGGCTCCTGCAAAAGGCTGCCGCCTGAGGCCATGCCCGAGCTGCCCGAGGTCGAGACCATCGTTCAGCAGCTCTCGGCCAGCCTGGTGGGTCAGCGCATCGTCGCCACCCACATCGGCTGGCCCGGCGTGGTGGCCACCCCCTCGCCCGATGCGCTGGGCGCTGCCCTGCAGGGGCGCACCATCATGGGCGTGCGACGCAGGGCCAAGTTCATCCTCATCGAGGTACCGCCCCACGTGCTGGTGGTGCACCTGCGTATGACGGGCCGCCTCCTGCTCTGCGACTCGGCTGACCCGGCCCCGACCGACGAGCGCTATCTGCGCGCCTGGTGGTCGCTGGCCTCTGGCCAGACCCTCTGCTTCGCTGACCTGCGCAAGTTTGGGCGCCTCTACCTCGTCGATGATCCCACGCCTCTCATCGCCCACTTGGGGCCAGAGCCTCTCGCCGACGACCTCTCTGCCGACCGATTTGCCGCGCTCCTCAGGGCGCACCGGCGCCAGCTCAAACCGCTCTTGCTCGATCAGCGCTTTCTCGCTGGCCTGGGCAACATCTATACCGATGAGGCCCTCTGGCGCGCAGGCTTGCACCCGCTGACTCGCGCCGACACGCTCACGCCGGCCCAGGCCGAGGCGTTGTGGGCCGCCATCCGCGCCGCCCTGGGCGAGGCCATCGCCGATGGCGGCACCACGCTGCGCGACTATCGCAATGCCCGTAATGAAGTAGGGGGGCACGCACCAGCGCTAGCGGTCTATGGCCGTGCGGGCGCCCCCTGCCCGCGCTGCGGCACGCCGATCGTGCGCCTGGTCGTCGGCGGCCGGGGCACCCACATCTGCCCGGTCTGCCAACCACTCGCCCCTCACCCCGAGGAAGCATGACCAACACTACGGATCCGACGCCCGCCATCGAGGCCTGGCTCGCTGCCCACCCGGAGCAGGCCGCAAGGCCATTGCCCCTCACCGCCACCGTGCGCCTCGCCGCCCAAACAGGCCTGCCGCGGCGCGCCGTCGAGATCGCCCTCCTCGAGCGCGGCCTGGTGCTCACGCGCTATGCACGCAACCTGGGCACCCTCGGCAGTGCAGGCCAGGTGGCATTGCTCCGTGCCCATGTGGCCATCGTCGGCGCGGGCGGCTTGGGCGGCTGGGTCGCCGAGGGGCTGTGTCGGCTCGGCGTCGGGCGCCTGCGCCTCATTGATGGTGACGTATATGAAGACAGCAACCTCAACCGCCAGCTCGGCTGCACCGAGACGACCCTCGGCCAGCCCAAAGCCCCCACCCTCGCCGAACGCCTGCGCCAGGTGAATGGTGCCGTCGAGGTCGAGCCGATCGTCGCGCGCCTGGGGGCAGAGAACGCCGTCGCCCTGCTCGAAGAGGCCAACGTCGTGGTCGACGCGCTCGACAACATCCCCAGTCGCCTCGAGCTCGAGCGCGCCGCGCGCGCTCTGGGCTTGCCGCTCGTGCACGGGGCTATTGCCGGGTGGACGGGTCAGGTGATGACGATCCTGCCGGGAGACGCCGGCCTGGAGGCGGTCTATGGCGCCAAGCCGGCCCACGATCACGGCGTCGAGACGCGCACGGGCACGCCGGCGGCGACGCCCATGATGGTGGCCGCGTGGATGGCGCAGGAATGCGCCAAGCTGATCACCGGCCGCGGCGAGTTGATCGCGGGCCGGCTCCTCTTGTTCGACGCCCTCTATGGCGAGGCGCAAGAGGTGCGTGTCGACTAGCGACCGCCGCTAGCCGCGCACCGGCGCGCCGTGCTTGATCCGGCCTTCTTTGACGCCCTTGGCCAGCGCCTCCTCGGGCGAGAGCCCCTCGAGCAGGCAGCACTGCTTGTACTTTTTCCCGCTGCCGCAGGGGCAAGGCGCATTGCGCCCAACCTTGCTCCGGTGGACAGCCTCGCTGGCCTCGGCCTGGCCGCTGTTCGGGCGCGGCGCAGGCCGTTGCTCTTGGCGCACCAGCCGCACATTCAGCACCATGCTGGCGATCTCTGACTCGATCTGCTCGAGCAGCCCGTTGAACGCATCAAAGGCCTCGCGCTTGTACTCGACGAGGGGGTCGCGCTGGCCTACGGCGCGCAGCCCGATGCCCTCGCGCAGCTCATCGAGGTCGGTCAGGTGCGTCACCCAATGCCGGTCGATGGCGCGCAGCATGAGCTGCCGCTCGACCTGCCGCATCAGCTCGGGCGTGAGTTCGCGCTCGCGGGCGTCATAGGTGGCCTCGGCCGCAGCGATGATGTCGTCGGTGATCTCCTCGGCCGACAGCCCTTGCCACGCCTCCACTCGGTGACCGGCGGGCAGGTGCACCATGCGGTCGGCTTGCTGGTGCAGCTCGGCCAACGCCCAGTCCTCTTCATAGCCCTGCGTGTATTGCGCCACCAGCGCGCCGATCCGCTCGACCAGGATGTCCCACACGATCGGCCGCAGATTGTTCTCGGTCAAGATCAGCCGCCGCTGGTCGTAGATGACCTGCCGTTGCTGATTGACCACGTCGTCGTATTCGAGCAGGTGCTTGCGCATGTCAAAGTTATAGCCCTCGACGCGCACTTGGGCGTTCGAGATGGCCTTGGTTACCATGTTGTGCTCGATGGGCACATCCTCGTCGGCGCCCAGGCGATCCATCAGGCTGGCCACGGTCGGCCCGCCAAAGCGCTTCATGAGATCGTCTTCGAGCGACACATAGAAGCGCGATGAGCCCGGGTCGCCCTGGCGGCCGGCGCGTCCGCGCAGCTGGTTGTCGATGCGCCGCGCCTCATAGCGCTCGGTGCCCAACACGTGCAGGCCGCCCGCCGCGAGCACCTTCTCGCGGTCGGCCAGGCATTGCGCCTCACACTCGGCCAGCGTGGCCTGCCACACCTCGGGCGACACCGTCTCTAGATCGACGCCCTGGCGGCGCAGCTTGTCGCGCGCCAACCCCTCGGGATTGCCCCCCAACAGGATGTCGACGCCACGACCAGCCATGTTCGTGGCGATGGTCACCGCGCCGGGCTGCCCGGCCTGCGCAATCACCTGCGCCTCGTGCTCGTGCTGCTTGGCGTTGAGCACCTCGTGAGGGATGCGCATCCGCTTTAGCCGCGCCGAGAGCATCTCTGAGGTCTCAATGGCCAGCGTGCCCACCAACACGGGCTGCCCCTTGGCGTGGCGCTCCTCGATCTCTTTCAGCGCCGCGCGATACTTGGCCTCGGCGGTCTTGTACACCAGATCGGGCAAGTCCACACGGATCACGGGCTTGTGCGTGGGGATGACCATCACATCCAGGCCATAGATCGTGCGGAACTCTTCGGCCTCGGTCTCGGCGGTACCCGTCATGCCCGCCAGGCGCCGATACATGCGAAAATAGTTCTGGAAGGTGATCGTGGCCAGCGTCAGGCTCTCGCGCTGCACGCGCACGCCCTCTTTGGCCTCGATCGCCTGGTGCAGCCCCTCCGAGTAGCGCCGGCCATACATCAGGCGCCCCGTAAAGGCGTCGACGATGATGACCTCGCCCGACTCGTTCACCACATAATCGCGGTCGCGTGCGAACAGCGCCTTGGCCTTGAGCGCGTTCTCGAGATACGGCGTCAGCTGATAGTTGGCCTCATCATATAGGTTGTCGATACCCAGCGCCCGCTCGACCTTGGTGATGCCCTGGTCGGTGATCGTCACACTGGTGCGCTTTTCATCGACGGTATAGTCGTCGCCCTCGACCAGCCGCCCCACGATGCCCGCGAACACCCTGTAATAGTCCGCCGACTCGGTCGACTCGCCCGAGATGATCAGCGGCGTGCGCGCCTCGTCGATCAAGATGTTGTCCACCTCGTCGACGATGGCATAGTACAGCTCGCGCTGCACGCATTGGCTGATGTCTTGCACCATGTTGTCGCGCAAATAGTCAAAGCCGAACTCGTGGTTCGTGCCATAGGTGATGTCTGCGCGATAGGCCTCGGCGCGCGTGCACGGCCGCAAATGGTGATAGCGGTCGTCGGCGGCTGCATAGTCGGGGTCGTACAAGAACGAAGAGAGCCGTGGATCTTGCCCCTGCGACTGGATCACCGCCACCGACAGGCCGAGCAGGTGGTACACCGGCCCCATCCATTGCACGCCATACTTGCTCAAATAGTCGTTGGGCGTAACCAGATGCGCCCCGCGGCCGGTCAACGCCGCCAGATAGAGCGGCAGCACGGCCACCAGCGTCTTGCCCTCGCCGGTCTTCATCTCGGCGATCATGTTCCGGTGCAGCACCATGCCGCCGATGAGCTGCTCGTCAAACGGGCGCAGGCCGATGGTGCGCACGGCCGCCTCGCGCGCCGCGGCAAAGGCGCGGGGCAAGATGGCATCGAGCGCCTCTCGCTCGGCGCGATCTTGCTCGTTCTTCAGAGCGGCGATCTCTTGGCGCAGGCGTCGGCGCTCATCATCATCGGGCTCGCGATCGAGCTCCTCTTGCAGCGTCTGGATCTCGCCCGCCAGCGCCGCCGTCACCCCCTGCACCTGCTCGCGAAAGCGCTGCGTCTGCTCGCGCAGCGCGTCGTTGCTCATCGCCTGCATCTCGGGCTCGAGGGCGTTGATCTCTTCCGCGGCGCTGCGCATTCGCGACAGCTCGCGCGCATTCGGATCGCCCAAGAGCCTTTTCAACACGTTACTCAGCACGAGACATCACTCCCTATCCTTACCACATTCGAATCAATATTATACCACGAGCGGCGCTAGACGCCGCTCGTGTCTCCTGGCCCTCGCTAGAGGCTGGCTCATTGCTCGCCACAGTGCTCGTAATAGTCATGCAGCGTCTCGCCCACCGACTGGCCGCGATGCACCGCCTCGATGACGCAGCCCAGCCACGGCCCCAGATGGATGATCTCGAGGTTGGGCAGAGCCAACCGTTGCTCGGCCGTCAGCGGCTCGGTGTTGGTGGTGACGATCTTGGTAAAGCCCGCCTGTTGCATGCGCTCGACCGCCCCCGCCGAGAAGGTGGAGTGCACAAAGCAGGCGTATACCTCGGCCGCCCCTTGGGTCCGCAGCTCGGCCGCCGCGCCCGCCATCGTCGACGCCCCGTCGACCTCGTCATCCACGATGAGCACGTTGCGCCCGCGCACGTCGCCGATGATGTTCAGCGTCTCGGTATCGGTGCCCACCCTGCGTTTCTCGGCAAAGGCTACCGGCGCGTGCAACATCTCGGCCACATTACGCGCCTTTTTGGCAAAGCCCAGGTCGCCCGAGAGCACCGTCAGGTTGGGAATGTGCATGTTCTGGATGTGCCGTGCCAGGAAGGGCAGCGCTGTCAGTTCGTCGCCGGGGATGTCGAAAAAGCCCTGGATCTGCCCCGCGTGCAGGTCCACACACATAAAGCGGTCGGCGCCCGCGGTCTGGATCAGGTCGGCCACGAGCTTGGCCGTGATGGGCACACGCGGCATATCCTTCTTGTCGCTGCGCGCATAGGCAAAGAAGGGCACCACCGCGGTGATGCGCCCGGCCGACGCCCGCCGGGCCGTGTGGATCAGGATGAGCAACTCCATCAGGTTGTTGTTCACCGGCCGACACGTGGGCTGGATGACGAATACGTCGCGCGAACGCACCGTCTCGTGGAACTGCACAAAGGTGTTGTCGTTGGGGAACACGGTGATCGAGCGCTGGAGCAGCGGCTGGCCGATCGCTTGCGAGATCTCCTCGGCAAGTTCGGGGTTGCCGTTGCCACTCACCAAGGCCAATTCGCCATAGATCCGCGAGTCTTCGAGCATTGCGCTTACCTCCTGGTAACAGCAACGCGACAGCACACCACACGAGGCCAGATGACGGGGAGCCTCCTTCGCCCTCATTATCCGCGCCTTGAGCGGCCTCGTCAATGCGCAATACAAAAGGCCGGGCGCGCTCACCCGGCCTCAAGGATTCCTTTTCTGGCGTCAACGACGCGATTATCTGCCGCCGAGGATCGCCAGCACCACGCCGCCGGCCATCACCGAGGCCACCTGGCCAGAGGTGTTCGAGGCCATGGCGTGCATCAGCAAAAAGTTCGTATAGTCCTCGTCGTGCCCGATCTTTTGCACCACCCGGGCCGACATAGGGAACGCCGAGATGCCGCAACCGCCCAGCAGCGGGTTGATCTTGCCACCCGACAACGCGCACATCAGCTTGCCGAACAACACGCCGGCCGCGGTGTCGATGATAAAGGCCACCAGACCCAAGATGATGATCTTGATCGTGTCCCACTGCAAGAACTTGTCGGCCACCATCGTCGAGCCGATGGTGATCCCCAAGAACGTGGTTACGATGTTCGAGATCTCGTTCTGCGCGGCTTGGCTGATGCGCTGCACCACGCCCGCCTCGCGGGCCAGGTTGCCGAACATCAACATGCCGATCAGGGGCGTCGACGCCGGAGCGATCAGGCCACACACAAGTGTGACGACGATGGGGAAGAGCACGCGCGTCGTCCTGGAGACGGGGTGTGCCGTGTAGGGCATCTTGATACGCCGCTCAGCCTTGGTAGTGAGCGCCCTCATCACCGGCGGCTGGATCACCGGCACCAGCGACATGTAACTATACGCGGCCACAGTGATCGGGCCGACCAGCTCGGGGGCCAGCTCCGAGGCGACAAAGATCGACGTGGGGCCATCGGCAGCGCCGATGATGCCGATCGATGCTGCCTGGTTGATGTTGAACCCGAGCAGCGTCGCAATCAATAGGGTACCAAAGATGCCGAACTGCGCCGCCGCGCCAAAGAGCACATAGATCGGGTTCTCGAGCAGCGGGCCGAAATCCGTCATGGCGCCGATGCCGATGAACACCAGGCTGGGGAACAGTTCGTTCTCGATGCCCGCGTCATACAGCACCTTGAGCAGGCCGCCCTCGTCGAGCATGCCCGTGCCGGGGATGTTCGCCAGGATGCAGCCCAGGCCGATGGGCAGCAGCAACAGCGGCTCGTACTCGTGCTTGATCGCCAGCCAGATCAGCACGCCGCCCACCGCCATCATCACTACCGACTGCCAAGTGAGCGAGGTGAACCCAGCCGTTAGGTTGGGCAGGAGATTCGCGAACGACAGGGGTTCCATAGGTTTCCTCTCCCTGCCTAGCCCAGCGTCACAAGGGCATCGTTATAGGCCACCGTCTGGCCCACAGCCACGTGCACGGCCTTGACCACGCCGCTGCCCGTAGAGCTGATGGGCATCTCCATCTTCATCGCCTCGAGCGTGCACACCGTGTCGCCCTGCTTGACGTTCTGCCCCACCTTGACCAGCACGCTCAGGATCTTGCCGGGCATGGGGGCCACGACCTTGGTGCCCTCCACCGCCGCAGTTGGCGTGGGGGCTGGTTCAGCCTTGGCGGGCGCAGCCGGGGCCGGAGCGGGGGCAGCTGCCGGGGCGGGCGCCGGCGTGGGAGCCGCAGCCGCCGCACCAGTAGTGAACGTCACGCTCTTGACGACGCCATTGACCAGCACCTCAACCGGCGACGTCGACACGTCGCCCACCTCAACCTCGTATGTCTTGCCATCAACCGTCAGTTGATACTTGGCCACTGTTGCCTCCCCTTACTTGAGCCCATCCAGCCGACCGCGCGCCTTCCAGCTCGCCGAGCCGGTTATGCTTGCCACCTGCACCACCTCGCCGGTGATCTCTTCGTCGTCCACCTCGGTCAACGCCTGCCAGGGGAAGGCCGCCGCCACGCGCATCACGCCCGCGAGAGCCGCCGGCGTCGCCTGCGCCTGGTTCGCCTGCCGCGCGAGCGCTACGGCAATCGCCGCGACCATGGCCGTCGCGTCGTCTTCCGCCGCGGGCGTGCTCACCTCGGCCACGGTTAGCTCAGGCGCAGCCATCTCTTCCTCTTCTTCTTCACCCTCGGCCTCGGGCTTGGCCACGAACACCTTGGAGAGCACCCAGATCACGAGCGCGATCAGCCCCAGCGTCAGGAAC
>JBDKSN010000141.1:0-31567 GCA_039680625.1 Anaerolineales bacterium | reverse complement strand
CCCTAGGGTGAATGTTGCTGGTGAGGCCTCTGGCCTCACCAGCAATGCAAACCAGTTCGCCACAAAGAGCGAGCCTGGCTCTCAGAGCCAGGCTCGCTTTCGGTTATTGACCGTCTGCTACGGAAGGATGGCGCGGACGCGTTCGGAGACGGCGTGTCCCAGCGCGAGATGCCCTTGAGCACTAAAGTGGATGCCGTCTACCGGACTGCTGGTGAGCACCGTGCCCACGTCGAGGAACAGGCAGCCTTGCAGCTGGGCGACGCGGGCAAACTGCTCCCCTAGCCGCAGAGACTCGCCTCGTGCACCGCGGAACATGTCGGCAAAGGCGGTGAGCGTGGTGATGGGCGGCGGCGCCAGCAAGAGGACGGCCGGGGCCTCGCCCCGTGGACCTGCCTGGCTGGTGAGCACCAGCCCCACGAGTACGCCGGCGCCCTCGGCAACGTCGTAGGCCGTCAACGAAAAGCGGTGTTTGAGGTCGTTGGTGCCCAGCAAGAGGATCACCAAATCGAGCGGCTTGTGCGTGGCCAGGCAGGGGATCAGATACTCCCGGCCGTTCTTGTAGCCCTCGATGGGGTCGTCCCACACGGTGGTGCGGCCGCAAAGGCCCTCCTCGATCACCGTATAGTCTGCGCCTAGCTCGTGTTGTAGGGCGCCCGGCCAACGCACGTCGGGCGCGTAGCGGTCGCCGGTCTCGGGATCATAGCCCCACGTGTTCGAGTCGCCATAACATAGGATGCGTTTGCTCATCTTTGGCCCCCTCGTGGCGCGCTCACTGTGACGCCGGTGGCATCGGGCGACAAAAGGGCCGCCCTAACCTTGGGGCGGCCCATACACAGCGCAATGGACTGCGGCAATGGCCCGCTCTCGCTCAATCGCTCCTGCTCTCGCCGGCTGAAGTACCCGCGTGGTCGCTGCCGATGGCGCTGTCCTCTGCGGCATCGGCGCAGTGGCACGCGGGGCACAGGCCCCAGAAGTCGGCGCGGTTCCCGACCTCGGTGTAATGAGTGCTGGCCATGATCTGCGCGGCGGTCTCGGTGAGGTCGATGTCTTCCAAGTCGATAATGGTGCCGCAGCAGCGGCAGATGAGGTGCGGGTGCGGCTCGGGAGCCCGCCCATCGACGTGGCGCACGTCGTCACTGGTGTGGATCTCTTGCACTTCGTCGATCTCTTTGAGGAGCGAGACGGTCTTGTACACTGTGGCGAGGCTGGTCATGGGGAACTCTTCTTGCACGAGGGCGTGCACTTCTTCAACCGTCGGGTGGCCCGCATGCCCCACGATCGTGTTGATGATCGCCACCCGCTGTGGCGTGACCCGGTAGCCATGCTCGCGGAGTCGAGTAATGAGGGTGCCGGCACGAGTAGCCTGATCCATGATACTCCTACTTACTAGACACGTTGTTATCGGAAACATATTATCATCACTATGCCTTGTGTCAAGTATGGATTGACAGCCTAGGCAGGCTGTGCTACATTATCCATAGACAACAATACCCCCTAGGGGTATAGACCATAGGAGGATCGGATGGGTGATCTTTCCCTTTCGCTCGATCTCAGTCGGCTCACGGCTGATAGCGGGCAGCAACCAGAACAAGAGCGCAACCTCATTATCATCGGCGCAGGCCCGGCAGGCCTCACCGCTGGCCTGTATGCCGGGCGCGCCCAGCTAGAGCCCTTGCTGCTGATAGGGCACGCGTTTGGCGGGCAGGCAGCGACTACCAGTGAGATGGAGAACTATCCGGGCTTTCCTGAGGGCATCAGCGGCATGGCCTTGGCCGAGCAGATGTCGAACCATGCCACTCGCTTTGGCGCAGAGCTGCTCTATGAAGAAGTGACCGCCGTCGACCTAAAGCAGTATCCCTTTGTCGTGCACACCTATGGGCCGACGTTTCGGGCACGAGCGCTGATCATCTGTACGGGCACCTCGGCGCGTCGGTTAGGCGTACCGGGTGAAGACAAGTTCATCGGGCGTGGTGTGTCTTTTTGCGCGACGTGCGATGGCTTTTTCTACAAAGACAAGACCGTAGTGGTCGTTGGTGGCGGCGACAGCGCGCTCGATGAAGGGCTTTATCTCGCGCGGCTCGCCAAAGAGGTGATCATCGTGCACCGCCGAGACAGCCTGCGGGCCAGCGCCATCCTGCAAAAGCGCGCCCAGAGCAACCCCAAGATGCGGTTTGTGTGGGATAGCGTGGTTACCGAGATTCTGGGCGATGAGACGGTTGCGGGCGTGCGCGTGCGCAACGTCAAGACTGGCGAGGAGAGCGTCATCGCCACCGATGGCGTGTTCGAGTATGTTGGGCTGGTGCCCAATACCCAACTGTTCGTCGGGCAACTGGCTCTCGACGAGCAGGGCTATATCATCACCGATCGGCGGCAACGCACGAACGTGCCGGGGGTGTTTGCGGCCGGCGATGTCCAAGACCCGTGGTTTCGCCAGGTAGTCATTGCGGCCGGTGCTGGTGCAGCCGCCGCGATCGAAGCCGAGCGCTGGCTGGCCGAGAAGCAGTTCGAAGAGGCCGGGAAAGCCCACTAACGACAGGGCTGTGATCAAGCACCCAGGGGCTCGCCCCACAAAAGGCGAGCCCCTGAGCATTCCTAAGCTGGTTTTCGGGCAATAGCCAGAATATGCGCCCCCATATCGAGGCAGCCAGGCTCGCGGCTGGCCACAAGCTCGAGCTCGATGAGATGACTCCAGCGGCGAGCGTCGGTCTGCCAAGAGGCAATCACGTCACCCCAGGTTGACGAGAGGCAATTGCTGGCCGACATGAGCAAGACCCGCGCGCCGGTCTGCTCGACAAAGGCACGAAATTCGTCGGCACGATAGGCATGCCAATAGCGCGTGGCCAAGGCGACCTGTGCCGGGCCCAGGTTCCCCGTTTCGATGATCTCGCGGTTGATACGGGGGTCGATGTTCAGAATCCGGGGCAGATCTTGGTGCAGCGCGCCAAAGAGACTACGCGCGCTGAGGATCAGCAGGCCCCCCGGCTTGGTGACGCGATACAGTTCGCCGATGGCCTTCTCGCGCCGGTCAAAGGCATAGCTCAGGGGGCCCCCCAGGCAAACCACAGCATCGAACTCGTCATCGCCAAAATCTCCCCGAAGGTCGATCATGTCGCACTCGCACCAGGCCTCGATGGCGTCGACATAGCCCAAAGCCTGGGCATTGCGCTGGTTCAGCGCTAGCTTTGCGGATGAGCGATCAGCAACGACGCTGTGGCGCGTAACGCCAGCGATCACCTGGGTGAAGCGCCCGGCGCCAGCGCCCATCTCGAGCACGCGCATCTCTGGCTGGAGATACTCGCGCAGATAGTGCGTATGCACCGCAATGTCGATTTGTTGTACAGGAGTCGTTGGGGAATCCCACGTTTCCTCATCATCAGTGTGTGCCCTCACCCAACCCACATCTTCCGTGGTCATTTGGTGCCTCCATACATGTAATGGGTCTGCCAGGCCAGCGGCCTGTAGCGCTGGCCGAGCCGCTCATCTTGCTCGACCTAGACAGTGATCACTCTGTTCGCCGTCAACAAGGCCTCGGCGATGCTGTACATGTTCGAGAGAGTGCCTACCGCCAAACGTTCTTTGAGTTCGAAATAGCCGAGGCACGTGCCGCACACCAGGATCTCGACTCCGTCGGCGGCCAGCTTCTGTAGCTCGTCGAGCACGGGCGAGCCCTCTACAGCCAGGCGCACGCCGGTGTTGTAGAGCACAAGGGTCTTGGGGCGGGGCTCGACCTGCGTCAGGGTGTAGAGAAAAGAGCGCACCAAGATCTCCCCAAGCTCATCGTTGCCTCGGCCCATGCGCTCACTCGCGAGCACGACCACCGAACCTTCCGCCGGAGGGTTGCTGGTCAAGAGGTCGGGAGTGAGCTCGGGCTGGCGCGTGGCCTCGCCCTTGACGAGATGGATGGCATAGCCATCGGCCTGCGGCTCCCAGTGCGTCTGCCAACCGGCGCGCTCAGCCAGGCGCAGCACGTTGTCTACTTGGTCGCGCTCGCTGACCAGGGTGAGCACTTGATCTGCCGTGCTCATCGCTTGACGGGTGAGGATCACTGGCTGTGGACAAGGTAGGCCGCGGGCGTCGACTGTCGTGGGCATGGATACCTCCAACACCGAGCTATCGTCATTATACGGCGGGTATGCGGCTGCACCAAGGCCTAGCTGAGCATTCCCGACGGCAAGGTGTGCTGTGCTATACTCTGACCATTGCCGTTGACTGGAGAAGTGCAACCTATGGCCGCATCGCTGCGCAGCATCCGCAATCTACTGATCGATATGGATGGCGTGCTCTATCGCGGGCGCACGCCGTTGCCCGGAGCCGCCGATCTGCTCGACTTTTGCCGCGAGCAGGGCATCGGCTACATGCTGGTCACGAACAACTCGACCTTGACGCCGGCGCAGTTCCGCGAGCGACTGCTGGGCATGGGGATGGATGTGCCCGAAGAGCTCATCATGACCTCGGGCGTGGCGACAGCGGCCTATCTGGCCTCGATCGCGCCGCCGGGCACCAAAGTCAACGTCGTAGGCGAGCCAGCGCTGATCTCTGAGATCGAGAAGCGAGGCTTTGTCATTGGCGGGCGTGAGTCGCGTTACGTCGTCTGTGGCTGGGACAAGGGCATCAGTTTTGAGAAACTCAAGACCGCCACGCTGGCCATTCGCGACGGAGCCATCTTCATCGGAACCAACCCCGACAAGACGTATCCGCTGGAGAACGACATCATTCCGGGTGCGGGCAGCATCATCGCGGCGCTGGTGGCGGCCACCGATGTGGAGCCGATTGTCGTGGGCAAGCCCGAGCCATTGGCGCTCGAGCAAGCGATGCGCCTGCTAGGCGCTACCCCTGCCGACACTGCTGTGCTGGGCGATCGTCTCGAGACCGACATTCTCGGTGGGCATCGCGCAGGCACGATGACTATCTTGGTGCTGACCGGTATCGCCACCGCCGCCGAGGCCGCTGCCTATACCGAGGCGCCTCCCGACTTTGTCTACGCGGACCTGCCAGCCCTGCTGCGCGACTGGGCCCAAGCTTTGGCCTGAGGATCAGTGCTGCAAAGATAGCGGGCGCACCTTAGTGCGCCCGCTATGCGTTCTCGCGCTCGGTGCCTGGGCTAGAGCGTGATCGGTGCGCTGAGCATCGCCCGGAGCAGGCGCACGCTGTTCAACACATCGTCATAGTCCACGATCTCGGAAGGCGTGTGGATGTTGCGGCAGGGGATCGAAAGGCACCCAGCCGGAACGCCGGCGCGCGTCGTCTGAATCGAATAGGCGTCGGTGGTGCCCGCCGTGAGCACCTCGCGTTGGTAGGGGATGCCGGCCTGCTCGGCCGTGCGGATCATCCAATCTTTGACGCCGGCGTGGGCGATCATTCCCGAGTCCTTGATCTTGATGGCTGGACCACCGCCCAGAGAGACGGCCATCGGGATGGCCTCGGGCGTATCGCCAGTGTCGGTCACGTCGATCGCCACGGCGACATCCGGCGCGATGCCAAAAGCGGCGGTCATCGCCCCGCGCGTGCCCACCTCCTCTTGGGTGGAGAACACTACATAGATGTCATTCGGCGTCTCTTGCAGCTCGCGCAACGTCTGTACGGCGATGGCACAGGCGATGCGGTCGTCCATTGCTTTGGCCACCAGGCGCTTGCCCAGGTCTTGAAACGGGCGGTCAAAGCAGGCCACGTCGCCTACCGCCACTGGCGCATCAGCGGCTGAGGTCGCGCCCAAGTCGATGAACAGCTCGTCCATCTTGGGCAGCTCGCTCTTCTGGAGCCAGTACTCCCAGCCAATCACGCCAGCGGCGCCGTTGGCAAAGCGTACCCGCCCGCTCACCAGGGTGATGGGCCAGACGCCACCCACAGTTTGAAAGCGAGCAAAGCCCTGTTGATCAATGTGGCTGACTACGAGGCCGATCTCGTCCATATGGGCGGCCAGCATGACGCGCAACCCCTGCCCCGAGCCCTTCTTGTGGGCAATGAGGTTGCCCAGGGCATCGGTGCGCACCTCATCCACCGCGCCGCCAATGCGATCGCTCAACAGAGTGCGGACCGCGTCTTCGTACCCCGAAGGGCCAAATGTCTCGACCAGTTCTTGGATCAACGTCTTCATCACAGGCTCCCTTCCAGGCGCTGCAGCGCGGCCACCATAAGCTTGACAGTGTTGTCCAGATCGTTGAGGCTGAGGATGCTCACGGGCGCGTGAATGTTGCGGCAGGGCACAGCCACGGTGACTGCGGGCACACCCTCGCGCGAGAGCTGGATGGCACCCGCATCGGTGCCGCCCGCCGCCGCCTTCTTGAACTGATAGGGGATGCTCTCGGCCTGAGCCGTCTTGACCAACAGATCCACCAGGCGACGGTCGGCGATAAAGCTACGGTCCATGAAGGTGATGGCCGGCCCCTTGCCCAACTCTGTCACGTGCGAGAGGTCCTCTTTCTTGGGCAGGTCATCGCAGATGGTGCCCTCCAGTACAAAGGCCAGATCGGGCGCGATGGCGCTGGCGGCCACCTTGGCGCCGCGCAAGCCCACCTCTTCTTGGGTGGTGAACACCGCATAGAGATCAATGGCATAGTCGTGGCCAAGCAGCTCGACGAGGGTAGCACAGCCCGCGCGGTCGTCGAGGGCCTTGCCCTTGACGCAGCGCTGCGCCCCCGGCTCTAGTGGTTGAAAGCTCGTGCGGAAGGTGATCTGATCGCCTAGCTTGACCAGCTTCTCGGCCGCCTCCTTGCTCGTGGCGCCAATGTCGATGGCGGCGTGCGAGAGGTCGGGCGCCGATCGGCGCTCCTTGGCCGATAGCAGGTGGATGGGTCGGTAGCCGATCACGCCGGGCACGGCACTCTCGCCGATGACCACTTGCTTGGAGAGGAGGATGCGGTCGTCGATGCCGCCCACCTTGCCAAAGCGAACGGTGCCGTCTTTGTTGATGCCCGTTGCCAAGAAGCCGATCTCGTCCATATGGGCCGCGACCATGACGCGCAGCGCCTGGCCCTGCACAGGCCGCCGCGCACGTCGTAGGCAGATCAGGTTGCCCAAGACATCCGTGTGCTGCTCGTCGACTAGCCCGTGGACGGCTTCGGCGATGAGCGCTCGCACCTCGAGTTCATGGCCCGAGACGCCTCGTGCGTCGGATAGCTGTTGCAGTAGCATGTTCTTCTCCTATCTACTGCGTCAGTGACGCCACAAAGGCTTCATCCAACGCGCTGATCGTCAGGGCCATCAGCCGGCCGGTGCGCTGCACATCGCGCAGACAGAGCGTCTCGACCGAGGTGTGCATGTAGCGTAGGGGCACCGATAGTAGTGCCGAGGGGATGCCCTCGCGAGCCACCTGGATGGCCCAAGCATCGGTGCCGGTCTGACCTGGCGCCACTTCGATCTGGTACTTGAGCTCATGAGCGGTGGCAACTTGAACCAGGGCTTCATAGAGCCGAGGATGGATGTTCGGCCCGATGGCAATAGAAGGGCCGCCATCCATCTCGATCGCCTCCTCTTCAGACACGCCCGGTTGGGCGCCAAAACCGACGTCGACGGCGATAGCGGCCGTGGGCGCCGTGCCATAGGCGCTCACCATGGCGCCTTTGAGGCCGACCTCTTCTTGCGTCGTCGCCACGGCGTACACATCCCATTCGTGGTGGAGGCGTTGCAGCTCTTCGAGGCAAACGGTCAGGCTGGCTACGCCGGCGCGGTCGTCCATCGCCTTGCCCGACAGGTAGCCTTCGGCCAGCTCGATGGTCTCGCGCCGCATTGACACCAAGTCGCCGACTTGCACAAGCTCGGGCAACTCATCGGCGGTGAGGCCGACGTCGATGAACAGCTTGTCAGCGGGGACAGGGGCGCTGCGCTCCTCTTCGCTGAGCACGTGGGGCGGACGGCTGGACACGACGCCGGCGAGCTCGCGGCGGCCATGCACGGTGACCTCTTGCCCCAGGATCGTGCGCAGGTCTACGCCCCCAACGCGTGTAAAGCGCAAGAAGGCACCCTCGTAGCCCGTGATCATCAAGCCGATCTCATCCATATGTGCAGCCAAGAGGACGGCTCGCGTTGCCGCGCCCGCTGGCCGGGTGCCTCGCTTGAGGGCGATCAGGTTGCCCAACGCATCGGTGCGGAAGTCGTCAGCCAGCGGCTGCCAAGCTTGCTGAATCACGCTGCGCGCGCCCGCCTCATAGCCAGAGAGGCCCGTGGCCATGGTGAGCTGTTTGAGATGCATAACCAGGTCCATACAGCTTCCTTTCGCCGCTAGATTGGCCGCCGAGGGACCGCGGCGCCGCGGTCTATTGCGACGGGGTGATCGTTGGGAAGAGAGTCGCTGTCGCTGTGGGCGTCAGGCTCGGCGCCTCGGTGGGCGCGCTAGCAGTGGGCGATAGTGCCGCCGTGGGGATGAGGATGCTGATCGCGGTGGCGGTGGGCACAGGGCTGGGGGTGAGCACCGTCTTGCGCACATAAAGGCTCAACCCACCGAGCGCATACAGCAGGACGACGATAAAGGTGCCCGCGATCCACGCCGCTCGTTTCGCCTGGCGTACATCGGAACGGGCCACCAATCGATCCCACCAAGAACTCATCGGCGTGTTGCTCTGCGGGTTGGCATGGCGAGCCTCATGGATGCCTAAACAAAGCGCCCATCGACCGAGCGCAGCGCTGCTGCCAACGATTCCCTTGCGTTCAGCAGGTAGTTGAGGCTGCTCCACGAGTCGCGGACTTGATCGGGGACTTCTTCTCCAGACCAACCCAGGGAGGTCGAGGGCAGAAACTCGTCAGCGCCCAACTGGTCGTACAGCGAGTCGATCTGCTCATCGAGCACCGAGAGATTGTAGAGCAACAACGCATGCATAGCATGCGGAGATACCGTATAGTCGTTGTCTAGCCTGGGCGGTAAGGCCAACAGGCGAGCGATGTCTGCGTCGCGGATGATGCGCGCCACCCGCATACCTCCCGATCGAGTTGCTGGATGCTATCACCATGCTAGGGCAGTGTCAATTTGTCTCGCCTGTCAATGCCGTGCTCACTGGCCTCCTGAATAGCGCTGGATGTTGATCATGTGCTCTTCATACGTCGTGGCAAAGACGTGCGAGCCATCGCCCTTGGCGACAAAGAAACGATAGGGGGTATCCGCTGGAGTCAAGGCGGCTTGAATAGCCCCCAATCCGGGATTGCAGATCGGCGTAGGGGGCAGCCCGCCATGCAGATAGGTGTTGTACGGCGACTCGATGGTGGCATACTCTTCTTGAGTAAGGGGTATCCACCAATCTTTGGCCTCTGGGTTGTAGCCCCGCGCATACTGCACGGTGGGGTCGGCCTGCAAATACATCCCCTCTTGTAAGCGAGCAGAATACACACCGGCAATGAGGGGCTGCTCATCGGCGACCACGGCCTCACGCTCGACGATACTGGCCAGAGTGATGACCTCATACACCGTGCGCCCCGATGCCTCGGCCAGTTGTTGCATGTCGGTCGGCATCCGCGATTCAAAGTTGGTGAGCATGATCTCGACGATGCGCTCGGGCTCGGCATCCAGCGGTAGCTGGTAGGTATCGGGGAACAAGAAGCCCTCGAGGCTGGCGGAGCTGCCGGCTGGACGGTCGTCAACCAGGGTGTGACCGGTCACGCCCCCACGCACGACGGCAAGAAAGCCGTCTGCAGCAGTGACACCGTTCTGCTCGAGTAGGGCAGCGATCTCTTCGGCGCGTAGCCCCTCCGGGATAGTGACGGTTACTGAGGGCAAACGGCCGTGCTGCAGATTCCGTACGATCTGCTCCATGGTCATGTTGGCGCGTAGTTCGAACACGCCCGCTTGGATGTCGCCGTCAGCGCCCCAGTACTGGACCATGCGCCGGAAGAGGGTAGCGTCAGTGACAAACCCCTCGCGCTCGAGGCGCTGCGCCACTGTCGTCAGGTTTTCGCCTGGCTCGATGACAAAGGTGCGCGGCCGATCGTCGTCGGGGTTGGCCACCGCATACATCTGGTCGCCATAGGCCTGTTTGAGGTATACGCCAATCGCCCACTGCTCGAGCTTGGACGCGGTGATCTCAAAGGCTGTCTCGGGTTCTGTTGTCTTGGCGGCCTGCCAGGTGTACCAGAATCCCCCAGCCAGGATGATGAGGACAGCGGCGATGGTGAGCACGCCGATGGTAATTCGCAGAACCCAGCGCAATGCGTTGTTCATCTGTCTTGGCTCGCCTGTTCGTCGAGATAGCTCTGCAGCAATACCGCCGCAGCCGTAGCGTCGATGAGCTGTGCCCGCCGCTTGCCTGACCGGGCGTCATCGACGAGGATTTCGCGCGCACGGCGTGTCGTGTCTGACTCGTCGTGCCAGAGGATGGGCACCGAAACATGTTGGCTCAGCCCGCGCACAAAGGCCTTGGTCGAAGCCACCTGCTTACCCTCGCTGCCGTCGGGGAGGAGGGGCAAGCCGACCACGATGGCACGCACATCGTACTGGCGCACCAGCTCGGCGATGCGGTGAAAGCCCCCGGGACCCGGTTTGCGCGCGATCATCTCTAGCGGGCGCGCGAGCAATCCTGCTTCGTCGCTGATGGCCACGCCAGTGCGCTCGTCGCCAACGTCCAGGGCCAAGAGGCGGCTCATTGCGTGGTGACCTCGATGTGGATGCGCGTGCGAGCAGGCAGGACCGGTAATCGTTGCCATTGGGGCGGTACAAGGGCGATCTCGGGCTCGGCAGCCAGCGCATAGGTCTCGTTCAGCCAATCGACGGCCTCTTGGATTGTCTTCCCGCGCAATGCCTGCGCAATTCCCTCGCTGTCGATCGTCGAAGCGACGTCACCGGTAGCGCTGACATCAAAAGTCACCTCGGTACCATGGATCGTCACCTGGTTCGAACGGGTGACTTGCAACGTGCCGGGTACCAAGCTCAGCTCACCGCCCGCAGCTGACTCGAGGAACCGCGTGGCCAGAGCATCGATGTCTTGGTTCCGGATGGCCGTCCCGCGGGTCACGACTTTCATCGTGATCGAGGTCACCTCACTGCGTTCGGCGAGCGCTTGACCATAGGTGTAGGACATGATTTGAGTCTCGAGAGATTCGGGCGGAATGAACTCGCCCTCTTCGAGCTCGGCGACGAGCTCGGCATAGGCTCTCTCTTTGAGCTGCCCAAGGGCGAGGTCGTACACGGCATTCTGATCCTCAATAGTGACCATCGGCACCTGCTTGGTGGTTCCGCCGCCGGTCGGGCTATCGTTGATGACCTCGACGACACTGGCCAGCCGACCCTCGATGACATTGATCGTAAGCGCGCGTACGTTGCCGGCCGGGCCTGGCTCTACCGCCATGATAGGCACGCGCACGGTGGCATTGTATTGCGGCGGCAGCACCTCTTCGGTGACGGTGGAGAAGCGCGCCGTCTCTCCTGATCCGGTCCGTACATAGGTGCCTTTGGGGATCACGACCTCGCTCTCTGAGCGATTCGCAAAGACCACCTCGCCCGAGGCATAGCCTTCGGGCATGTCGATGCGCCCCGTCGTTTGTGTCTGTATCGTGTCTTCTACGATCACTTGGACACTGCGAGCGGGCAGCAGCGCCGCGCCATAGTCGATCTCGGTGCGCTACGAGCTCGCTGTGGTCGTAAAGACGACGCTGCTATGCTGGGTTACCGGCTGAATGGTCACTTCGGCGCTCGGCATTGTGATCGCCAGGGCGGCGACGATGACGGCGACCACGAACAGGGCGCCCAGCAGCGCAGCAATGAACGCGCCCATGCCTGGGTAGCGTGGGCGTCTCAGGCGTGACAGCAGCGCATCGGCGGCCGTCAGGTGAGTGGCGCTGCCCTCCACGGGCTGTGCCTGGGCTTGGAGTGTCGCGGGGAGGGTGATGTGGGCAGGGATGCCCGCCGCGCGGGCGAGCTGGCGCACCTGGGAGTGGTTGCTCACCAGCCGCAAGTCGACGTGGGCCACCTGGGCAGCGTGTGCCAGACGCCGAATGTCCAGCGGACGCGTGGCCCAGGGCGTGCCTCGGGGCACGACGAGCCATACTTGGTCAGCGGCCCGATGGCTCTGAATGAGACTGGCGACTGTCGATGGGGTGGCGCTGCGCTGCAAGCGATAGACGTGTATCGAACCCAATGGTCCTCCTGACCCTTGCGTTAGGCGGCGCTGCGCCAATCGATGATGCTCAGCAAAGCGCGATCCAGGTCGCCGGTGGGGCCGTACTCGCGAGCGGCATAGTAGCTCAGCGACCACACGGGCAATAGTGCGGGTGTATAGCTCTGGCGCGTCCAGTTCATGACGCGGTCGCTCTTGAAGGAGTCGAGCAGGGTGAGCCGCGGACAACGCGCGAACGAGAGCGCTGCTTCCCAAAAGGGCGTCTCCAAAGCGAGCAATGCCTCTGGCGCTTTGTGCGACAGATCGAGGCCGTAGTGGGTCTCGGGCAGAGCCTGCACAAGGCCGATCGCCATCACCTGCTCGCGCAGCGCGGTGAGCCACGTCTGCAGCGCCTGCCAGTATCTAGCAGCAATGAGATCCAGACTGTGGCGGTCGAGGTTGCCACTACGATACTCTTGCATGAGCGCCATGTAATCCTGGCGCTGCAGCGGAAGGCCCTCGAGGGCGGCATCGATGATGCCTTGTGCACCCTGAGCGCAACGCGCTGACCAGGCGATATGCCCCTGCTGGACGAGGTCGAGATAGGTCTCGTCATCGTCGAGCAGCGTGAGCAGGCCATCGCTCAACAAAGAGGCTAGTGCCACTCGCTGGGGAACGATGCTCGAGAGCGAGGTCTCGAGCTTGTCGGCCAGCGTCTCTAGAGTGCGCACCCATTCGAGCGGCACCGTAAAATAGCAGAGGTCAGCGTCCAGCAGCGTGCCCTGCAGGCCGATCGGATCGAGCACCGGACGGCCATCGAGGCGTAGCTGCCCGATAGAGCCACAGGTGATGACGTTGTGCTCGAGGCGATGCTCGCTGTCGAGACGGTCGAGCGCATCGCGATAGCTGCGGCGCAGCAGGTCGTGTACCTCTTCCATCTTGATATCCTGCGTTGGGTGGCCGCGCTCACGCCGCACGCAGATGGGCACGCTCTGCGTGATGCCGTCGGGCACACTCATGGTCACGGTATCGGCCACCACTTTGCGCTGGTAGTTGCCGTGCTCGGTCATGTCTTCGGCCTGGGTGAGGGCGAGGTCGGCGCCGATCAGCCACCGCTCGGGATCAGGATACTGGGCGCGCCCCAAACCGTGCACCGGTGAAACGCCGATGCCCAAGACGTCGGCGATACCATGCGATAGTTTGACCACCGCAGCGCGCACGTGATCGCGCTCCCAGGTGAGCACGCTGTGAAAAAGCGGTACCTCGCTGGCTTGGTTCGGCTTGCGATGGCTGAGCAGTCGCATGGGTAGCACCACTCCTTCTAGCTCAGAAGCGGCTCGACCGCCGCTACGACCGCTGCGACGGCCTCGGCGAGCTTGGCAGCATCTCGTCCACCGGCCTGGGCCATGTTGGGCCGGCCCCCACCGCCACCACCCATCAACCGCGCCGCGTCGCCCGCGAGTTTGCCTGCGTGAAGGCCACGGGACAGTAGGTCATTGGTGAGGCCGACGATGAGCAGCGGGCGCCCGTCGATGATCGTGCCGAGGGCGACCACCGCGCTGCCCAGCTTGTCGCGGAAGCGATCGACCATGTCGCGCAGGGCGTCTACGTCGCTGGCCTCGACCACTTGCGCCAGCACACGCACGCCGCCGATCTCTTGGGCGGTATCGAGTAGTCGATCGACACCGACAGTGGCCAACTGTTGCTTGGCCTCCTGAAGCTCTCGGCGCAGCTCACGCACCTGGTCGGCCAATTCCTGCACTCGGGCCAGTTCTTCTCCGGCACGTGCGGACACCACCTCACCGATGGCCTCAAGGGTCTTGCGCGTGGCATTGACATAGGCCTCAGCGCCGCGGCCGGTTAGCGCTTCGATCCGGCGCAGGCCAGAGCCAACGCTGGATTCGCTCAAAATGAGGAACAAGCCAATTTGGCCGGTGGCCGCCACATGCGTACCGCCGCACAGCTCCCTCGAAAAGCCCTCGGCCGAGACGACGCGCACCTGGTCGCCGTACTTTTCGCCAAAGAGTGCGATTGCGCCGCTGGCTAGCGCCTCATCATAGCTCTTGACGACGGTCGTCACTGGTCGGTTGGCCCTGATCTCGGTATTGACGATGGCTTGGACGCGCTGAATCTCGTCGGCGGTCATGGGCGCCAGATGCCCAAAGTCAAAGCGTAGGCGATCGGGGGCCACGAGCGACCCCGATTGTGCCGCGTGCTCGCCCAGCACCTGGCGCAGAGCGCGGTGGAGCAGGTGCGTGGCCGTGTGATTGCGCGCAATGTCGAGGCGGCGCTCGACATCGACGAGTGCCTGGACGCGAGTACCCGCGGTGATCTCGCCGCTGAGCACCTGGGCGTGGTGCACAATCACCCCGGGCACGGGCCGCGTGGTGTTGTGCACTTGTAGCGTCGCTTCAGCCGTCTTGAGCACGCCGGTGTCGCCCACTTGTCCGCCCGACTCGGGATAGAACGGCGTCACATCGAGCACCACCTGCACGGTGTCGCCAGCCACAGCGCTGGCCACCTGCTGACCATTGGCAGCCAGGCTGATAATGGTGCCCTCAGCGGAGCAGGTCTCGTAACCCACGAAGTTGCTCGCCGGTAGACCCAACAGGCGATAGAACTCGGCGTCGGCGTCGGTGGCGAACCGCCTGGTCGAGCGGGCTCGCTCGCGCTGCTCGGCCATGGCTGCCTGGAAGCCGGCCTCGTCGACGGTGAGGCCAAGCTCGGCGGCCGCATCGCGGGTCATCTCCAGCGGAAAGCCGTAGGTGTCATAGAGGCGAAAAGCGTCGGCGCCGGCGATGACGGTGGAGCCGCGAGCGCGCAGCTCGGTCGCGATCTGTTCGAGGCGTGCGAGACCAACGTCGAGTGTGGCCAGAAAGCGCTCCTCCTCGTTGGTCACTACCTGCCGGATGAATGCCTCGCGCTCGACGAGCTCGGTATAGTGGCTGCCCATCTGCTCGATGACTACGCTGCAGGTCTCAGCCAAGAAGGGGCCACGAAAGCCCAATCGACGCCCAAACCGCGCGGCGCGGCGCAGCACCAGGCGCAACACATAGTTGCGGCCTTCGTTGCCCGGCAGCACTCCGTCGGCAATGAGAAAGGTCATGGCACGACTGTGGTCGGCGATCACGCGGTAGGCCACATACTGCGCTCGGCGCTCCTCGTCCGTGTGGCCGAGCAGCTCTTGCGTGCGCTGCATGATGGGCAGGAACAGGTCGGTGTCATAGTTGTTATCGACGCCCTGCACCACAGAGGTGATCCGCTCGAGCCCCATGCCCGTGTCGATGTTGCGCTTGGCCAGGGGCACGAGGGTGCCGTCGGCCTGCTGCTCGAACTGGGTGAACACGAGGTTCCAGATCTCGAGCCAGCGCTCGCAATCTGTGGCGGGCGAGCAGTCGGCGCGATGGCAGGTGCAATAGGCAGGGCCGCGGTCGTACATGACCTCTGAATCGGGGCCACAGGGACCGGTCTCGGCCATCTCCCAGAAGTTGTCCTTACGGCCCAGGCGGATGATGCGCTCAGGCCTGAGGCCGATATGGTGCGCCCAGATATCGTACGCCTCGTCATCGTCTAGATAGATCGTCGCCCAGAGCCGCTCCGGGTCGAGGCCCAGCTCGACCGTGAGAAACTCCCAGGCGTACTCGATGGCCTCTTTTTTGAAATAGTCGCCGAATGAAAAGTTACCCAGCATCTCGAAGAAGGTGTGGTGTCTCGGCGAGGGGCCGACGTTGTCGAGGTCGTTGTGCTTGCCGCTGACGCGCATGCACTTCTGAGCGCTTGCTGCGCGCGAGTAGGGGCGAGTTTCGAGGCCCAGGTAGATCTCTTTGAACTGCACCATGCCGGCGTTGGTGAACAGCAGAGTTGGATCGTTGCCCGGCACGAGCGACGACGACTTGACGATGGTGTGTCCGCGCCGCCTGAAAAACTCGAGGAACCGCGCCCGAATCTCGCTGCTGGTGAGCATCCATGTCTCCTGTGGCTGATCGTCACCCAGCGACTATAGGCCGCTGGCCATCTGCTGTCAAAGAGGTGAAGTTTACATAAAACAACAGGACAGGAGGCCGGAGCGGCTCTGCCCTGTTGTTTCGTTGCTGGGCCGTGGGTTAGGCTGCCGCCTTGCGCGGCCCTGTATGCCGGTTGCGAATCGTATCCGCATCGACGACCCATGTGGTGACGTCGGGCTGCGAGGGAAGCTCGAACATGGCGTCGAGCAGGGCTTCCTCGATGATGCTGCGCAGGCCTCGGGCGCCCATCTTGTGCCGCAAGGCCTCTTGCGCCGCAGCGCCGAGCGCCTCATCCGTAAAGGAAAGCGTCACATTGTCTAGGGCGAGCAGTTTTTGGTACTGGCGCACCAAGGCGTTCTTGGGCTCAGTCAGGATCCGGATCATGTCTTGCTCGTCGAGCGCGTCGACGCTGATGAGCACCGGCAGGCGCCCCACGAACTCGGGGATCATGCCGTACTTTAGCAGATCCTCGGGTGTGACCTGCGCCAGCAGCTGCGTCGGCTCGCGCATCGAGTCGGCCACAGGGGTTGGGGCAAAGCCGAGTTGCGGCCTGACGCGCGTGCGCCCGGCGATGATGTTCTCGAGACCGTCAAAAGCGCCGCCGCAGATGAACAGGATGTTCGTCGTGTCGAGCTGCATGAACTCTTGATGGGGATGCTTACGGCCACCTTGTGGCGGCACGTTGGCCACGGTCCCTTCGAGGATCTTCAACAGGGCCTGCTGCACGCCTTCACCCGAGACGTCACGGGTGATCGAGGGGTTCCCGCCGGACTTGCGCGCGATCTTGTCGATCTCGTCGATGTAGATGATGCCGCGTGAGGCACGGCCCAAGTCATAGTCAGCCGCCTGGATCAAGCGCAAGAGGATGTTCTCGACATCCTCGCCCACATAGCCAGCCTCAGTAAGCGCCGTGGCATCGGCGATGCAAAAGGGCACGTCGAGGATGCGGGCCAACGTCTGCGCGAGCAACGTCTTGCCGCAGCCGGTGGGGCCGATGAGCAACACATTGCTCTTTTGCACATCGACGCCATCCTCCTCAGAGGTGGCCTGGGCGGCAACGCGCTTGTAGTGATTGTACACGGCCACCGAGAGGACCTTCTTGGCGCGCTCCTGGCCGATGACGTATTCATCCAGCGCTGCCGCGATAGCCTTGGGGGCGGGAATATCGCTCAGGCGCATTGCGTCCGGGGCCTGATGCGCCTCGCCGACATCAAGGATCTGCTTGCAGAGGTTGACGCAACCCTCACAGATGAACACATTGTTGGGACCGGCAATTAGCCGGCCCACCATGGCTTCACTCTGCCCACAAAAAGAGCATTGCGGTGAGGCTAGAGGCGTCTGAGTCATGATCCCGCCTCATTGCTGGGCTGCGCTTTGCGGATCACTTCGTCGATCAGTCCATACTTGACCGCATCATCGGCATCCATGAAAAAGTCACGGTCGGTGTCATGCTCGATCCGCTCGATCGACTGGCCGGTGTGCAGCGACAAGATCTGGTTGACCTTCTTGCGCAGGCGAAGGATCTCATCGGCCTGGATCTGAATGTCGCTCGCCTGGCCCTGGGCCCCACCCAATGGCTGATGGATGTGGATGGTGGCGTTGGGCAGCGCAAAGCGCCGGCCCTTGGCACCGGCTGCCAGCAGGATGGTGCCCATGCTCGCCGTGCTGCCGATCGCGATCGTCGACACTGGCGCGCGTACCATCTGCATGGTGTCATAGATCGCCAGGCCCGCATAGATCACGCCGCCAGGCGATTGGATATAGAGCATGATCTCGCGCTCGGGATCCTCGCGGTCGAGGTACAGCAGCTGGGCAACGACCAGATTGGCCACGTTGTCGTCGATCGCCGTGCCCAAGAAGATGATCCGCTCCTTGAGCAACAACGAGTAAATGTCAAAGGCGCGCTCACCGCGCCCATCTTGTTCGATCACCATCGGCACGACAGTCATATTACTCATCAGGCCTCCTGAACCGGCGAGCATCAACTATTATTGGTTGGGGGTTCTTGGCTCGCCTCAAGAAACTCACTCAGCGCACTGCCTTCCTCAGACTGAGGCTGCTCGGGTGGTGTGGCCCGGCCAGCCAGCCTGTCCGTCAGCAGTTGGGCGGCCTTACGCAGGCGCGCCTCGGCATAGACCGCAGCCAGTACTCCAGACTGGGCGGCATCCTGTAGAACTTGGTCGGCCTGTTCGCCATAGGCGCGATAGGCATCGGCAGCGAACGCCTGAAACTCGGCTTGGATCTCGCTCGGCGTAAGCTCGATGCCCTCGACACGCGCGTACTCACTCAACACAAGGCGCTCAGTGAGACTGCGCTCGGCCTCGGGGCGCAGCTGCTCGCGCAGGCCCTCCTCGGTTTGGTTGATCATCTGTAGGTAACGATCGAACGCAAAGCCCATGCGGGCCAGCGTCCTGCGCTGGCGGTCTATCGCCTGATCGATCTCGTTGCGTAGCGCTGCTTCGGGATACTCGACTTCGGCGACGGACACCAGAGCCTGCAAGGCAGCCCGCGTCTCGCGGTCGCGCGCCGCGTGCTTTTTCTGCTCGGCCAGCGATTCGGCAATACGGTCGCGCAATTCAGCCAAGGTCTCTACGTCGCTAGCGAGCTTGGCCAGCTAATCGTCGATCGGCGGCAGATTGGTCTGCCGCACGGATTTGATGGTCACCTCGAATGAGACGGTCTTGCCCGCTAGGCTTTCGGTGTCAAAGTCGTCGGGATAGGTGAGGGTGAACTCACGCTTCTCACCGGCGCTTGCGCCGACGATCGCCTCGGCAAAGCCGGGCGGCATCAACTCCTCGCCGACAGTGAGCGTCGCATTCTCTTGGTTGATGACGGTCTCGCCGTCGGCAGTGCCTACCAAGGCGGCCGTGACTTGATCACCCAGCTGGATCGGGCGCTCTACGGGCTCATACGTGGCATGCTGCCGCTGGATGGCCTCGATCTGCTCCTGAACCTCGCCCTCGCTCACCGACACTTCGGGCTCGGGTTCGATCTTGAGCGTGGTATAGTCCCCCAAAGTCACCTTGGGCATGAGGGGCACCCGAACCTTGAGCACTACTGGGTCTTCAGACTCGAGATCGAACAGCGCCTGCTCGTAAGGGTCGAGGCCTGCTTCCTTGATGGCCTCACGATAGATGGCCGGAGCCTCCTCGTTCAGCGCCTCATTGAGGATCGTCTCTCGCCCGAACATGCGCTCGACCATCTCGTACGGAGCCTTGCCTGGGCGAAAACCCGCCACGGGCCGGACTTTGGAGATGCGGCGGGCCGCCTGACGCATGGCCCGGCTGATACGCTCGGCATCTGGCTCGATGGTCAGTTCGATTTCACGAGTGGCAACTGCCTCACTAGAGACTCGCACGTCCTATCCTCCCCTTGTCCACGCCTTTGGCCGCGCCCCACAGGGCGGGCGCACACTGCCATCTTCCATTATACCACACGGCACACCTCTGCCCGAAAACTGGCCCTCCTAAGGAGCAACAAAAAGGCTGGCCCGAGGCAGCGCCCGCGAGCCAGCTTGAACGAGTAGCGCCTCCGCAAAGGAGGCTGGTCACAGAGCGGAAGACGAGATTCGAACTCGCGACCCTCTCCTTGGCAAGGAGATGCTCTACCACTGAGCCACTTCCGCAAGACGCTATCCGAGTGCAGCAGATGGGGAAGGAGAGACTTGAACTCTCACGGATCGCTCCACATGATCCTAAGTCATGCTCGTCTGCCAGTTCCGACACTTCCCCATGTGGGATACAGCGAGCGCCAGCTCTCCTCATGCTGCGAGATGAGCCGCCCAGGATTCGAACCTGGAACCAACTGATTAAGAGTCAGTGGCTCTGCCATTGAGCTAGCGGCCCATATCACTCCACGCGGCGCCTTCACCGTGGCGCCCGCAAACGCACCGTTGAGTATAGCTCTGGTGCCCTCGCTGTCAAATCTTGGGCCACCTCAGCGGTTCGTTCGCATGGATGCCTGAATGGCAGCGGCGATGCGATCTATGCTACTCTATGGTAGTCGGTGGAATATGCAGCTTGAGAGGGTTCTTCTGGGGATACACACGATCTCGGTGAAGGCAGCAAGTCTGGCTGCGGAGCGGTGCCTTCGACTGCGTCGCATGAGTAGCTGGTACTCGGCATTATCGCCTGGTTGCCTTCTTGCATTACAATGACGACATTGTCGAAGGGGGGTCTGGTTGCGCAATCATATCCGTCTGGGGCATTTGCTTGGTATTCCGCTGCGGGTGGACCCGACGTGGCTCTTGATCTTTGCCTGGGCTACGTGGAGCCTGTCTACGGCCTACGTGCCGCAGCGCCTGCCCGAGGCAAACTCGCTCGCGTGCTGGCTGTTGGGCACGGCGATGAGCATCCTCTTTTTCCTGTCTGTCGTTCTGCACGAACTGGGGCACGCCCTCGTTGCACGAGCGCAAGGGCAGCCCGTTCGCCAGATCACGCTGTTCATCTTTGGCGGTGCCGCCGAGATCTCGGGTGAGCCCGACACGGCCCGCAAAGAGCTGCTGTTGGCGCTAGTAGGCCCAGGTGTCAGCCTGTTGCTGGGCCTGGTCTTCCTGGGTGTCGGCTGGCTGGCCGCCACGGTGCCTTGGCTGTCGACGATGGCGCTCTACCTCGGTAGCGTCAATCTCGCCCTGGGCGTCTTCAACCTGGTGCCTGGCTTTCCCCTCGATGGCGGCCGTGTGCTGCGGGCCATCATCTGGGCGCGCACGGGCAGCAACACGGTGGCCACGCAGTGGGCAGTGCGGGTGGGGCGGACGATCGCTTTCTGTCTCATGGGGCTGGGCCTCCTGCTCGCCTTGCAGGGGCGGTTTGGTGATGGCCTATGGTTCCTGCTCATTGGCTCGTTCCTCGATAGCTCGGCGGCGAGCGCGTATGCTCAAATGAGTCTCAACCGGATGTTGGCGGGCCATAAGGTGTCTGAGGTGATGACCAGCGACTGTCCGTTTGTGCCGCCTCAGCTCACGCTCGATCTCTTTGTCGAGCACTATCTCATGCACCAGAGCAGGCGCTGTTATTTGGTGGGCAGTGCTGATCGGCCCTTGGGCTTGCTGACGGTGCATCAGGTGCAACAGGTGCCGCGCGACCGTTGGCCCGTGACGCGCACCGGCGAGGTGTGTCGGCCATTGGCCGAGCTACGCACGGTGACCCCCGACACTCCCCTGACGACCGCTCTCGAACAGATGACCGTGGAGGGCGTCAACCAGTTGCCGGTGATTACGGGTGACGAGCTGGTCGGGATGATTACTCGCGAGGGGCTGCTCACCTTTATTCAAGAGCGCGCTGCTCGGGGCGAACAATAGCGCAAGGAGCCAGCAAGCATGAGGATCGTCTACCTAGACTGCGATACGCTGCGGCCTGATCACCTGGGGTGCTATGGCTATCACCGCAACACCTCTCCCCACATCGATGCCATCGCTGCAGAGGGCGTGCGCTTTGCCAATTGCTACGCGCCCGATACACCTTGCTTGCCTTCTCGGGCGGCGCTCTTCTTGGGGCGCTTTGGGCTGCACACGGGCGTCGTCGGGCACGGTGGCACGGCTGCCGACCCACGCCTCGAGGGGGCAAGACGTGGCTTTCGCCAATCGACCGAAGAAGCTAGCTGGATGGATATCCTGCGCGAAGCGGGGCTGCACACCGTTTCGATCAGCCCGTTCGCCGAACGGCATTCGGCTTGGTGGTTCTATCGCGGTTTCAGCGAGATGCACAATCCCGGCAAGGGGGGCATGGAGCGGGCCGATGAGGTGACGCCGCTGGCTCTCGACTGGATCGCGCAGCATGGCCACGAGGACGACTGGTTCCTGCAGATCAACCTGTGGGATCCACATACGCCCTATCGCACACCGCTCGCTTACGGCAACCCTTTTGTCGATGAGCCTATCGCCGATTGGATCACCGCCGACAAGATCGCTGCCGATTATGCGGCGTATGGTCCCCATAGCGCCCACGATCCGGCTGAGTTGGGGCCAAACGATCCCGCCCGTTGGCCGCGATTGCCGGCCGAGATTGCAACACTCGCGGACTATCGCCAGTGGATCGATGGCTATGACACCAGCATTCGCTACATGGATGACCACATCGGGCAGATCCTTGATGCCCTGCGCGCTCAGGGCGTGCTCGATGATTGCGTGCTGATCGTCTCTTCAGACCACGGCGAGAATCAGGGCGAGCTGAATGTCTATGGCGATCACCAGACTGCCGATCAGATCACCAGTCGCATCCCTCTCATCATCCGCTGGCCGGGCTTGGCTGTGGGGCAGGTAGACACGGGTCTGCATTACAACCTCGATCTGCCACCCACGATGGCCGAGCTGCTGCAAACGCGCACACCGGCTGCGTGGGATGGCCAGAGCTTTGCTCCGGTGCTGCGCGACGGCGCGGCTATCGGGCGCGACTATCTGGTGCTGAGTCACTGTGTCTGGTCGTGCCAACGGTCCGTGCGCTTTGGCGACTGGTTGCTGATGCGCACCTATCACGATGGGCTAAAGGGCTACCCCGAGCTGATGCTCTTTGACGTGGCATGCGATCCGCACGAATTGCATGACCTGGCGGCGGAGCGCCCCGAGGTAGTCAACGAAGGCCTGCGCCTGCTCGAGTTGTGGCACGGCGCAATGATGGCCTCGTCTAGCAGCGACGTCGATCCTTTGTGGACGGTGATGCGCGAGGGCGGGCCATTCCACACGCGGGGGCTGCTCGCCGCCTATGTGGAGCGCTTGCGGGCGAGCGGCCGGGCTGACCATGCGGAGGCGTTGCTGAGGAGGCACGCCCGCGGCGAGTGGCGTTCGCGTGTCGAACCGTAGCCGACCTTGCGAGCACACGCCGAGTTCAGGGGGGCGTATGATCCTTGCTGGCCGCACGCAGCCACTCGCTGCGCTGCCGTGGGAAGAGGGGCTGGTTCGCTTGCGCGAGCTGGGCTTTGCGGGGGCCGAGGTCTGCCTCGAGAATCCCGACCTGGCACCAGCGCTGCTCGATGCGGCTCTGGCACAGCGCCTGCACGAGCGCCTCACGGCGCTGGGCTTTTGCCGATGGTCGATCAGCTATCACAAGGACCTGGTCGATGACCGCTACTATGCTGAGACGGTGCACGTGCTCGAGCAGATGCCTCTCTTGGGTGCCGATGTCCTGGTCATCGGCACTCCTCATCGCGATGCAGCCTGGACTAACCCTTGGGAGCGCCTGGTGGCGCGCCTGCAAGAGTTGGCTGCCCTGGCTGGGGATGTGGGAGTCACGCTTGCCGAAGAGGCCGAGCCCGGCTTTGTTGTGCAGAGCACGGGCGATGTGCTCCGCCTGATCGAGGATGTGGGCTCGCCCCGTCTGGCCGCCAACCTCGACCTGGGCCACGCTTTTCTGTGCGACGCCGATCCTCTCGCGTCTATCGCCGAGCTGGGCGGGCGCATCGCTCATGTCCATGTCGAGAACATGCGCTCTGGGGTGCACGATCACCGCTTGCCCTGGGACGGCGATATGGATCTGGCCGCCTATCTGCGAGCGCTTCGGGCGGCGGGCTTTGTGGGGCTAGCCGCTCTGGATCTCTATGGATATGACTATGCGGCAGTGGCGCCGCGGGCTATCGCTTATCTGCGAAATCTGCTGCAGGAGTAGTCGCCACGATGTCAGGCAGTGATCCAGCGCTCTATCCACTTACCTTCAAGCCCACTTTGCGTGACTATGTCTGGGGTGGGCGCAACCTCGAGACGGTATTAGGTCGCACCTTGCCAGCCGGCAATATTGCCGAGAGTTGGGAGATCTCGGGCCATCGCACGGCTCCGACGCGCGTCGAGGGGGGCTATTGGGATGGCACACCCTTGCCCGATGTGCTGGCCGCATTGGGCGAACGCCTGGTGGGCCGCAATGCCGCAGGGATGCTGGCCAGGGCCAAGTTTCCGCTGCTGATCAAGATCCTCGACGCACAGAGCAACCTCTCGGTGCAGGTGCATCCGGATGACGCCTTCGCCGCCGCGCATGAGGGCGGGGACCTGGGCAAGGTCGAGTGCTGGTATGTCTTGCACGCCAAGCCAGGCGCCCAGTTGATCTATGGCCTCAGTCGACCTACCACGCCAGAAGCCTTTCGGCAGGCGATCGACAACCACACGCTGCACGAGCTACTGCACACCGTCTCTATTGCCGAGGGCGACGTGGTTTTTTTGCCCGCGGGCACGGTACATGCTCTTCTAGCCGGGGTGATGGTCATCGAGATTCAACAGAACTCGGACTCGACTTATCGAGTGTATGACTGGGACCGGCTGGGGAACGATGGCAAACCCCGGCCCCTGCATGTAGACAAGGCTCTGGCCGTGATCGACTGGCAGATGGTGCGGCCGCCGCTGACTCAGCCACGTCTATTGAGCCAGGCCGCTGGGGTGACGCACTGGGAGCTGGTGCGTTGCCCGCAGTTCGCACTCGACAAGATCGAATTGGCGCCCGGCGCGACCTATGAGGACAGTTGTCGAGGCGATACGTTCGCCATTTGGGGATGTGTCGCGGGGCAGGCGACGCTTTCCTGGGCGGGAGCGCCTGTGGCGCTGCCTCGCGTCAAGTTTGCGCTGCTCCCCGCGGCGCTGGGCGACTATACCCTGCAGGCAAACAAGCCGACGATGCTGCTGCATGCCTGGGTGCCCCCGGGAAACTAGTTGCTCTCGTTTGGCAAGAGAGGGGACGCCGGAGCGCCCCCTCTCTTGGCGCGTCAGTCAAAGACGAATACTGTTCGCAAGCCAGCGCCGGTCTCGTGATAGAGGCGGTCGAACACAGCCGGGCCATCCTCGAGGCGGACGCACTCGGCGATGAAGGGGTCGACGGTGAGCCGACCGGTGGCGATCAGCTCGACGCAGTCGGCGAACTCGTCATTCGTGGCGCACACGCCATAGACGGTGAGCTCGCGGTTGATCAGGCTCTGGAGATCGATCTCGACGCGCGGCGTGACGTTGCCAATCAGCGTGAGCGAGCCGCCCTTGCGCGTGATGCTCTGGGCAGTGTTCACTGTGGCGGGCAGGCCGACGGCCTCGAAGACGGCATCGGCGCCGCGTGGGCCAGTTTCGGCGAGCAGCGCGCTCAGTTGGTCGGGCGTATCGGCGGGCACCACGGCGTCAGCGCCCAGGCGGAGCGCCATGTCGAGGCGGCTGGGGGCGAGGTCGGTGACGATGATCTTGCCGGCGCCCTTGAGACGCACAGCCTGCAACGTCACCAGCCCGACAGCGCCCGCGCCGACGATCACCACCCTGTCGTTCAGCTTGATGGGTGTGCGGTTCGCGGCGTGCACGCCGATCGATGCCGTCTCGACCAACGCTGCCTGGGTGAAAGACACCGTGTCGGGGAGGTGCACCGCGATGCGGGCGGGCACCACCACGTACTCGGCCATGGCGCCGTGTCGGCGATAGTGGCCCTCTGAGACGCCAATGACCTCGCGAGTGTCGCACAGGTTGGGGTGACCGGTGTTGCAGTAGTAGCAGTGGCCGCACGAGACGGTCGAGTCGAAAGTGACGCGGTCGCCAATGGCAAAACCCGCTACCGCACTGCCCACTGCTTCGACGATGCCTGAGGCCTCGTGCCCCATGATGATCGGTGGCTGGCGGCGGCCGGTCTTGCCCGAATACCCCTTGATATCCGATCCGCAGATAGCGCAGGCCTTGACGCGCACCAAGAGATCGTCTGAGCCATGGGCCGGCGTCGGCCAATCCTGCAGCTCCATGGTGTAGGGTGCCGTATGTACCAGCGCCTTCATCGTGCCTCCTCATGTGCTGTCTGTGGGCATTATTGGCTCGGGAAAAGGGGCTGTCAATTCGCATCCCCTTGGCCCTAGAGTGCACACAGACGTGCCGGGGTATGTTATAATCTGTATAGCTGGTCCACATCGAGGGAAGGGCCACGCGGGGAGAGCGACTATGTCTGCGGAGGAAAGGACGAACAAGGGCATATCGATGCCGGGGCTGTTGGATTGCCCCAAATGCGGGCACAGCAATCCGGTAGGCACGCGCTATTGCGATGAGTGCGGGGCTAGCCTGGTCGGCGTGATGCCAAGGCAGAGCGAGGACGAGGCCAAAGGGAAGCGGCGCCAACGAGGCCTGCTTGGCCGCAAAGATCGGGCCGCCTGAGCGCACCGACCATCGACTCATATAGCGCGTGACGCAGGTTTGCGGCGTACACGCTGTAAGCAGGGCGCGGCTTCTGGAGGCGTTCCAGGGCCGCGCCTTGCTTTGAGCCTGAAGCACGACTAGGATGCACTCATCCTAGTCGGCGAGGCGAACATGGGCATCTCGGTGTGTCTGGTGGGCTTGGGGCAGTTTGGCTCGGAGTTTGTTTCACTCTACCACGGCCATCCCCTGGTCGATCGTTTGGCGGTTTGCGATCTGGATGAGGCCAAGTTGGCCAAAATGGCGAAGCAGCATGGCCTAACCGAGTGCTATCGCACGCTCGACGAGGTGTGTCGCACCGACGTGCAGGCCGTTGTTCTGATCACCCAACCTTGGCTGCATGCAGAGCAGGCGGTGCAGGTGCTGCGGGCGGGCAAACACGTGTACTCGGCTGTGCCGCCGGTATATGGCCCCGATGGAGAGCGCCTCTTGGCCGAATGCGACGCCCTGGTCCGCGCTGTGCGCGAATCAGGGCAGCTCTACATGCTGGGCGAAACCACGTTCTTTCGGCCAGAGGTCGTCTATTGCCGGCAACGCGCGGCTGAGGGGGCTTTTGGCTATTACACCTATGGTGAGTGCGAATACTGGCATGACTTGGACAATCCGAGCAGCAACCTGCGGCAGGTAGATCGTGTACGCTGGGGCAGCCAATGGAACGACGATAAGCGTGGTGCCATCCCCATGCACTATCCCACCCATGCTACGGCCAGCATGGTCTCGATCATGAACACGCGCGTGGTCAGCGTCTCAGCGCTGGGCTATGAGCGCCCGGAGGAGGACTGGTTCCTGCGCGATGCCTATTGGCACAATGCCTATGGCAATGAAGTGGCGCTCTATCGCATGGCCAACGGTGCCATCGTGAGGCACAGTGAGTTGCGCCGCGTCGGCCATCCCGGGCGCGAGGGCTTTCGGCTCTTCGGCACCGAGGGTAGCTTCCTGTGGGACGAAGGCGGCAGCCACTGGTCCACTCGCGAGAGCGTCTCGCCGGTGGACGTTTCGGCGGCCCGCGAATCGCTGCCGCCGGCGCTCGCCGCTAACCTCGGTGGCCACGGCGGCTCTCATGCCTACCTGGTGAACGAGTTCGTCACCGCCTGTGCCGAGGAGCGTCAGCCGCGGATCAACGTGTGGCAGGCCATGCGCTACATGGCCCCCGGCATCGTGGCGCATCAATCGGCGTTGCGCGATGGTGAGACGTTACCCGTGCCCGACTGGGGCGAGCCACCCGCTTAGGCGGGCTTGGTCGGTTCTTGAAAAGCCACCTGTAGTTCGCCGCCTGCCAGTCGCGCCCAGGCGGGTTGTAGCGCGGCCAGATAGTCGGGCAAGATGATCGTGCGGCGCACTTGCCCCAGCCGGACGCGCAAGAGGTTGCCTTGTTTCTCCAGACTGACCGTCTCGGTGGTCACCCCGCTCACCCGCAGGGCGAGCAGCTGGCGACCGCCCTCAGTGAAAAAGCGCAGGGTTTGCTCGTGCGACAGGCGACGCGAAGGATCGCTGTGGCCAAAGAGCTCGGTGCTGAGTTGCCGGAGGGCGGGCACTCCCACAACCTCTTTCTGACGCAGAGGCACCTCAAAGACCGGCAGTGGCTCGAAAGTGCTCCGAATGAGTTCTAGATATCGAGCCTGGTCGGCCTTCCACTCGGCAAAGTAGGGATCGACGACCGCCTCGGGCAACATGCGATTGACCAACACGGCGTCGACGTTGAGGCCGAACAGGCTCAGATAGGTGTGAGCGCGTTGGGTCTCCTGTAGAGAGAGGTAATCGGGGTTGAGCACCAGTCGCACGCTGGTGATGGCCGGGTCGGTGAGCAGCCCGCGCAACACACCGACCTGTTGAAAGAGCTCTTCGAGCTGCGCCTGGATCCTGGCCTCGTTGATGGGCAGGTTCAGCACCCCCCGCGCTGCTGGCAGCAACAGCCTCCCCAGGCCCTTGAAGCCGAGGAGGTTCTGCGTGTACCAGCGCTGCAGGTCTGGCGCGCCTAGCAGGCGCATGGCCGCGCCCGTGGGGGCGCTGTCGATGATCAATATGTCATAGGCCTCAGACTCGAGATAGCGCTTGATGCGTACGAGCGCCAGGATCTCGTCGAGGCCGGGGAGCACGGCCAGCTCGCCGGCCACGGGAGCCTGTACACCACGCTCCTGTAGCGCGCCAGCGATGCGCCGCTTGATGTCGCCCCAGTATCGTTCGAGCTCTGCGCCCGTATCCAGCTCACAAGCTTCGAGCGGGCCTCCGGCCACAAGCCGGGGCTCGTTGGCTAACGGCTCGCCCAAGGCATCGGCCAGGCTGTGGGCAATGTCGGTGCTGATGACGAGTGTACGTCTGCCTGCGTCAGTGCTGCCCAGCGCGGTAGCTGCAGCCAGCGTCGTCTTGCCGACGCCGCCCTTGCCGGTATAGAGGATGGCGCGCACGGGCCTAGGCCAGTCGCGCGGTCAGGGCAGCGATGAACGCCTCGCGGGCCTGATGCTCGCGTTCATAGGCGAGCAAGAGTTCGATCTCCTCGCGGCTGAGGTCGGGCAGCAGGGCGATGAGGTCCTCCAACGAGCGCGAGTCATAGTCGGACACGGGCAGTACGGCGAACTTGCCACCTGTGGTGCACGGCTTGGCTGCCGGGCGCACGAGGGACAGCAGGGCCCGGGTAAGCGGGCCTGGGTGCTCAGCGGCCTCGGCGCCAGCCGCGTTGGCCGCCTTGACAGCCTCCGCGATGGCTCGCCCAGACAGCACAACGACACCGATCCCCGTAAGCAGCACATCTTCGGCCAATCGACGCACCGGTTCGATGTCGATGTGGGGCACGTTGATCTCTGGACGGCGCAGCTCGAACTCGACAACGCGACGAGGCAACTCGGGGGCAGCAGCCTGATTCTCAGTCATGATCGTCCTCCTGATGCATGGATCACATCCAATACGCCAGGCAGGCACGTGAGTTGCGATCAAGCCTCGCGGGCGTACAGACAATGAGGCAAGAGCACACAACCGGCGCAACGCGGCCTGGCCCGGCAATGCTCTTTGCCGTGACAGACGATGAGCGCGTGGGCTTCGCCGTAGAGGGCAAGATCGGAGGGTAGGGACGCCATCAGGTGCGCGCGGACGGCCTGATAGTCGGCGCGCTGCATCCAGACCGCGCCTAGCCGCGCAAACAGCCGCCGCGTATAAGCATCGACGACAAAGGTGAGCCGCTCAAAGGCGTAGAGCAAGATGCTATCGGCCGTCTCGGGGCCGATGCCAGGCACCTGAAGCAACTCGGCGCGCAAGGTTTCGACAGGGAGTGTGGAAAAGCGGGGATGTAACGGCCCATACGGCTCGAGGTAGGCGAGTAGGGCGCGTAGGCGAGTGAGCTTGACTCGATGAAAGCCAGAGGGGCGGATGCAAGCCTCCAGTAGGTCGTCGTCGGCCTGCAATAGCGCCGGCCAATCGAGCAGGCCGTGGGCGCGCAGGTTGTCGATGGCGCGGGCCACGTTACGCCAGTTGGTGTTCTGGGTGAGCACGGCACCGACGATGATTTCTAGACGGGAATCGCCAGGCCACCAATGCTGAGGGCCATAGGCCCGCAGCAGCGCGGCAAACACCTCACTGGGCGAGAGTGGTTCAGTGGTCAACGGGCACCTCTCGCCAGGCAGGTGGCGTAGTTAGCTGTGTTGCCAAAGAGAGGCCTCCGCGACGGGCTCGGGCAATGAGCAAGATGGCAGCCATACCGGCCAGCATGGCTAGCATGCCCAGGAGGCCGCCCTCGGGGCCAAAAGCACCGCCTGTCCACAGTGTCGGCCCTCTATCGATGGTGTTGAACACGCTGAACGGAGAGAGACGCAAGCCGCTCACGGGCAAGCCATAAATCGTGCCCTCGAACAGATTCCAGGCGATATGCAGGCCGATAGGCAAGCCCAAGCGCCCCAACAGGAGCATGCCCAGGCCCAGCAGCAGGCCGCTCCCTACCAAGGCCACAGTACTGCGGAGCGTGGCTGCGGGATTGAAAGTATGGAGCGCACCAAAGTATACAGAGGTCAGTACCCACGCGGCGAGCAATGCCCCTCTGGCGGACAGGGCTCCGTGTAGGCCCTCAGCCAGGTTGACGAACAGGTAGCCCCGTGCCCAAACCTCCTCGTGAACGCCCACCAACGTCCAGAGGATGAGAGGCCGGATCACGCTCAGAGGGCCATCATAGCCCGCCCAGGTGCTCTCGATCCACAGCCAACCACACGCCAGCCCCGTGGCCAGGATGAGCGTCATCAGCGCAGCGCCCACGGCCAGCCCCAGGGATAAGTCGACGCAGTTCGCTCGCGTAGGCTCCAGCCCGAGGTCGCGAAACGAGCGCCGATCGACCACGCGGGCACAGAGGTAGGTGGAGCTCAGCGTGGCCACCGCCGAGGCCACGATGCTCACGGGCACAGGCGCCCTCTGGAGGTACCCCAGCAACGCTGCGAGGCCCATCAGCCCGCTGTCCAGGGCTGAGCGAGCCATCAGAAAGAGCAGGATCCGCCAAAAGGCGCGTAGACGCCGATAGCGCGGATCCCAAAAGAGCCCGCGCATTCGTCTGGCGGCACGTGGTAATGGGCGGGATCGTGTCATTGGGTTGCTGCCTGGCAACGATCGTCGCTCAGTCGCGGTGGGCTGCTGGCGCGCAAAGGATGTGAGGGCCCATGTTGTGTGCTCCTGACCCTGGCCAAGGGATCGATGCTCGCATCATACTGCGATAGGCGCGAGGACGCATCTTGGGGCCGGCGCCGGGATGATTGTAAGCCCCCTCAGGGTATGGTAGAATAGCGGCTATGCACCAGGGGGAGAACATGACCGTTCCGCCTGAAGAGGAGCTCTCTGCACGAGAGCTAGAGGTGCTGGCGAGGGTGGTCACCGGCGCCACCAACCGCCAGGTAGCCGTTGAGCTGAACATCAGCCCGAACACGGTCAAGGTGCATGTCAGCAGCATCCTCGCCAAGCTGGGTGCGCAATCCCGCGCCGAGGCGACGCGCATTGCTCTCGAGCGCGCCCTTGTCTCGGCCAGCGCCGAGGCTGGGGCGCCCAGCGACGTGCCGCTGGCGGCTGCAGCTCCCGCGCGCCCTCAGCTCGCCTGGCCCCTTTCCCCCCTCGCCGCCTATGGCATCTTGGCCCTCGTTCTGGTGTTGTTGCTGACGGCTCTCTTGGTGCCTGCCACGCAGGCTGGGCGGCACCCGGTGTCGGGCAGGCTCGTGGACGCGCCAGAGGTGGCAACGATAGCGGGCGAAGCCGTCGCGTCGCGGTGGAGCCTTCAGGTCGCCATGCCCACGGCCCGCGCCCGGTTTGGGCAGGCCGTGGTCGACGACACGATCTATGTGATCGGGGGGCAGACCACCAGCGGGCCGACGAGTGCCGTAGAGGTCTACTACCCGGGCCTCGACCTGTGGGGGCGCGGTGCCGACAAGCCCACAGCCGTGGCCAATGTGGGGGCGGTGGCCGTC
>JBDKSN010000140.1:0-17084 GCA_039680625.1 Anaerolineales bacterium | reverse complement strand
GCAGCGGCCCCACGATGAGAAAACTGGCCCGCATAGTGCGTGCCAAATCGATGGGCAGGTTGGCGCGGTTGATGCGCGTGGCCCGAATACGCAAGCGCCCGTGCTCTTCCAAGCGCGCGGCCACGCCCATGCTGTGCAGAACCCGCACCATATTGCGAATGTCCTCGATATCGGGCACGTTTTCGAGCAAGCACTCATCGGCCGTCAGCAGAGTGGCGGCGATGATCGGCAAAGCGGCGTTCTTAGCGCCGCTAATGGTCACTCGGCCCTGGAGGGGCCGTTTTCCTTCGATGATCAGTGGCATGGTCGCACCTCATCGTGTTCGTTATGAGCGCGCAGAGCCGCGGGCGGCCCCGGCTTTCCTGGCGGCATGTAGCCTGGCCCTGGCGCGACGTAACGCCAACATGGCCGCTTCAGGCCGTGAACGGTAACGCTTGATCATGGCCTGGGCATCGCGCACGGCCGCCTCAGCAACCGACAAGTCGATATTCCCGGGGCGCTCGGCATTCTCTGCCAAGATGGTGACCACATCATCGGCCACTTCGAGGCAGCCTCCTTCGACGAAAAAGGTCGTCGTCTCGCCTGCGTGGCGAATGACGAGCTCTCCCGGCTCCAGCATAGTCAACATTGGCGCGTGGTGCAAGAGGATGGTGAGCGCTCCGCGGCTGGCGAGGGCCGTTACTGCATCGGCGACGCCATCGAAGACCACGCGGTCGCTTGTGGCGATCACGGCACGTAGATGGGCTGTAGGCGCAACTGCTGGCTTGGCCGCGCCGGCGTTGTCAGGCTTGGGCGGCACGGCGGACGTCATCGATGGTGCCCTGCATGTAAAACGCCTGCTCGGGGAGATCGTCTACCTCCCCCTCGAGGATGGCGCGAAAGCCACGCACGGTTTCGGCTGTGGGTACATAGCGCCCCTCGCGCCCAGTAAAGGCGGCGGCCACGAACATGGGCTGCGAAAGAAAGCGCTGCACACGCCGCGCCCGAGACACCGTAAGGCGGTCTTCAGGGCTCAGCTCTTCGAGGCCGAGGATGGCGATCAAGTCCTGCAAGTCATGATAGCGCTGGAGAATCGCCTGCACGTCGCGAGCCGTACGATAATGCTCTTCGCCGACGTATTCGGGCGCCAAGATGCGCGATGCCGATGATAGCGGGTTGACGGCCGGATAGATGCCCAGCTCAGCGATGGCGCGGTCGAGCGCGATAGTGGCATCGAGGTGACCAAAGACTGTAGCGGGAGCTGGGTCAGAATAGTCATCGGCGGGCACATAGACGGCCTGAACCGAGGTGATCGAGCCGCGCGAGGTCGAGGTGATGCGCTCTTCGAGCATGCCCACTTCGGCGGCGAGGGTGGGTTGATAGCCCACTGCCGAGGGCATGCGCCCGAGCAAGGCTGACACTTCGGTGCCAGCCAGGATATAGCGGTAGATGTTGTCGAGGAAAAAGAGGACATCGCGCCCCTGGTCGCGGAATCCCTCGGCGATCGTCAGGCCGGTCAACGCCACTCGCGCGCGCACGCCGGGAGGTTCGTTCATCTGGCCAAACACCAGGGCGGTCTTGTCGAGCACGCCGGCATTCTGCGTGTCGTGCCAGAGGTCGTTGCCCTCACGGCTACGCTCGCCCACGCCGCAAAACACCGAGAGCCCACCATGCTCATAGGCGATATTGCGGATCAGCTCATAGATGATGATCGTCTTGCCCACGCCGGCGCCGCCGAATACGCCCACCTTGCCCCCGCGAGGAAAAGGAGTGAGCAGGTCAAGGGCCTTGATCCCCGTCTCAAACAGCTCCACCGTGGTCGACTGCTCGGCAAAGCTGGGCGCTGGCCGGTAGATGGAGGCATAGCTGCGCGCCTGAATGGGGCCAAGGCGATCGATCGGTTCGCCGAGGGCGTTGAGGATGCGCCCGAGCACCGCCTCGTCGGCGGGCACGGTGATGGGGCGGCCGGTGTCTTCTACCGCGAGGCCACGCCGAAGGCCATCTGTGGGGCCCATCGCCACACAACGGACGGTCTGGTTGCGCAGTTGTTGCTGCACCTCAGCGATGAGGCCGACGCCATCGGGGGTGTGCACGCGGACGGCCTGGTTCACCGGCGGGAGCGGGCCATGTGCAAAGCGCACGTCGATCACTGGGCCGATGATCTGCACGACAGTGCCAGTTGGTTGCGGGGTCATGAGCGATCACTTACCTGTTGCACGGCAGAACTCCCACCGACGATGTCGAGCATCTCGTTGGTGATCGCTTGCTGACGGGCCTTGTTATAGTTCACGCGCAGACGCTCGATGAGATCCTGGGCATTGCGTGTGGCAACACGCATCGCCAGCATTCGCGCCGCGGTCTCAGCCGTCAGTGCATCGAGCACCGCTTGGAAGAGCTGAAAGCGCAGCACCATGGGCACAAGCTCGGCCAGCAAACTCTGAGGATCAGGCTCGTAGATGTACTGGCGTCGTGTTGTCTCTTCGGGCTGGATGGGCAGCAGTTGGCGCACCGTTGGGCTGAAGCGGACGCCCCCCAAGAACTGGTTGTAGGCGATGTGCACCTCGTCTACAAGGCCCTCGCGGTATCCATCGAGTAGCTCTCGAGCGAGCGGAGCGATCTCGGCCAGTTGCACATTGGTACTCAACCGTAGATCAGCTACAGCCTCGACACCGAGGCGACCCATCGCCTCCCGTCCGTTGCTGCCAATGGTGTAGAGGTGCACAGGCACCTCCTGCTGCTGCATGAACTGATACGCATCCTGGACGATGACCTGGTCATAGTCTCCTGCCAGGCCGCGGTCACTCGATACCAGCACGAGCGCCACGGCTTGGCGAGTGGCCCGAGCGTGAAAGACCGGATCGTCGAACAGTTCGTCGTGAGCGGCGTCGGCCAGGTGACACAGGATCCGCCAAGAGTGCTCCGCATAGGCGCTGGCCCCCTGCGCACGCCCACGCAGACGCTGATGCTGAGCCGCAGCGACCACTTGCATCGCATTGGTCACTTTCGCGATGCTCGACACACTGTTCATATGGTCGCGGATCTCACGCAGCGTGGCCACCGTCAGCCTCCGGTGCGCTGCAGGGCGTCGCGCGCCTCGGCGAGCACGAGGGCGAGCGCCTGCTCGATTTCGGGGGTGAGTTCCTGCTGGAGCTCGATAGCGTTGCGTAGCCCCTCATACGATTCGTCGAGGATATGCAGCAGCGTTTGGCCGAACTGGGCGACCTGGTCGAGACGTAGTTCGGCTAGATAGCCGTGCGTGGCCGCATAGTAGAGGATGATCTGATCGACCATCGATATAGATTGATGCTGTTCCTGCTTGAATAGCTCGACGAGCCGTGCGCCATAGTCGAGCTGCTCTTGTGTGTGCCGGTCGAGCTCGGTGCCAAACTGGGCGAAAGCGGCTAACTCGCGGTATTGCGCCAGCGACAGCCGCAATTGCCCGGCGACAGCCTTCATCGCGGGCACTTGGGCTGCACCGGCCACCCGAGACACCGACAGGCCGGCGTTGATGGCCGGGCGCACCCCCGAGTGGAACAACTCGCTCTCTAGAAAGATCTGGCCATCGGTGATCGAGATCACGTTGGTGGGGATGTAGGAGGTCAGATCGCCCATCTGTGTCTCGATGATGGGCAGCGCCGTGATCGAGCCGCCGCCCAGGTGCTCTCCCATGCGGCCGGCGCGCTCGAGCAGGCGTGAATGCAGATAGAACACATCGCCGGGGAAGGCTTCACGGCCGGGAGGACGACGCAAGAGCAGCGAGATCTCACGATAGGCCCAGGCATGTTTGGTGAGGTCGTCGTAGACGATGAGGACATCGCGGCCTTGCTCCATGAACTCTTCGGCGATGGCGCAGCCGGCATAGGGCGCAATGTACTGGAGAGCAGCAGGGGCTGAGGCGTCGGCGATAACGACGGTAGTGTGCTCCAGGGCATTGTGCTTGCGCAAGGTGGCCACCACCTCGGCCACGTGCGAGAGCTTTTGCCCGATGGCAACATAGATGCAGAGCACGTCGTCGTGACGCTGTTGCAGGATGGCGTCGACAGCCAAGGTGGTCTTGCCAGTCTGACGATCGCCGATGATTAGCTCGCGCTGGCCACGACCGATCGGAACGAGCGCGTCGATGGCCTTGATGCCGGTGACCAAAGGCTGGTTCACGGGCTCTCGGTCGACGATGCCTGGGGCAATGCGTTCGATCGGCCGCGTCGCTTTGCTCGCGATGGGTTCGCCCTCATCCAACGGGTTGCCCAGTGGGTCGACGACGCGGCCGAGGAGGGCCTCGCCCACCGGCACCGACATGATCCGTCCCAGGGCGCGCACGGTGGAACCTTCGGTGATGCGCTGCGATCCGCTCAAGATGGCGGCGGCAACCACATCGCTCTCCAGGTTGAGCGCCAGGCCGAGCGAGTCATCCTCGAACTGGACGAGCTCATTGACCATGAGATCGTGTAGGCCCGAGATGCGGGCGATGCCATCCCCGACCTCGATCACCGTGCCCACCGAGGTGGGCAGCAGGGTGAAACGATACTCTTGTACGGCGCGAATCATCGCCGAGGCGAGATCTCTGTCGTTGATGGGCAGGTTGCCAGTGGTCATCGCGTGGCCTGCTGCTCTCGCCGGACGGCGAGATGAAGCTGTTCGCGGAGATAGCGGCCGATCTGTTCGAGCTTGCCGGCCAGGCTGCCGTCGATCACCATGTCGCCGATACGTAGCCAGATGCCCCCCAGCACCGCCGGATCGACCTCGTAGGTCAGTTCGCTGCCCGCTGGCGCGCGCTCTTGGCATAGGGCAGCGATCGCCGCGCGCTGCTCATCATCGAGGGGCACAGCGCTGCGCACGACGATGCGAGTCGGGGTAGCTTCGGGCTGCCGATCGGGAACAGAACGCTCCACTGCTCAACGCTCCTGTGGCATCTGCTGAGCCTCGGCCAGGAATTGGGCCACAAGCTCTCGGTGTCGAGCATCGTCGATCTCAGCCTCTAGCAGGCGCGAGGCAATAGCCAGCGACAACCCGATCATCTCCTCGCGCATCTGCAACTGCAGATCGGCCTTCTCGCGCTCGAGCTGTTCGTGGGCACGCTGCAGCAGCTCGTATGCTTCTTGGCGAGCATTGGCGATGATCTCGAGTCGCTGTTGTTCGGCAGAGCGCGCAGCCGCCTCGACGATCTCGCGCGCCTGGCGGCGGGCCTGGGCGATCTCGTCCTCGGCCTGGTCATGGGCTCGTTGCAGGCTGCGTTCGGCCTCTTCTGCATCCTGCAAGCCCTTGCGAATGCGCGCCGCTCGTTCTTCGAGCGTGTGCATGAGCGGCTTGACCAGGACCATGGACAGCAACAGCGCAAAGAGGACAAAGTTGACGGCCTGCGAGATGAACTGCCCAAGGTCGAGGCCCAGTGATTTCACCCCTCGTGTCCTTTCAGGCCCTAAGCGACGAACTTGATGGCGAGGGCAACCACGAGAGCATAAATGGCGATGGCCTCGGTGAAAGCAAGCGCGACGATCAGGTTCGTGCTGATGCCGCGTTCAGCTTCGGGGTTGCGGCCCAGGGCTTCCATGGCGGCCGCTGCCAAGCGGCCGATGCTCAGCGCCGGTGCGATGGCGCCGATAGCGATGGTCATACCCGCGATGAGGTCGCGGCTGATCTCCATACTGCTCTCCTTCTGTGCACTTGGCTTTAGGCGACAACAGACTCCTGACTCGTGGCGACGTCGCTGGGGGCGGCCTCTTCCTGGCTCGATGTGGCGCGCGCAAAGAAGGCGGCGCTCAGCACGGTAAAGATAAAGGCCTGAATAAAGCCAGTCAACGTCTCGATCGCCATAAAGGGCAGCGAAGCTACATAGGGCGCCAAGAAGGCCATGACGAGCAACAGCACCTCGCCGCCAAAGACGTTGCCGAAAAGACGAAAGCCGAACGATAGCACTTTGGTCAGCTCTTCAAAGATCTCGAGCAGGCCGATGAACAGGTCAAGCACCCCCTGCAACAGCATGCTGGGCGAGGGATGGCGCCCGCGAAACAGGTCTCGGAAGAAGGTGACAAAACGATCGATGGCCACGAACCGCGTAAAGTGACGCCACCAGCCGCGAAACCGCACGCCGAACACTTGCGAAGCGATGACTGAGATCGTAGCCAGGGCCAGGGTGCCACTCAAGTCGGAGGTAGCCGAACGAAGCAGGGGCACGGTCTCGGTAGCAGCGCCGTCGCCAACGGTGACCACGATGCTGCCCACGCCGGGCACCAGTGACAGCCAGTTCGAGGTGAGGATGTACAAGAAAAAGCAGACGAGCAATGGGAAAAAGGCACGCGCATGCTCGCCAGCAAAGGACTCGATATAGCCGTACAAGAGTTCGAACGCACCTTCGATAGCGTTCTGCAGCGAATGTGCCGCTGGCGCATCGACCAACCGCCGCGTGGCCAACCAGCCGATGACCAAGAGCACTACCGCGGCGAGGACACCGGTGAGGAGCGTGTTGGTTACGCCAAAACTACCGATGCTCAAGACCACCTCGGGCCGCATTTGGATGTGCACACTGGTGATCTTGTAGGGCGTAAAGACGTTGGCAATCACCAGCAGGGCGATGAGTATGGCGATGATGATCTTACGCATGGCTAGGCATCTCCTTGCGGGAGATCGGGGCGCCCGCGCACCCACCGAAGCAGGCAGATCACGCCTGTGGCAAAGCCGAGTAGGGTCAGCACAGCGGTGAGCAGAATGGATGTGCGCAACAGCTGGTCGAGCAGGATGCCCAAAACCGCGCCCACCAACGCGGGCAGGACGGCGAACAAAAAGACCCTCGCGACCAAGCCCACGGTGCGCGCCAGCCCGGCCCTGCTCAGGATCGGTCGAGCCCCGCGGTTGATCTGTGCCGAGGCGCGCACAGCCATGCAATAGAGCGATACTTGACTGGCCAAGGCTCCCACCACGAGCAGAGCGATGGTCAGCACCGGTGCGCTGCTCAACAGCCGGTCGAGCCAGCGCCCCAGGGCGAGACAGCCCAGAAGCATCGCAGCAGAAACGAGGCCCATGGTGATGCCGAGTTCGGAGGCAATACCGAGCACATGCCCAACGGCGCCTTGTTTGCCCAGGGGCTTGTCGCTGTGACGGTCGCCGCTCATGCCCAGATGATAGCCGCGGCCAGGGGTTGTGTCAAAAGCCTAGCGCAGTCGGGCAGCGATCGGTCTCTTGGCTGGCGGTGAGCCGGGGCTGTCTAGGCGTGGACGTCTCCCATGGGGTGCCAGGAGCGGCTATCGCGCGTGATAAAGGCCTCTGCCTCGGCAGGCCCCTCGCTGCCCACAGGGTAGGGCTGCGGCGAAACAGGCCCAAGCAGTGGCTCGACGACCTGCCAAGCCAGCTCGATCTCGTCGCTGCGCATAAAGAGCGAGGCGTCTCCGTTGAGGGCGTCTAGGAGCAATCGCTCATAGGCGTCTGGCAGGGCGTCGGCGCCAAAGTGAAAGACCATATTCACTGGTTCGGCCTTCATGCCTGCCCCCGGTGCTTTGGCCTGGAAACTGAGGTGGATGCCCTCGTTTGGCTGGATGAAGAGCGAGATGCTGTTTGGGCGTAGCTCGGTGCTCTCAGGGAACAAGTGCAGCGGCACCTGCTTGAAGCCGAGCGTGATCTCGGTCGATTTGGCTGCCAATGCCTTGCCCGTGCGCACATAGAAGGGGACGCCCTGCCAGCGCCAATTGTCCACATGCAGCTTGAGGGCGACATATGTCGGTGTGTTCGACGTGGGATTCACTTTGGGCTCGGAATGGTAGCCCTCGTATTGTCCCCATACGCCCTCGGCGGGGTCGAGCGGGCGCAACGACTCGAGCACTTGCACTTTGGCGTCGCGCAGACTCTTGGCGGTCATGAGTGGGGGCGGCTCCATCGCGGTAAGCGCCAACAGCTGCAGTAGATGGTTCTGGAGCATGTCGCGCAAGATGCCGGCGCTGTCGAAATAGCCGCCACGATGCCCTACACCGATCGTCTCGGCCATGGTGATCTGCACGTGGTCGACATAGTTGCGATTCCACAAAGGCTCAAAGATGGCGTTGCCGAAGCGGAACATGAGGATGTTCTGCACGGTCTCTTTGCCCAAGTAGTGGTCGATGCGATAGACTTGGCGCTCGTCGAACACGGCGTGCACCTGGCGGTTCAGCTCCCGAGCCGAGGCCAGGTCGTGCCCAAACGGCTTCTCGATGATGATGCGCGTCCAGCCGTCGTCGCGGCGATTCAGCCCTGCGGCGCCGATCTGCGCGACAACCTCTGGATAGAGGAGAGGAGGGACGGCGAGGTAGAAGAGGACGTTCCCTACGTGGCCCTGGTCTTGCGTGCGCTCCTCAAGGTGACGGGCCAGGCGCCGATAGGTCTCTGGGTCGTCATAGGCGCCCGAGAGGTAAGAGATGCTCTCGCAGAACCTTGGCCAGAGCGCGCACATGCCCGGCTTGAGGCGAGCATAGCGAGTCACGCCTTCATAGAGCTGTCGACGGAACTCGTCGATGGTCAAATCGCTACGTGCCACGCCGATGATCCGTGTTCGCGGATCGAGCAGCCCCTCACAGTTGAGGCTGTGCAGCGCAGGCAAGAGCTTGCGTTGCGTCAAGTCTCCGGAGGCGCCAAAGATGACGATGGTGGCCGCTTCACTGCCTTGTTGAGCCATGCCGCTCTCCCTCTCCAGAACGCTTCTCTAAGGATAACCGTATCCTGGCGAGGAGCCAAGCACGAGGTCTAGGCGTCGACGGCGATGGCGGAGGGGTCGACCGCACTGACAATGGCATCGATCAGCTCGGGATCCGGCTCGGGCGGAGCGGGCAGCTCTTCTCCCTGCCAGAGCCGATCCAGCCGTACATCGTTGTCACCGAGCCACGACGAGACCTCAACGTCGTGGGCGATGCGGATATTGGCCCCGGCCTCACGCACACGCGAGTCTGCCACAGCGTTGCGCAAGTCAGTGAGCGCGCTATCGGGAAGGCTCAGGGGCACGAGCACGAACTCGCGCTCGCCCGCGGCGACCGAGCGCCGCAGTGATTCACTGAGCGCATCCAGATCGAGCGTCGAGGCGAGACGGACTGACGTGTCCCCGCCAAGCGCCGCCTCGACCGCTTCAGCGAGTTGCTGCATGGCCAGGACCGTCGGGCTGACGCCATCCATCGCGGCATAGGCGCGCCGTACACGCCCGCAATAGTAGGGGAAGGCCAGCCAATGCGGTGTGGGTAGTCCAGCAGCAGCGCGCTGTCGGACGAATTCGGCCCATACGGCAGGCCCTGTATAGCGCTCGGGGGCCAGTGCGGTGATGAGGTACACCACTCGCTGGTCAGTCCAGGATGTGGGGCGCTCGGGAGGCTCTTGAGGCGCCTTCCACGGCGGTTTGAGCAACTGCTTGGCATTGGCGGCATAGGCCACCACGGCACACAAGAGGATCACCAAGAGGCCGAGTATCGCCGCAGCGGCACTGGTCACCGCCAGCACAATGATCAGGGGGAATCCTAGCAGGGCGCCCAGGACGATGCGGAGCAGGTATCCTCTCCTACGTTCGTCTGGCGCTGCCCAATAGTGCACCAAGTTCCAGCCCAATAACATGCCGGAAGCGAGCAACACAACGCGGTTCCAGACCGAGGCCCACATCGTCTCGTATCACCCCCCAAAGGTGCTTAGGAGTACGGATAGCCCTACGCACAAGACGCCCGCGAACAGCATGCGTAGGCCCGAGCGAATGAGGCCCTCTTTGGCGATGTTGGCGAGATACACGCCCAGGCCAAAGAGTAGCACCATGGCGATGCCCAACGAGGCCAAGTAGGTGGTCCGAATAGAGAGCTGGGCCGTCGGCAGCAAGAAGGGGATCAGCACGATGAAACCGGCCAGCAGGGGCGAGACGCCGTCGATGATGGACACCACAATCACGGCGAACCGTCCGGCTCGGGCCTGCTTTGAGTGCGACAGGCTACGCAACATGGCGTGCTCGAGCTCGGCTAGCTCGTGTTTGCGCTCAGCCGACTCGGTGACATAGGCTCCCCAGAATCCCGAGACGCCCATGGCGAGCGAGGTGGTGAGACCAGTATAGAGGACGATGAACGGATCAGAGATGCGTGCAATCAGCGAGCCCATGAGGACGCCAATCATGGTCAAGATGCCATCGAAGGCGTTCATCGCAAAGTAGCGACGGCCAATCTGATCCACGCCCGCGATGCGGCGATATTCGCGAAACTCTTGCAGTTTTCCTGGCTCTGTCTGCATGTCTACCTCAACTGTGATTCCCCACGGACAGTCAGGCTGATCGGCGCGAGCGCAAAAAGCGCCGCGCACAAGGTACTCAGTCTCGACGAGGATCACGCAGTGGGTGATGCAGCTGCAGATAGAGGTTCGACAGCGCCCTCGAGACAGCACGCTCAGGGCAAGGCCCAGAACAGGGAGCTGAGCTCGGTTGGTCGGGCTCGGGACTTGAGGGTTCTGAAGGTTCAGTCGTCGTCACGAGTCACACATCTCCTATAGCATAGGTCGCTACGCCCATTATAGCACGGTCTGCGTAGAAATACCCAGCCAGTTCTGTGTAATAGTGTGCACTATGCGCCTTCGATATCTCCTTGAGGCTGATCCAAGTGGCCGTTGCGCTAGGGAGTGGGCACATCGGCTGCCCTGCGTTGTGGAGGCGGGTCAGGCAAGAAGGCCTGGACGATCCAGTGGCGCCGGTCAGGCGTGATGCGTCGCTCGGGGAGCACAGCGATGCGCAGCGAGGCAACGCCTAGCGCCATAGTCGACCAGAGGATCACCCCTGCGTGAGGGAACACCAGGTTGAACAGATAGTGATCGGCCAGGCCGGCGACGAGGGCGCCGGCTACCGCCATGGTGGTGCCATAGCCGATCGCCTGAAGCAGGCTGTCTTGCGCCAATACGTGGCGGCGCGCCAGGAACCGCACAAAGAACGCACCCATCGTCGCGACGAACGCCGTTAGCCCGATCAGACCCATCTCTTCACCGATCAGCAAGTAGACGCTCGAGACGCCGATGTAGGTGTCGATCTCGGGAGTGCCCGAGAAGCCCACGCCGATCCATGGGTGCCGGCGAATGACGATCAGCGCATCCTTGTACTCGCCAAAGCGCATCTGCATGGCCAGGTCCTCGCCGCGGAGGCCGCCGATGAACCGTTGGACATAGTCCTGGGTCTGTGGCAAGAGGAGCATCAGCAATGCTCCTGCCAGCCCCCACCAGATCAGCTTGGGATAGCGAAACACACCCAACAGGGCAATGCCGACGGCCAGCCCGACAAAGGCGCTGCGCGAGTAGGTCAGATAGAGGCAGATGACCATGGTGCCCACCATGACGGCGAGCAGCCAGCGGGGCAGGATCGGTTCTTTGCAGAGCAAGAGTGCGGTGCCCAGGACCGCGGTGAAAATGAGCACACCGCCGAGAACATTCGGGTCGACCGAGGTGCCGATGGCACGTAGGGCCTGTTCTGGGTCGTCTTCGATATAGCGCAGGACATCGCCACTGGGGTAGCGTAAGGCTGAAAGGGCGTTCAACACGCGCTGCGCTAGGTCTCGCGGAAGGAAGTAGATCCCTACGCCCGCCAGCCCTGCCATAAATCCGCCGCAGACCATCGCGTGGGCGGCGATCACTAGCTGTTGCCGGGTACGCACGATGTTGAGCACTAGAACAAAAGACAGGATCGCAAGCAGCAGCTCGGCAAACCGGCGCAGGATGGTCGAGCTGAGGGGCGCATGGCTGAGCCCAACGATGAACGAGAACACCGCCAGCGTGGCAAACACCAACACGCCGCCAAAGGGCCATTCGAGGATGATCTCACGGTCTTTGTGTAAGACGGTGCGGCTGATCCACACGACGAAGGCCGCTACCAGGGTGAGGTCGAGAAAGGTGGGGGCAAAGCCGATGTCGACCGGCACAGCCGCAAAAGGCAGCACAAACGCCACGGCCATCACACTCAACAGGGCCAGCAGCGGGCTGCGGAAGACTGCATAGACTGCGACAATCGCAATGACGGCGGCCGCGCCGACCACCGGCCCGAGCAAGCCGACCAGTATGCCAATAGGCCCGCCCACGATCAGGGCGAGCACCGCCACGGCCAGCATACGCACGCCGACGTTGCGGTGGAGCAGGTAGCGAACGGCAATGTCCTTCAGTTGTGTCTTGGTCGCTGCCTCAATCATCTCGATACTTGTCTACCGACCAAGGCCGGCAGTCCTCACATTAGCGACGCGTGCGGCCCAGCATACGTTGCAACACCAGGATCACCACTACGATGGCCAGCAAGGAGAGAGCGCTGCCATCGGGTTTGCCGATGACTACATAGGCCAACACCGCGGCCAGCCCCACGCCGATGACTGCATATCGGCCAAATTGACTCAGCCAGATCACCTGCCAACGCGCTTGCAGGCGGAAGACGCCCTTGAGGCCGTGGGCTAGCGCGGCTCGATACTGTTCGAGGGCCGCCTGCCTCTGCCCGGACTTGGCCAGGGCCATCGCATAAAGATAGCGATCCATCGCTTGGTCGGCAAACGGATGCTCGACCAGGGTAGCGAGCACCTCAGCGGCGCGATCGTACCTGTGCCTTAGCAACAAGATGCGCCCCAGCGCGCTCGTGGCGCGATAGAAGCGCGGATTGAGCGCATAGGCCTGTTCCAGGTAGTCGATCGCTTGATCATAGTTCTTAGCCTGAGCTTCGAGGATGCCCAGGTTGGAGTACGCCAGCGACGCGGCATAGGGGTTGGCCTCGCGCAAGGCGATCACCTGTTGCGCGGCCTCACGGGCGGCGACGTTGTCGCCGCTGACGAGGTGTAGATAGGTCTGCGCATGCCAGGCAAGCGCACTCATGGCGTCGCGATCGACGCCCTCGGGCAGGGCATCGATCGTCGCCCGCGCAGCAGCCAGGTGTTGCTGCGCAGCCTCTTGCTCGCCAGCGTCCGCAAGTACCTGGGCCAGCGTCAGTGTTGCCTCGGGATCGTTGGGCGATAGGCTGAGCGCCTTCTCGAGCTGTTCGCGAGCGGCCTGGGTCTCGTCGAGCAAGAAGAAGAGCACGCCTAACGCGGCATAGCCCTCGGGACGTTCGGGGGCCAGGGCAATACACTGTTCGATGGCCGCGCGCGCCTCTTCATGCCGCCGCTGGCGAGTCAGTGCCCGAGCCAGCCCCAGCTGCGCCGCATACAGAGAGGGGTCGATGGCGAGGATCTCCTGGTAAGCAGCGATCGCCTCGTCGAGAGACATGGCGTTGAGGAGCTGGTCAGCAGCTGTGAGACGCGCGGTGAGATCGGACGCTGGGCTTGTCATGATGCGGTGGCCTCCTATCTAGGCACACAGTATAGCGTTCTCAGGGTGGGGCACCAACTCGTAGCGCTGCGTAAGCGTCTGATGCCGGTCTGCCCGGGATCATCGGAGGGGAACTCGACGGCAACGCCAACGTTCATGAGTGTATACGGCGTGAGCGGAGATACTTTGACCCGGCTATGGCCGGATGCTATAATCCGGCGCGTACTAGCTCAAGCAAGGTGGGTGTGGTGAAAAAGCAGCTCGGCAATCTCGTCAAGTTGCTGGTGAGCGTCGGGCTGCTTCTGCTGCTCTTTCGGCTCATCGATCCGCAAGAGGCCTTGGCGGTGCTCCGCGAGGTCGACCCTTGGCTATTCCTGGTGGCCGTCTTGCTCTTTCAAACGACGCAAGTGATCCGCGCCTATCGCTGGCAGGCACTGCTCGAGGCGGTCGATGTCCAGGTGCCGGTAGGGCGCTTGGTCTATCTGTACTATGTGGGCACGTTTTTCAACACTTTTCTACCCTCTGGCTTTGGCGGGGATGCCGTCAAGATGTATGAACTGAACCGCTACAGCCAGCGCGGCTCCGAGTCGGTGGGCACGGTGTTGGTCGATCGCTTGGTGGGGCTGGTGGCCTTGTTCGGGTTGGGCCTGCTAGCCTGGCCCTTTGTCTCACCGGCGTTGCCCCAGCTGGAGCGGTATGCGCTCCTGGCGGTGTGCTGCCTGGGCATCGTGGGCACATGGCTGTTGTTCCAAAAGAAACTGATCGACAAGCTACTGAGTATACTGCCCGGCAAAGCGGGTACAGCATTGCTCAAACTGTATCACGCAGTGCACGCCTGTGGCACAGGGGCGTTCTGGCGCTCGATGGCCATCTCGGTCGTATTCAATCTGGTGCTGTTTGCGATGGTCTATGTGATCGGCCTCGCCCTGGGCGTGCGGTTGCCATTCCTGTATTTTGCCGGACTGATGCCCGTGATCTCGCTTTCCATGATGATCCCCTCGGTTGGCGCCCTCGGCACCCGCGAGGGCGCGTATGTCCTGGCCTTTGCCAACACGGGGCTGACCACGGCTCCTCAGGCGATTGCCATGTCGCTCGGCTTCTACCTGGTCAATGTGATTACGGGGGTCGTCGGTGCAGTGCTCTATGCGGTCCAAGCGATTGGCGGGCTGCGACGGCGGCGTTCAGATGACAAGGGAGGCGAATGATGGACCTGTCCATCGTGGTGCCCGTCTATAATGAAGAAGAGAACATCCCGTATCTCTATGAGCAGCTCACCGCGGTGCTCGACCCCCTCGGGCTCGAATACGAGATCATCTGTGCGGATGATGGCAGCACCGATCGCTCGTTCGAGCTGCTCAGAGAGCTGGCCGAGCGCGACCATCGGGTCAAGGTCATCCGCTTTCGTCGCAACTATGGGCAGACGGCTGGCTTTAGTGCCGGTTTCGATCGTGCGAAGGGCGATATCGTCATCACTATCGATGCCGACCTCCAGAACGACCCGGCCAGTATCCCTGCGCTTCTCGACAAGATGGCCGAGGGCTATGACGTGGTCAGTGGCTGGCGCAAAGACCGGCAAGATGCCGCCCTTAGCCGCAAGCTCCCCTCCAAGATCGCCAACTGGCTCATCACCCAAGTCACCGGCGTGCATGTGCACGACAGGGGCTGTTCGCTTCGGGCCCATCGCATCGAGATCGTCAAAGACATGCGCCTGTATGGCGAGATGCATCGCTTTATCCCCGACATCGCCGCCTGGCTGGGCGCAAGATGGACCGAGGTGCCCGTAAGTCACCGCCCGCGCAAGTTTGGCAAGAGTAAATATGGCATCAGCCGTACTTTCCGTGTCTTGTTGGATCTGATCACCATCCGCTATCTGCAGGGCTATATGACCCGGCCGATCCGCATCTTTGGCAAGTGGGGTATCGTGTTGGGGGGCGCTGGCTTCCTATTGGGCCTGTGGCTCACCATCCAGAAGATATTCATGGGGCAACCTCTGGGCAACCGACCCGCGCTGGTGCTCGCTGTCTTGCTCCTGGTGATGGGCGTGCAGCTCGTATCGCTGGGCCTGCTGGGCGAGATGGTGATGCGGACCTACTTTGAGGCCCAGGATCTCAAGACCTACCGGGTGCGTGAGATCGTCGACTATGAGGCGGTGGCCGCGCCCAAGCAGACTGTGCCGTGAAGCAGACCCGGCCCTGGCTGTTCGTCCTGCTCTGCGCGGTGGGAGTCTCGGTCTGTAGCGCCGTCCTGCTCGCCGTGCCTTGGCCATCGCCCAAGGCGGTGGCAGCGCTAGTCCTCGATGTCCTCCTGCCGGGGCTGTTGCTCTATCGCGTCATCTTTCGGCGCGGCAGCGATCACACGATCGTCGAGGCCGCGCTCATCGCCCTCGGCCTTGGCTATGCACTGAGCGAGGTGGTGACCCTCGGCCTGCACTATGTCCCCGGGACGCTGACCCGTCGGCTCTCTCTGGGCGTCTATGATGCACTGCTGATTCTATTGCTGGGTGCGAACCTCCTCTGGCCTTATGCATCCAGGGTGCGCAAACTGCAGCGGCGTGAGGGGCTCACGGTAGTGGCCCTGCTGGTAGTGGCTGCACTCTTTCGCCTGGTGAACTTGTCTTATAGCGAGTTCCAGGGTGATGAAGTGGCCGTGGTGCACAAGGCCGCCGCGGCCATCCAGGGGCGAGACGATGTGCTGTTCCTGCACCGCAAAGGGCCCGCCGAGATATTGCTCGTTTTGCTGCCCTATGCGCAGGGGATGGCGCTCAACGAGTGGGGGGCAAGGTTGCCCTTTGCGCTTGCCAACGTGCTTGCTGTGCTGGCACTCTACCAGATCGCCAAACGAGGTTTGGGCGAGCGCGCGGCTGCTTGGGTTGGGCTGTTGGCCTCGCTCAATGGCTTTTTCGTCGCATTTGGTCGCATTGTGCAATATCAGAGCCTGGTGCTCTTGTTCGGGGCACTGGGCGTCCTGATGGCGCTGGACTATGCCGCTACGCATGAGCGGCGCTACATCTGGCTGAGCGCGCTGTTTCTGGCGGTCGGCATGTGGGCGCACTCGGATGCGGCCTTTGCCGTCATTCCTGCGGCGTGGTTGATCTTGCGCGGTGAGCTGAGCACGGAAAGGCTGCCCAAGCGCACTTGGCGCGACCTGGTCAAGGCAGTGGGCGGGCCAGTGCTGTTGGGGATGGTTCTCCTCGCGGCATTCTACGGCCCTTATGTCACCAGCGCCACCTTTGCCCAGACAGCTGGCTATCTATCGCTGCGCATGGGCGCGGAGCCACCATACAACAACCTGGGGCACTTGCTCGAGATCGGCACGGTGTACAACGCCGTGTACTATCTCGCCTTCGTAGGCGCGGTTGCGCTCTGGGTATTGCTGCGCCGCAGCGCCGAGGCGACCCCTCTACGATGGGCGCTGCCGCTGGCGTTGGTGGTCATGCTGGTACAAGCTGCCTGGACGGGCGATTCCTGGACGTTCCAGGGTCAGGATTGGCTTGGCCTGCTGTTCGTGGCGTGGTTCGTGGCAGCCATCTGCGCTCCAGAGGGCAGTGGGTTGGATCGGCCGCTGCTGCTGTGGTTCGGCGTGCCCTTTATCATCTTCATGTTCTGGTTCGACGATCCGCGCACGCATGTGTACGCCTTCTTCCCTGGCGCGCTGTTGCTCGTCGGAGCGCAGCTGGCTTCGTGGCAAGAGGCGCTCAAGGGCAAGGGGTGGTTGGTGCCGGTGGCCTCTCTGCCCTGGCTGGGCATGGCGGTGGCCTACTTGGTGATCGTGCTGGTCAGCCATCAGCCCGAGTATCGGCGCACCTACCCCGACCACCGTATCCGCGCGTTTTGGGTGCCCTACGGCGACGAGTTCCCCGAGCAGGGGCTTTT
>JBDKSN010000139.1:0-13974 GCA_039680625.1 Anaerolineales bacterium | reverse complement strand
CACTGAGGACATCTTTGAGACCCTGGAACCTACCCTGTCTCGCTGAAAGGAGGAGGCTATCCCAGTAACATTTTCATTTGAACGTCAGCCGCCCTTCGGTAACATTTTCATTTGAGTTGACACACCCTGCACGCAGGCAAGCGCAAGGTCGGGTGGGAGGCGCTGATTTGCGTGTTACAAGGGCTCGGCAAGACGCCCTATGGCCTATCTGGGTGTGGAGCAAGCACTGCTTGGGAGGAAGGCATGACTATTCCCCGACCAGAGTATCCGCGGCCCCAATTCGTCCGCCGAGATTGGCTATGCCTCAACGGCGAGTGGGAGTTTGAGATCGACGCGAGCGACAGCGGCTTGGAGCGCGGCCTCCTCGCCCGTCGGTTGGCCGGCGCTATCCAGGTGCCCTTCTGCCCCGAGAGTCAACTCTCAGGGGTCGCATGCAAGGACTATATGGATGCGGTCTGGTATCGTCGGGAGGTGACCATTCCTGCCGAGTGGGCCGGGCGAGAAGTGCTGTTGCACTTTCAGGCGGTGGACTATGACGCGACGGTGTGGGTCAATGGTGTCGAGGTGTTCCGCCATCGCGGTGGCTTTACCCCCTTCACCTGCGATCTGCGCGGCGTGGTGGCGCCCGGTGAGACGGCGACCATCGTAGTGCGTGCCCGCGACCCCCACGGCGTACCACAACCGCGGGGCAAACAGGCACACGAGTTCGCTGGCTCGGGGGCGCTCTATGGGCGCACCACGGGCATCTGGCAGTCAGTGTGGATGGAGCCAGTGCCCGCCAGCCGTATCGAGCGGCCACGGATCACGCCACATCTGGGGCGCGGCTGCTTTATCGTGGAGGTGCCTCTCGTCCGGCCGCGCAAGGGCATGCATCTGCGCGCCGTGCTGACAGACGCCCAAGGTGCGGTAGTTTCGCGGGCGACGTGTCCGTTGGGGCGCGACATGGCGGCCGTTGTCGAGCTGCTCGTGCCCGAGGCCCAGCGTGTCTTGTGGGAGCCGGGCAAACCCTATCTGTATGGTCTCGAGCTCTCCCTGCTCGATGGTCAGGGCAATGTCGTCGATGAGGCTACCAGCTATGCTGGATTGCGCTCGGTAGCTATCGACGGCAAGACGATCAAGATCAATGGCAAGGCGGTGTTTCAACGGCTCGTGCTCGATCAGGGCTATTACCCCGAGAGCATCATGACTGCGCCCAATGACGAGGCTCTCAGGCGAGACATCGAGCTGAGCATGGCCGCGGGTTTCAACGGTGCACGCCTCCATCAGAAGGTGTTCGAAGAGCGCTTTCTGTACTGGGCCGACCAGTTGGGCTATATGGTCTGGGGCGAGTTCGGTGATTGGGGTTGCGGTGGGTTCGGCCCAGAGCACGATCACCAACAGCCTACGCCCAGCTATATCACCCAATGGCTCGAGGCGCTGGCGCGCGACTATTCACACCCCAGTATCGTGGGCTGGTGCCCGCTGAATGAGACTTGGCAGCCGCTGACCGACCGTCTGAGCCGGCTCGACGAGGTCACGCTGGGCATGTACCTGGCGACCAAGGCGATGGACCTGACCCGGCCGGTGCTCGACGCCTCGGGCTATTCACACCGCGTCTATGGCGCCGATGTGTATGATTGCCACGACTATGAGCAGGATCCGGCGCGGTTTGCCGCAAACCACGCTGGCTTGGCAGAGGGCAAGCCATTCATGAACGGCCGCCCGCCGCGAGGTCGCTGGGAGACGCCGCGTCCCTGGTCGATCCCCTACGCTGGCCAGCCCTTCTTTGTCAGCGAGTTCGGCGGGATTTGGTGGAATCCTCAGGCGGAACACGGTCGCGACTCGTGGGGCTATGGCGAGCGCTGTCGTACCGTCGAAGAGGTGTACGCGCGGTTCGAGGGCCTGTGCAACGTGCTGCTGGGTGATCCCAACATGTTCGGCTATTGCTATACGCAGCTGACGGACATCGATCAAGAGCAGAACGGCGTGCTCTATTTCGACCGAACGCCAAAACTGGATCTCGAGCGGCTCCGTCGGGTGCAGCAGCAACCGGCGGCTATCGAACTAGCCGACCAGGGCTAGTGGTTAGCAAACAGGACAAACGCCCCCGAGGGATCGGGGGCGTTATCTTGGCTATCGCCAGACCAGGCTAGGCGGCGAGGGCGCCGCGAGCCACATCCACGAGCTTGGCGAACGATGCTGGATCGTTCACGGCCATCTCAGCCAACATCTTGCGGTTCACCTGCACCTGGGCGACATTCAAGCCGTTGATGAGGCGGCTATAGCTGATGCCGTTGGCTCGCGCAGCGGCGTTGATGCGCGCAATCCACAAGCGGCGCATATCGCGCTTGCGGGCGCGACGATCGCGTGTCGAGTAGGCCAACGATTTGAGCATGGCCTCGTTCGCCCGCCGAAAGAGGCGGTTCTTGGTCATGCGTTGGCCTTTGGTGATCCCTAGGACCTTGACGTGTTTGCTATGGGCAGCGACGCCCCTTTTGACTCTAGGCACGGTAGCGCTCCTTTCCAGTGAATCGCGGGCTGGCCGCGCCTAGCCCTTGAATTTGTTGATGTAGGGTACCAGGCGGCTGACGCGTTTGATCTCGCCGCGGCCCTGGACCTCGGTCATCATCCACTGGCTACGCTTGACCCGCTTGGCGCGACGCCGCCGCAGATGGCGCTTTTCTGCCTGAGAGCGCATCAGTTTCCCCGAGCCGGTTAGCTTGAATCGCTTAGCGGCGGCCTTGTAAGTCTTGAGCTTAGGCACTTGTGTTTTTCCTCCGACAAACTCAAAGCACGAGCCAGGAAAACAGGCGGACCTATTCCGTCTTGGCTGGCTCGGTCTTTTTCAAAGGAGAGAGCAGCATGATCAACGCAGAGCCTTCCATCTTGGGTGGGCTTTCGACCACAGCAACATCGCTCATGTCAGCGATCACCCGTTGCATGAGCTCATCGCCCAGCTCGGGATGAGTGTGCTCGCGACCACGAAAGCGCACCCGGATACGCACCTTGGCTCCCTCAGCCAGGAACCGGCGCGCTGCATTGAGCTTGACCTCAATATCGTGATCCGCCGTCTTGGGCCTGATCTGGATCTCTTTGATCTCGATCTGTTTCTGCGCTTTGCGCGCATCGCGCTCGCGGCGATGCAGTTCGTACATGAACTTGCCATAGTCGAGCAAGCGGCAGACTGGGGGGTTGGCCTGAGGCGCAATCTCCACCAAGTCCAGGCCGCGCTCCTCGGCTACACGCAGCGCCTCACGAGTAGGGTAGATGCCCATCTGCTTACCCTGCTCGTCGATCAAGCGCACCTCACGGACGCGGATGTCACGGTTGATGCGGTGCTCTCTGTTGCTGCTGATGGTACCACCTCGTGTGAATTGCGGTGCATTGACGCGCCGATATGCCCTGAAACTCTGGTACGCTCTAGTATAACATGGCCGTTAAGTATGGTCAAACCAACGAGGTCGCTCGCCGACGCTTCCCTGCACGGTAGAGGGCGGCGTTTAGCTGAAGGGTGCGTGCCCCCCTGTTTCGATCTCGTCCAAGAAGGCGCGAACGATGGCGATCGCATCGGGCGCGCTCAGCAGGGCACTATCGTGGGTGTGTCCGGGCAGCAGGGCAAAACGCCCCTGAGGGAGGGCAGCCGCACAGGCACGAGCCGCAGATTCGTTGGGGTCGCGGTCGCCGGCAAAGATCAATGCGGGCCGATCGAACTGACTGAGAGCCTCGACCTCGCCCTTCTGGCCCATGATCCAGGCGGTCATCAAGGCGCGAAGGGCTTGTTCGTCGCTCCGCAAGAGGCGTTGGCGGGTACTCTCGGGCAAATTGGGCAGGGTCATGGCGCGGATCATCGTCGGCAAGTCCTGATCGAGGAGGCGCAGTCCAAAGCGCATAGCCGAGGCACCATGCGTCTGGTGTGGGTCGAGGCCAGCGCCGCCGACGATGAGCGCGCGCACTCGCTCGGGGGCGGCCTGGGCCACGGCATAGGCGATCCACCCGCCCATCGAATAGCCGAACAGCGCCGTCGACGCGATGCCTTCGGCATCGAGGATGGTGAGCACATCGCTCACTAGCTGCTCGCGCTCATACGCAGAGGCGTCGTGAGGCTTGTCGCTGGCGCCATTGCCGCGCAGGTCGGGCAGGAGCAGGCGATGGTCGCCAGCGAGTGCGGCCACCCAGCCCCCTTCTTCAAAGACCTCGTGGCTGCCCCACATGCCGTGCAGGCAGAGCAGGGGGGCACCGACGCCAACAACTTGATAGTGGATCGATATCGCACCGTTCTGAATGTCGGGCATCTTGGCCACCCCTCCATGCTGCGCACCCTGCCATGGCCTGGTCAGGATAGTATGATCTGCAGCTGCGCGCTACCCCCCGTGCATATGAGCTTTGACAGTCACTGGGTGCATACCTAGAATCGGCCTCACCGACTGCCACATGGAAGGGGAGTGCGCCCGATGTTGATGATCGCTCGGGATACGGCCTATCACCTGCCGCTGAACCCGCAGGGGCCGCCTCCGACGCTGCCCAGGCCTGTGCTCACGGGCGAGACGTTGCTCGCTGCTGTGGAGGGCCGTCGATATCGCATCTATTTGCTGCCTAATAACGAGCTATTGATCGACGCGGGCGAGGCGCCGCTGCGCCTCCCGACGGGGATCCCCGAAGTCATCACTGCATTGGCCATCTTGAGTGAGCAGCCGCTAACCCTGGTGCTCGGCACAGAGCCGGCGAGGGTCTATCGCCTGCAACTGGGGGGCAGCAAGGCTCATGCCAGCATGTCGTTCGACCGACTTCCAGGGAACGATGGCTGGCGCACGCCTTGGGGCGGGCCAGCCGCGGTGCGCTCGCTGGCGGTTACGGGCGACGGCTGGGTGTATGCCGACATCCATGTAGGCGGCATCATGCGCTCGGCCGATGGCGGCGTCGTGTGGGAGCCAGTGGCGCCCACGCTGCCCAACGATGTGCATGCGATCGCCGTCAGCGCCGGAGGAGTCAAGGGCCTCTATGCGACGACCAGCAACGGCGTTTGGATCAGCCGCGACCGTGGCGACAGTTGGGCCTATCGCGGCGATCGTCTGGGCGGGCGCTATGGCCGCGCCATTGCGGTGCATCCGAAAGATCCCAACGTGATCCTTACCAGCGTGAGCGACGGCCCGCAGGGCGATAATGTGCACGGGCAACTCTACCGCAGTGAAGATGGCGGCTACAACTGGCGGCAAGTCGTCGACGGTTTCGTCGGTTCCACGGCGGCCAATATCGATGCCGGGCATGTCGTGTTCGATGCTCGCGGCGATGCCTGGGCCATCGTGGGCAACCAACTCTATCAGGGGCGCTTTGCCGGGCGACAGTGGAAGGCTTATTGGACCGCGCCGCAACCTCTGCAGCTGCTGACGGCCTATGTCTAGAGATGGGGCGGCTACCTCTTGCGCGATCGTAGCGCATAGCCAGGTGGCCGATTTGCCTTCGCAAGCGCTACGCCTGGCCAGCGCGGCTTTTGCCGGCTATGCGGGCGTCACGCTGCCCACCGCGGGCAAGATCAACTGGTATCTGGAACGGCCACGGATGCGCCGCGACCTGTCGATGGGTGCTGTCAATGCCGAGGGTGTGCTGGTGAGCAGCGTCTATATCACGCTGGAGCGCGTGCAGATGGCAGGTGCGCTCGTCCCTGTGGCGCTGGTGGACACGGTGATGACCGATCCGGCGTACCGCCGACTTGGGTTGGCGCGGCGTACGCTGGCAGCCGCGCTAGAGGCCTCACGAGCCGCCGGTGCTGTGGTGGCGCTCCTCTTCACCGTGCCCGCATCGGCGCCGTGTCATTTCTACGAGTCGCTCGGCTTTTCCATCGCCGAGCAGATTCGCGTGTTGGCGCGAGGCCAAGCCTCGACGGGGTCTGAGGAGGCTCGCCTGGCCACTCCAGCCGACACGGCCAACCTGATTGCCTTTTGGAATCACGTCTATGGCGGCCATAATGGCTATGTTCCGCTAGACGAGCCTCTCTGGCGGTGGCGTCGTGAGCAGCGGCCGCTCGAGCTGCCCTCGGAGACATGGTTTTCCCCGCGCGAAGGGCCGATCGTCGCAGCGGTCAACTACTGTCGTGCCCGTGTGATCGGTAGCGCTGCAGAGTCGCTTGTCCTCACTGACCTCGCCTGGTTGCCCGGCTCAGCGGGCGCGGCGCAGGCCTTGGCTCTGCTCAGAGGCGCTCTCCGTGCTGAGGCACGCCTGCTGGCGCCAGTGAGAGATGCGGGACTGCAGGCCGTGGCTGTGGCCGCCGGCTGTGTCGAGATCGGCCGCGAGGCGGCCATGCTGGCACCCCTCGCTCCCGAGGGCGAGCGGCTGCTGGGCGAAGAGCTGACCCCGTGGTATGCTTTGCCCGAATCCGTGATCGGTGTGTGACGTCGAGGAGGACATCATGAGACTGGAAACGTTGTACTTTGAAGAGGGTGGGCCGCAGAATACGGCCGCTACGCTAGACATCGCTCTGGAGCGCGCTCTAGCTTTGGGCATCCGGCAAGTGGTCGTGGCGTCGAGCCACGGCGGAACGGCGCTACAGGCGGCCGAGCGCTTTATCCCCAAAGGCATCACGGTAACGGCCGTGTCGATCGGCCATGGCTATGCGTCGCTCGGTTGGTGCATGACACCCGCCGAACGTGCTCGCGTCGAGGCGGCGGGCGTGCGCATCGTCACAGGTTTGAGCGCCTTGGGCGACGGCATCGGCTCGGCACTGAGTGAGAAGTATGGCGGGCGCGCTCCCGAAGAGATCGTACGGGATACGCTCTACACGTTCAGTCAGGGGATGAAGGTGGCTGTAGAGAGCATCCTCATGGCTGCCGAAGCTGGCCTCGTCGACATGGAACACGAGGTCATCGGTATCGCCGGTTCGAGCAACGGCGCCGATACGGCGATCGTCTGCTGGCCGTCTTTTGCGCGCACCTTCCTCTCGTTCCAGGTACGCGAAGTGCTGGCTAAGCCGCGGATCCCCTGAGCGTATCTCGAGGCATTGCCATGGATGACACTACGACCGTTGCTGATCTCAAACGCGCGATCGCCGACTTTGTGGCTGAGCGGGACTGGTCACGGAATCACGACCTGAAGAGCCTGGCCGTGTCGGTGGCGATCGAGACTGCCGAGCTACTCGAACACTTTCAGTGGCTCGATCGCGACGAGTCGCGCAACCTGATGGCGGATGAAGGCCATCGCGCTGAAGTGGCGGCCGAGGTGGCCGACGTGCTCATCTACCTGCTGCAGTTTGCCAACGCCGCCGACATCGATCTGAGTGAAGCCTTTCGCACCAAGATGGCGCGGAATGCGCTACGCTTCCCCGTAGGGCTGCCCTGGGGCAGTGGCGACCAGACCAAGCTGGCGCGATGATGTCGTCGGTGAGCAGTGCGGGTGGTCTTGCCATTGCCCGCGATGCATTGCAAGTGCTCAGAGGGCCGGTTGCCTGATGGTGCAGACTGACTCGAGTCTATGGCGGCGCAGAGTGCTACCTGGAGGATTGGCTAAGTGAAAATCGTCCATCGTCTGAGTGTCGCGCTATTCCTGCTGCTGGCGGGTTGCGCCGGAGGCCAGTCTGTGGAGCCGTTTGTGGTGGCTACTTTGCCACCCACCGCGCCCCCGCCTACAGAAGGGGCCGCCCCTGTGGCCGAGATGCCCACAGCCACTCTAGCGGTGCAGGGAGAGGCACCTCTGCAGCCTACCGAGCCAGCCACTGTGGCCGCCGAGGTCGTCGCCGAGACAACGCCTACGCCCGAGCCCTTGGCCTGGTCGATCCAGGCGAACGTTGATGATGTGCAGGACCTTCTAGAAGACACCGACGGGCGCGTGTGGGCGGCGACTACCGGCGGCGTGGTGATCTGGGATCTGGCCACTGGTGCGCATACAACTTTGAGCGTCGCGGATGGTCTGCCTTCGAACGACGCGCGCGCCGTCGCACAGACCCTCGATGGGGTGATCTGGATCGGAACCTCTGCGGGCCTGGCGCGGTACGAGCAAGGGCAGATCGTCGGCTCGCTGGGCAGTGCCGTGTTGGGCAGCGACGATGTCGAGGCCCTGCTGGTCGATAGCCAGGGCCGTCTGTGGGTGGGCACCGAGGGCGCTGGCGTGGTGCGTTACGACGGCGAAACCTGGCAGCCGCTACACTTTAGCACCCAAGCGCAGGCCAACAATGTCTACAGCCTCTATGAGGACGCCGACGGCCGGATATGGTTCGGTGGCCAAGGCGTGGCCTGCCTCGATGGCGAACAATGGCGCGTCTATACCGAGAAGCCCATCTCGGGGCAGGGTGTGCTGGCGATCGGCGCTGACAAGAAAGGCACGCTCTGGTTCGGCACCCCGTTCGGTGCCGTGACCTATGCCAAAGACACGTTTACTGCGCTGAGCTTTCCCCAAGACGCGGACTATGCGGTACAGGCGTTCTATGAGGATGCGCAGGGGCGCATGTGGCTCGGCACCGAGAAGAGCGGCATCTGGATCGTCGACAATGGTCGGTGGAAACAGATTTCGGCAGATGAGGGGCTGCCGGCACGTTCTGTACGGCGGTTCCTCACCTTGCGCAGCGGCACGTTGCTCTTGGGCACCGACGAAGGCATCTATGAGCAGCTGAATGATGGCAGCTGGCGCGCCTATCTGGTTGGCGTCGGCCCCGCAGGCAATGACATCCGTGCTCTACTGTGGGACGACACCGGCGTGCTCTGGGCGGCTCCCCGCGGCAAGGCGTTGTCGATGTTCAATGGCAGTTCTTGGCAAGAGGCAGGCCAGGTCAAGGGCCAACAGCCGACCAATATCGCGGCGTTGGCGCAGACCGCCGATGGCTCGGTGTGGGCGGCCGCGCCAGGCAAGGGGCTCTGGCGCATCCAGGGCGATGCGTTGGAGTTGCTCACCGACGCCGATGGCCTGGCCTCTACGCAAATCACCGGCTTGGCCGTCGATGCCGAGGGCACTCTTTGGGTAGCCACGGGCAAGGGCCTGTCGCGCTTCGATGGCGAGGACTGGCAGACGCTCACCACCAAGCAGGGGCTGCCGGCGAATGAGCTTACTGCGGTGGCGGCCAGTGGTGACGCCGCGGGGCAGGCGGTCGTGTGGGTGGTCACTGCCGAGGGCCAGGTGGCGCGGTATGCGGGCGGCAAATGGAAGACGTATGGTAAGGCTGACGGCCTACCCGCGGCGCGGCCTAACCTGATCGAGGCCGACGGCGAGGGAGTCTGGCTGAGCTATGATGCGCCAAGAAGCGGTGGCGAGCAAAAGCTAATGCACTCGGACGGCACCCAGTGGGAGACCCTCACCGCGGCCGATGGCTTGCCCGCGGCGAACATCACCGCGCTGCTAGATGATCAGGGCTGGTTATGGCTCGGCACCCGGGGCCTGGGACTTGCCCGCTATGCCGATGGTGTCTGGACATCGTGGACGGGCGCCGATGGCCTGGCCAGTAACCAAGTGACAGCTCTGGCCACCGATGGCCAGGGGGTGCTCTGGGTGGGCACTACGGCAGGCATCTCTCGCCTCGACACGAGCTTGCTCGACTAGTCTAGGGGAAACAGAAGAGCGGCAGCTCTTGAGCTGCCGCTCTTTTGGTTTCGAGCTGGTGACGACCTAGCCGATGAGGTGCCAGCTTTCCTGGCGGCCGTCGAGCCAGCGCATGGCACCGTCGACCAGGGCGGCCTCTTCTTCGAGCATGACGACGAACTCTTGATCGTTCCACTCGGGGATCGTGGTGCGGGTGTTGAGTTCGATGCTGTAGGCAGTGTGATCGAACAAGGGATAGTCGCCGCCGCCGGGCACGCCCTCCTGCTGATCCCAAAGGCCGATCGTCGGGCCAGCGGCATGGCCGTGGTCGCCGATGGGGTGCGTATAGACTAGCGGGTTGAGGCCTTGCGCTCGCGCCGCTTCGAGCGTCTCATGCAAGACGTCGTTGCCGCTCTGCCCAACGCGCATCGCCGCCAGTAGACAGTCTTGTAGGCGATTGCCGTCGGCGAGCGCCTGGCGTAGCCCCTCGGGCGCATCGCTCTCGCCCGGTTTGCAGACATAGGCTAACTGCTGTTGGTCGCTGCACAGCCCGAGGTAGTTGAACCCCACATCGCAGTGCAACACGTCGCCGGGCAAGATGACTTCGCGGCGCTTGGCATGCTCCGAAAAGTCCATCGAGGGCGGCAGGCCGGCGGCCTGGATGTCGACGGTGGGTGGGAACCAGGGCTTGAGGCCGAGGTCGACCATCTTTTGTGTCAGCCACCACTCGAGGTCTGTCGTGGTGGTGACGCCCGGCTGGGTTACACGGGTAGAGAATGCCTCGGCGATCAAGGCGTGGCCGATCTCGATAATGCCGGAGTACACGGTCACCTCGGCGTCAAGGCGATGCTCGAGCCAACCTACGCAAAGGCGCTCGGCGCTGCAGGTGCGCGCCATCAGCTCTGGACCCAAAGCGGTGGCCATCTCGACATAATCGGTGTGACTGAGGCCATCGCCAAAGGCAAAGGTGAGCGATGTGTTGAGGGCGATGTGTTGCGGGTTCCGCTCGCGGATGACGCGCGCCAGGCAGGCGTATTGCGTTTCAAGCGCAGGATCCCATACGCGCTCATAGTAGCCCTGCTGCCCGTAGCGGCCCACGGCCAGGCGCTCGATGCTGCCGTCAGCTTGTCGATAGAACACCAGGATGGTGCGCCGACGCGCGCTCATCACTGGGCCTGGCATGAGGGTGAGGATGATGGGGTCCTCGTTGTACTCGCGGGTGTTGATCACCCACATATCGATGTCCTCCCGGGCCATCAATTCGGGAAGATAGTCGTCGATGCGTTCGCGCAGCCAGGCATTGACCACCTCGTTGCGTTGGCGCATAGGCAAGATTCGCTGACAATAGGCGTCGACGGGGGGATACGCACGCGCGAGTGCCGCGTTCAAGGGCATAGTTCATCGCCTCCGGACAAGATGCATGCATTGTAGGGCGCATCGGCGTTTAGCAGAAACGGGCGGGATATGACCTGCCTCCGGTACCCGGCACTTGCCGGGCACGATGATTTGACGTCCGGGTATCTGCGTGGATAATCGAGGCTGGTTTGTGCCGACTTTCACAAACTGCCGCCTTCGAGGAGAATACCGCATGCCACAATCAGAGCTGGCCCTCTCGCGCAAGCAGCTTGATGCCGTGTTGGCCTACTTGCCGTTGTTTGAGCATGACGATTTCGAGTTCGGCCGCTGGGTCAGCGGTGGCAAGTCGATCCCTCACTATCGCTACAGCCCCGAGGCGCGCGAGTTCACCGATGTGCTCTATGAGCAGGGCATTCTGCTCTCGGGCGACTGGATGAGTTGGAGCGCCATGGCCGAACGCTTCTTGGCGAATCCGGCGCTGCTCGAGAGCGCTGACCTCGATACCATACGCCGCTTCTTGACGGTCTGTGTGCGCAGCGAGCGCGTGGACGAGGGCCATCTCGGCACCTCGTTCGAATCGGGCAGCCTCTTGGCGGCCCTGCGGAGGCTCAAACAGCTGCGCGACGAGCACTATGGCGCAGAAGTCTGATCTGCGCTCAAAGCGCCTCCACGTGCCGTGTGGGGGCGCTTCGATTGGCGGCTCGGTTGCTGACCAAAAGACGCTGGCGTTGGGCCTCAGTCCAAGACGATGGCCACCTTGCCACACTGCCCCTTGTCCATCAGGTCAAAGGCCGTTGCGATGTCTTGCAGCCCAAAACGGTGGGTCACGATCTGTTCGGGGTGCAGGTTCTTGCGCACCAGGAACTCGACTAACCCTTCCATATGGCCGAGGCTAGTCACCCACGAGCCATAGAGGGTGATCTGCTTGTGCATGAGGTCTTCGCTGGGTTGAAAAGTCACGGTGTTGCCCTCGCCTACAAACACCACTCGTCCCCAACGGCGCGTGCCCTGGATCGCCGTTAGTCGACCCGCCGGGCTGCCTGAGCAGTCGATGGCCCGCTCGCAGCCCTGCCCGCCGGTAGCCTCTTTGATCTGCATCAACGTATCGGGCCCGACTGGCAATAGCAGATCGCCCAGCCCCTTTTCACGGCAAATGGCCAGGCGTGCTGCCGAATGTTCCACGCCGATCACTTGTTGTGCGCCCAGGGCCTTGCCCAACAGCAGAGCGGCCATGCCGACCGGGCCGAGGCCTACCACCAACAGATTGTCTTGGCCGCTCACGTCGATGCGTGTCAGCGCCTCCCACACCGTGCCAAAGCCGCAGGCGATATTCGCCCCGTCGACGTAGGTGAGAGGCTCGGTCAGAGCAACGCACGTGTTCTCTTCGGCGAGAAGATAGTCGGCCATGCCGCCGTCGCGTTGCCAGCCGTAGGCGGCGCGCAGAGGACTGGTGCACGAGATCATATAGCCCTGGCGGCAGTCGTTGCACACGCCGCACCCGGCGATATGATAGAGGATCACCCGGTCACCCACGGCGAAGCGTTTGCAGTTGGGGCCTACTTCTACGATCTGGCCGCACGGTTCGTGCCCGCAGATGACCCCCTGGTAGCCCTCGGGGCCGGTGCCGATGTGCTGGCGATAGATGGCGCGAATGTCGCTGCCGCAGATCGTCGAGGCCTTCATCTTGACGAGTACCTGGCCCGGGCCTGGCTTGGGCACCGGGAACTCTTTCAGGACAACGGTGCTGTTCCCTGGGAGGATCGCTCCGGTCATGGTCTGTTGCATGTTACACCCCCGAGATGGTTGCAGGCGCTGGCTCGGCCAACGCCTTTTGATACACGCGATGCGTCTTGTAGAAATCCACGCCCAGGTCACGCAGCTCGGCGAGCATTTTGGTATTGTCGCTGCGTATCTGGATGACCTCGGCGTGTTTGAAGCGCTGAGCAGTGGTGATGCTCTTGTACAGCTCACTGAACAGCACTGCCGTGCCCCCCAAGCCCCGCTCATGCTCGGTGATGCCCATGCCGTTGATGGTGACCCAGTCGGTGTGTCTCATCGCATAGAGCAACAGCGCCCAGCCAACGGGGAAGAACCGTCCGTGACAACGCTGCATGGCCTCAGCGACCTCGGGATAGGCCAGCACAAAGCCAACCATCTGCTCGCCGCGCTGCACCACCTTGATCAGCCGAGGATCGGCAAAACCAAGCAGCTGTTTGGCCAGCACTTGCACTTCGGTCTCGGTGAGCGGCATCATGTCATAAGTGTTGCCCAAAGCCTGGTTGTAGAGTTCGCGGAAATCGGGCACGAGCGCCATGACGTCGGCACGAGTCTCCAGCGGTCGCACGCTCAGGCCACGTCGTTTGGCCACCAGTTCAGCCCCACGATGGATGCGCTCGGGGAAAGGTGCCGCGGGGTCGATGTAGCCCGAGAGGGCATCCTCAAAAGTCGCATAGCCCAACGGCTCGATGAGCGCCTGATAGTACGGCGGGTTGTAGGGCATGCCCAGTGCAGCGCGGAGCGCAAAGCCCTTGATCAAGATACCAAAGCCGTCGAGGGCCGAGAGGCCCATGGGGCCGATGAGGTGCGTCAGCCCGCGTTCAAGGCACCACCGCTCGGCGGTGCCCAATAGTGCCTCGGCCACTGCGGGATCGTTTTCTTGTTCCCACAGGGCGAACATGCCCTTGTGGCAGTGGTGAGAGGCGTTATAGATGCTGTTGTCCAGGGCACCGATGCGGCCGACGACCCGCCCATCGTCTACGGCCAGCCAAAAGGCGGCCTGCGAATGCTCGTAGAAGGGGTGTTTGGCCGGGTTCAACATCGCTTTGGCATCCGACCGGAAGGGGGGCACCCAATACGGGGAGCCCCGATACAGGCGGTAGGGGAGCTGTACGAACTGGCGGACGAGACGACGATCATCCAGTGGAACGGGTATGACCTGCATCGGTGGCCTCGTGATTGGGCAGCTGGCTGTGAGTGTAGGTCGCCCGGTCGATGCGCGCAAGCCACCGGGCACCCCTGGTTGTGTCAACTCAAATGAAAATGTTACCGAAGGGCGGCTGACGTTCAAATGAAAATGTTACTGGGATAGCCTCCTCCTTTCAGCGAGACAGGGTAGGTTCCAGGGTCTCAAAGATGTCCTCAGTG
>JBDKSN010000138.1:0-2420 GCA_039680625.1 Anaerolineales bacterium | reverse complement strand
ACTTGATGGAGGTGATGGCCGAGCAGGGTGTTAAGGCTGGCGATAGTGGCGATGAACTCTCACAGGAGAAGCAAGAGACCCTGGCCAGGATCCAGGCTGGCGCGGGCATGCGCAACAGCTCGGGAGGCGGCGGAATGCCCGGTGGCGGAGGTGGCATGCCTCCGTCCGGCGGCGGGATGCCGCCCTCGGGTGGCGACATGGGTGGCGCTCCAGCCGGAGTGTCTCCTGACCAGACGGAGGGAGGGCAAGGCCTCACTACCGCGGCCAGTGCCACCATTCCTACAGCTCTCTTGGGCAAACTCATTGCTCTGCTCGAATCCAAGTAACGTGCTACACTGAACGGAGAACGTGCGGCGCGACTCAGCCGCACGCCTCCGGCGCGGTGCAGCCAGGGACTGACACCTTGCTCGCCTTTGTGGCTGAGCGTTGGGAGGAAAGGCATGACTACCAAGACCGTGATGATCGTCGACGATGAAGAGCGCCTGCGCTCGCTGGTGCGCACCTATCTGGAGCGCGAAGGCTATCGTGTGCTCACCGCCAGCAATGGGCGAGAAGCGCTGCGCCTGACGCGCACAGAGAAGCCCGACCTGATCATCCTCGATGTGATGATGCCCGAGATGGATGGCTACGATTACCTGCGACAGCACCGTGCCGAGAACCTACCCGGTGCAATCATCATGCTCACGGCGCGTGTGGACGATGCCGACGCCGTGCTGGGCCTCGAGCTGGGCGCCGATGATTATGTCACCAAGCCCTTTAGCCCGCGCGTGCTGGTGGCGCGCGTGCGTGCCGTGTTGCGGCGGGCGGGAGCCCAGCCACCGGTGGCGCAGGTGTTGCGCGCCGGCGATGTGGTCATCGATCGCTCGGGCCACACGGTGACGATTCAAGATCGTGAGGTCGACCTGACGCCTTCGGAGTTCGACCTGTTCTCGGTGTTGGTCGCCGCACCGGGGCGCGTCTTTACCCGCTCACAGCTACTCGAGCAGGTGCAGGGTATCGCCTTTGAGGCCTACGAGCGCACCATCGATGTGCATATCAAGAACTTGCGTGCGAAGATCGAGGATGATCCGCGTGCGCCTCGCTACATCGAGACCGTGTATGGCGTCGGCTACCGCTTTGCCGAGCAAGGCGCGGCCAGGTAGTGTTGCGCAAGAGCTCGCTCACGTTCAAGCTGGCCATCGCCTTTGCGGTAGTGGCCCTGGCCGGACTGGCCCTAGTGGCCGTCTATGTCTGGCGCACGACCGTGGGCGAGTTCGGCACCTTCATGGTGGCTCACGAGAGCGATGACCTAGTGGCCCACTGGGCCGCCTACTATGCCGAGCACGGCAGCTGGGAAGGTGTCGAGATCGAGATGCAACCCCAACCGGGCCAGGGTGGCGGCCCGCCGATGGGTTCATCTCAATGGGTCTCGCGCGGCCGGGTGGCCGTGGTCGATGAAGACGGTTACGTGGTCATCGCCGGGCAGGGCTTTCGGCTGGGGCAGCAAGTTCCTCGCTCGCTGACGCGTCAGGGCGTGCCCATCACCGTGGACGGAGAGGAAGTGGGCCGGCTGCTACTGGGCTTTGTGCCTGGCGATCCGCAGGCTCCGTCTGACCGCTTCATGCAGCGCTTTAACATGGCCCTGATCCTCGGCGGTGGGGCCGCTGCCGCCCTGGCTGTCATGCTGGGCGTGCTCCTGTCGAGCTCGCTCACTCGACCCCTGCGCGAACTGCGCACCGCGGCCGAGGCCCTGTCTCGTGGTGAGAAGGTCGACCCCATCCCAGTGCGCTCACACGATGAGCTTGGCGAGCTGGCCACCACCTTCAACGACATGACCAGCCAGCTCTCTCACGCGCAGGAACTGCGGCGTCAGATGACGGCCGACATCGCGCACGAGCTACGCACTCCCCTGAGCCTGATCCTGGGGCACGCCGAGGCGATGGTTGACGGTGTGCTCGATCCCGAACCAGAGACCATCGGCATCATCTATGACGAGGCGCTGCGCCTGTCGCGCCTGGTCGATGACCTGCGCACGCTATCGCTCTCCGACGCGGGAGAGCTCTCGCTCGTCGTCGAGAACGTAGCGCCGCTTGCCCTCCTCGAGTCGGCGGCTGCCGCGCATCGCAAGCTCGCTCAAGAGTCGCACACGGCGCTCATCGTCGAGGGCGACGCTGACCTGCCCGAGGTCGTGGCGGATCCGGGCCGCATCCTGCAGGTGCTCCACAATCTGGTGAGCAACGCCCTGCGCTACACGCCGGCGGGCGGCACGATCGTGCTCTCTGCCCACCACCACCCCGAGGGCGTGGTCATCGCAGTGAGCGATACCGGCCCCGGCATCGCGCCCGAGGATCTGCCGAACGTGTTCGAGCGGTTCTACCGCAGCGACCGCGCCCGCCAGCGAGATGCCGGCGGGTCGGGGCTCGGGCTCACCATCGCCCGCT